>NZ_JBWKNI010000004.1:0-357945 GCF_059415485.1 Caulobacter sp. GW821-FHT10C03 | reverse complement strand
CCCCTCAGTCGCTCCGCGACAGCTCCCCCAGAGGGGGAGCATCGCCGAGCCCGACCTCAGAAGATCTCGAACAGACCGGCCGCGCCCATCCCGCCGCCGATGCACATGGTCACCACGCCGAGCTTGGCCTTGCGGCGCTTGCCTTCCAGCAGCAGGTGGCCGGCGCAGCGGGCGCCCGTCATTCCGAAGGGGTGGCCGATGGCGATGGAGCCGCCGTTGACGTTGTACTTCTCCGGATCGATGCCCAGGCGGTCGCGGCTGTAGAGGCACTGCGACGCGAAGGCCTCGTTCAGCTCCCACAGGTCGATGTCGTCGACCTTCAGGCCGTGGCGTTCCAGGAGGCGCGGCACGGCGAAGACCGGGCCGATGCCCATCTCGTCGGGCTCGCAGCCGGCGATGGCGAAGCCCTTGAACAGGCCCAGCGGCTCGAGGTTGCGGCGGGCGGCCTCCTTGGCTTCCATCACCACCACGGCGGCTGCGCCGTCCGACAACTGGCTGGCGTTGCCTGCGGTGACGAAGTTGCCCGGGCCCTTGACCGGCTCCAGCTTGGCCAGGCCCTCCAGGGTGGTCTCCGGACGATTGCACTCGTCCTTGCTGACCACGTAGTCGACCAGGCTCTCTTCCTTGGTCTCCTTGTTGACCACCTTCATCTTGGTGGCCATCGGCACGATCTCGTCGTCGAACAGGCCGGCGGCCTGGGCGGCGGCGATCCGCTGCTGGCTGCGCAGCGAATATTCGTCCTGGTATTCGCGGCTGACGTTGTAGCGCTTGGCCACGATGTCGGCGGTGTCGATCATCGCCATCCACAGCGCGGGCTTCTCGCGCATCAGCTTTTCTTCGGTGATGTGGAAGCGGTTCATGTGGCCGCCGGCGTTGACCAGCGAGATCGACTCCACGCCGCCGCCGATCGCCGCCGCGGCGCCGTCGTTGCGGACGTAGTTGGCCGCGGTGGCGATGGCCTGCAGGCCCGACGAGCAGAAGCGGTTGACGGTCTGGCCCGAGGTGGTGACCGGCAGGCCGGCCCAGATGGCGGCGTTGCGGGCCACGTTCATGCCGGTGGCGCCTTCGGGACCGCCGCAGCCCAGCACCACGTCCTCGATTTCCGGACCGTCGAGGCCGGCGCGGCTGACGGCGTGCTGGATGGCGTGGCCGGCCATGGCCGCGCCGTGGGTGTTGTTGAAGCCGCCGCGGACGGACTTGGCCAGACCGGTCCGAGCGTAAGAGACGATGACCGCTTCGCGCATGGCGCTTCTTCCCTGTTTAAACGTTAGTTTGAATTGCCTGCACCGTAGGCCGGAAATTTCGGTTGGGAAAGATCACGCGTGCGTAAGCCGGAAGAGGCGTCCAAGCCCCCCGATCGCGACGTCCTGCCGCGGCGGGCTCTTAACCGGACTTTGAGAAAGGAGGGTCTTAGTTTCCTTCCATGATCCTGCTGGTCGCCTTCGCGTTCCTGGGAGCCCTGCTCGGGCTCTTCTGGCGCCCCCGCTTCGTGGGGGTGGTGATCGCGGTCGTGCTGGCCGGCGTGGTGCAGGGCGTGGCGGCCTGGTCGCTGCAGATCCTGTCGCACCAGGTCAATCGCGAGCACCTGCTGCTGCAGATGCACGCCGTGTTCGGCGAGACCCTGATCGACTTCGCCGGCCCCGTGGCCGCCGCCGCGGTCGGGGCGGTGTTCGCCGCCCTGCTGGGCGGCCTGACCGACGCCCGCCGCCCGCCGGTGCTGGTCACCGCCGACGGCCTGCGCCGCAAGGCCGGCAAGGACGGCCGCTACGCCCGCATGGAGGGCATGGTCGAGCAGCGCGAGATCCACGCCCGGGCCGAAAGCCGGATCGACTCGATCCTGGGGCTCTGAAGTTTCGGCCTCGCGGCCGCCAAACCCCAACTTCCCGTCATTCCCGCCACAAGGGCGGAGGAGAGGGGGGGGCGAACCGGGCGACCAGCACCCGGAAACCTCCGTTTCGATAAAATATGCGCACGCGAACAAAAACGCGCTTGCGCTATTTCTGAACGCTGATATCTAAGCAGTGCTTAGTTCGGTTGCGCGGCGTCGGTGGGGATACCGACGCCAGTCTTTCACCAGAGAAGTCTGGGCAAGAGACGTGTCCCTCGCATCCCGACGGCCAGTACAGCTTACGCGCCGATCATCGATCTTTCCATCATCCCCGAAGCTGGAGGGCTTTTCCCATGAAGCTCCGCGCCCTGGCGGCTGTCGCCGCCCTGTCCGTTTGCGCGCTCGCCGCCGCCCCCGCCCTGGCCGACGGCCGCCTGGCGGTCACTCTCGAAAAACCCGTCTCCGCCAAGACCAAGATCGTCGCCGGCGGCGCGGTCTTCGTCTGCGAAGACGCCGCCTGCGTCGCCGCCTCGGCGCCGTCGCGGGCCCTCAGCGTCGCCTCGTGCAAGGCGCTGGTGAAAGAAGCCGGCCGCGTCTCGGCCTTCGGCGGCGACGCCAAGGCCCTGGCCGCCGACGAGCTGGAGCGCTGCAACGCTTCGGCCAAGGCCGCCTGAGGCCTCTCCAACACCGGAGGCTCGTCGCCTCCGGCTGTTTTCCTCGATCATCGCCTGACAGGGCGGCGGGCTTGTTCCGCCGCCTTTTTCTTTCGTCCGTCCGGGAGTTAAGTGTCGCCCATGACCCAGTCGATCGCCGCCCTGCTGGAAGACGCCCTCAAGGAAGCCGCCGGTTCCGACGCCGCGCCGGTGTCGCTGACCGTCGATTATGGCCAGGGAGAAGGCGGCGACCTTGCCCTGCGCGGCTGGATCGAACGGGCCACTCGCAGTCTGGTGTTCGCCCAGGCCGAGGCCCGTACGCCGGGCGGCGCCCTGGCCGGCTCGGCCTCCGGCGTATTCCGCCGCGTCAACGTCTGACGGATAAACGGCTTTTTTCCGAAACTTGGCCGAACGCGATCGTCTCGGCTTGGTTGCGACTGCGAACACCCCGTGTTATCAGGCGCCGGGCTTCGGGAAGGGCAGCGTGAATGCGCGGGCCGCCCGTGCGCTTTTCTCAAGCGCGATCAAGTCTTTAAGCCGGGAAGAGGGGGCAGCTTCTCTTCCGCGGCGATTGCAACGCACACCGGGCGGAACAAGTGGCGGAAGAAACCAAGGCGACGGATGCGGGTCAGCGTTATGCGCAGTCCCTGTTCGAACTGACGATCGAAGGCGGCAACCTGGCGAAGGTCGAGCGCGACCTGAAGGACCTCAAGGGTCTGATCGCCGACAGCGCCGACCTGCGCCGTCTGATCGACTCGCCCGCGTTCTCGGCCGAGGACAAGGCCAAGGGCCTGACCGCCGTCGCCGTGAAGGCCGGTTTCGACATCCTGACCGCCAAGTTCCTGGGCCTGATCGCCTCCAACGGCCGCGCCATCGAGCTGGTCGGCGCGATCAACGCCTTCGTCGCCCTGTCGGCCAAGCACCGCGGCGTGGTCGCCGCCGAGGTCATCTCGGCCGCCCCGCTGACCGCCGCCCAGCTGAAGGCCGTCACCGCCGGCGTCTCCGAGGCGCTCGGCAAGACCCCCGAAATCTCGACCCGCGTCGACCCGTCCATCCTGGGCGGCGTCAAGGTGCGCGTCGGTTCCCGTCTGTTCGACGCTTCGCTCCGTTCGAAGCTCGATTCCCTGAAATTCGCCCTCAAGCGCGCCTAAGCGTATAACCGCGCAAAAAACGTACGTACGCAGAGAGCCCTAAGAAAGAGCCCGACCCAGCCATGGACATCCGCGCCGCCGAAATTTCGGCCATCCTCAAGTCGCAGATCGCCAACTTCGGCGAGGAAGCCGCCGTCTCGGACATCGGCCAAGTTCTGTCGGTCGGCGACGGTATCGCCCGCATCTACGGTCTAGATAACGTCCAGGCCGGCGAGATGGTCGAATTCCCGAAGGCCGGCGTGAAGGGCATGGCCCTGAACCTCGAGCGCGACAATGTCGGCGCCGTGATCTTCGGCGCTGACGCCGAGATCAAGGAAGGCGACGAAGTCCGCCGCCTCGGCGAAATCGTCGACGTGCCGGTCGGCAAGGGCCTGCTGGGCCGCGTCGTCAACCCGCTGGGCGAGCCGATCGACGGCAAGGGCCCGATCCAATACACCGAGCGTCGCCGCGTCGACGTGAAGGCCCCGGGCATCATCCCGCGCAAGTCGGTGCACGAGCCCGTGCAGACCGGCCTGAAGTCGATCGACACCCTGATCCCGGTCGGCCGCGGCCAGCGCGAGCTGATCATCGGCGACCGTCAGACCGGCAAGACCGCCGTCGCCATCGACACCATCCTGAACCAGAAGGCCGCCAACGCCGGCAAGGACGAGAGCGCCAAGCTCTACTGCGTCTATGTCGCCATCGGCCAGAAGCGTTCGACCGTCGCCCAGATCGTCAAGACGCTCGAAGAGCACGGCGCCCTGGAATACACCATCGTCGTCGTGGCCTCGGCCTCGGAGCCGGCCCCGCTGCAGTACCTGGCCCCGTTCGCCGGCTGCGCCATGGGCGAGTGGTTCCGCGACAACGGCCTGCACGGCCTGATCATCTATGACGATCTGTCCAAGCAAGCCGTCGCCTACCGCCAGATGTCGCTGCTGCTGCGTCGCCCGCCGGGCCGCGAAGCCTACCCGGGCGACGTGTTCTACCTGCACTCCCGTCTGCTGGAACGCGCCGCCAAGCTGAACGAAGACAACGGTTCGGGCTCGCTGACGGCTCTGCCGATCATCGAAACCCAGGCCAACGACGTGTCGGCCTACATCCCGACCAACGTGATCTCGATCACCGACGGCCAGATCTTCCTGGAAACCGACCTGTTCTACCAGGGCATCCGCCCGGCCGTGAACGTCGGCATCTCGGTGTCGCGCGTCGGCTCGTCGGCCCAGATCAAGGCCATGAAGCAAGTCGCCGGTCCGATTAAGGGCGAACTCGCCCAGTATCGCGAAATGGCCGCCTTCGCGAAGTTCGGCTCGGACCTGGACGCCTCGACCCAGAAGATGCTGGCTCGCGGCGAGCGCCTGACCGAGCTGCTGAAGCAGCCGCAATACGCGCCGCTGTCGGTCGAAGAGCAGGTCTGCGTGATCTACGCCGGCACCCGCGGCTATCTCGACAAGATCCCGACCTCGTCGGTGCGTCGCTTCGAGACCGAGTTCCTGGCCCGCCTGCACAGCGCCCACCAGGACCTGCTGACCGGCATCGCCACCAAGAAGGCCCTCGACAAGGACCTGGAAGCGTCGCTGAAGAGCGCGCTCGACAGCTTCTCGTCGACCTTCGCCTAAGCCCCCTCGGAACCGCTCGGAGAGAGTAGCGCCGAATGGCCAGCTTGAAGGAAATGCGCAATCGGATCTCGAGCGTCAAAGCGACGCAAAAGATCACGAAGGCGATGCAGATGGTGGCGGCTGCCAAGCTGCGCCGGAGCCAGGACGCGGCTGAAGCCGCCCGTCCGTACGCCCGGCGTCTGGCCAGCGTCATCGCCAACCTCGCGACCGGCGTGTCGGGCGACGGCGCTCCGGCGCTGCTGGCCGGCACCGGCCGCGACGACCGTCACCTGGTGGTGGTGGCCGCGGCGGACCGCGGTCTCGCCGGCGGCTTCACCTCGTCGATCGTGCGCGCTTCCCGCGCCCACATCGACGGGCTGATCGCCCAGGGCAAGGACGTGAAGATCGTCTGCGTCGGCAAGAAGGTGACCGCCCAGCTGCGTCGCCTCTACGCCGGTCGCATCGTCGAGAACTTCGACCTGTCGGCCTATCGCCAGCTGACGCTGTCGGTGGCCCAGCCGATCGCCGACGTCGTCACCAAGCTTTACGAAGCCGGCGACATCGACGTGGTCACCCTGTTCTACAGCCGCTTCAAGTCGGTGGTGCAGCAGATCCCGACCGCGCTGCAGCTGATCCCGGCCGTGGTCGAGGGCGGTGAAGTCGCGTCCGGTCCGGCCGCGGTCTACGAGTACGAGCCCTCGGAAGAGGCCATCCTCGAGACCCTGCTGCCGCGCAACCTGACGGTCCAGATCCTGTCGGCGCTGCTCGACAACATGGCCGGCTTCTACGCCAGCCAGATGACGGCCATGGACAACGCCACGCGGAACGCGGGCGACATGATCAAGCGCTACACCCTCGAGTACAACCGTTCCCGCCAGGCCCAGATCACCAAGGAGCTGATCGAGATCATCTCCGGCGCCGAAGCCGTCTGATCTAGCCTAACGCCAAAAACGCACGCAGAGACGCACGAAAGACCCGCACGCCATGGCCAAGACCCCCGCTAAGGCTCCCGCCGCCGCCGCTGAAAAGCCGGCCGCCGCCAAGAAGCCCGCCGCCCCGAAGGCCGCCGCCGCCGCTCCGGCCGCTGCTGCCGCCGCTCCCAAGGCTCCGGCCGCCAAGAAGCCGGCTGCTCCCAAGGCCGCCGCCGCTCCGAAGGTCGCCGCGCCCGTCGCCGGCGAAGCCACCGGTCGTCTGGTCCAGATCATCGGCGCCGTCGTCGACATCGAGTTCACCGGCCCGCTGCCGGCGATCCTGAACGCCGTCGAGACCACCAACACCGCCACCGGCCAGCGCCTGGTGTTCGAAGTCGCCCAGCACCTGGGTCAGAACACCGTCCGCGCCATCGCCATGGACGCCACCGAAGGTCTCGTCCGCGGCCAGCCCGTGCGCGACACCGGCGAAGCCATCCGCGTGCCGGTCGGTCCGGGCACCCTGGGCCGCATCATGAACGTCATCGGCGAGCCGATCGACGAGCAGGGCCCGATCCAGTCGGACATCACCCGCACGATCCACCGCGACGCCCCGACCTTCGCCGAGCAGACCAACACCGCTGAAGTGCTGGTCACGGGCATCAAGGTCATCGACCTGATGTGCCCCTACACCAAGGGCGGCAAGATCGGCCTGTTCGGCGGCGCCGGCGTCGGCAAGACCGTGACGATGCAGGAACTGATCAACAACATCGCCAAGGCTTACGGCGGTTACTCGGTTCTGGCCGGCGTGGGCGAACGCACCCGCGAAGGCAACGACCTCTATCACGAGATGATCGAGTCGAACGTCAACGTCGACCCGAAGGCCAACAACGGCTCGACCGAAGGCTCGCGCTGCGCCCTGGTCTACGGCCAGATGAACGAACCCCCGGGCGCCCGCGCCCGCGTCGCCCTGACCGGCCTGTCGATCGCGGAATACTTCCGTGACGAAGAAGGCAAGGACGTGCTGCTGTTCGTCGACAACATCTTCCGCTTCACCCAAGCCGGCGCCGAAGTGTCGGCTCTGCTGGGCCGCATCCCCTCGGCCGTGGGCTACCAGCCCACCCTGGCCACCGAGATGGGCAACCTGCAGGAGCGCATCACCTCGACCAACAAGGGTTCGATCACCTCGGTCCAGGCCATCTACGTTCCCGCCGACGACCTGACCGACCCGGCCCCGGCCGCTTCGTTCGCCCACTTGGACGCCACCACCGTTCTGTCGCGCGACATCGCCGCCCAGGCCATCTTCCCGGCCGTCGATCCGCTGGACTCGACCTCGCGGATCATGGACCCGCTGGTCATCGGCGAAGAGCACTACACCGTGGCTCGCCGCGTCCAGGAAGTCCTGCAGCAGTACAAGGCGCTGAAGGACATCATCGCCATCCTGGGCATGGACGAACTGTCGGAAGAGGACAAGCTGACGGTCGCTCGCGCCCGCAAGATCAGCCGCTTCCTGTCGCAGCCGTTCCACGTGGCCGAGCAGTTCACCAACACGCCGGGCGCCTTCGTCCAGCTGAAGGACACGATCCGCTCGTTCAAGGGCATCGTGGACGGTGAATACGACCACCTGCCGGAAGGCGCCTTCTACATGGTCGGCCCGATCGAAGAAGCCGTGGCCAAGGCCGAGAAGATGGCGGCGGACGCCTGATGACCGAAGAAGACGGCGATCTCGGCCACTTCTGCTGCGATGAGCTGGAGGACGCGGTGTCTTCGGACGCCGAGGCCTCCCTCATCGAGCACGACAGCGGCCTGATCCTGTTGAACCTGGGTCAACGGGAAGCCGATGGTGAGACGGGCACGGTCCTGACCACCATCCGCTTCTGCCCGTTCTGCGGCACCGAGATCCAGACCGACGAAGACATCGAAGCGGCCCTGGGCGCCGTGGAGACCTACGACTGATGGCCAAGCTGCACTTCTCCCTCGTCGCGCCCGAGCGCGAACTGTTCTCCGCCGACGTCGACCAGGTCGACGCGCCGGGCACGGAAGGCGACTTCGGCGTCCTGCCGAACCACGCGCCGTTCATGACGACGCTGCGCGAGGGCCGGGTGACGGTGCGCGACGGCGCGACCGTCAAGCTGTTCGACATCCAGGGCGGTTTCGCCGACGTGGGTCCGGACGGCTTCACGATCCTGGCCGAACACGCGGTGGAAGTGGCCGCCTAAGGGCTGCTTCTTTCCGAGCACTTCGAAAGCGCCTCCATCCGCAAGGGTGGGGGCGTTTTTCGTTTGTCCCTCTCCCCTTGCGGGAGAGGGTGGCCTCGCGGAGCGAGGTCGGGTGAGGGGTCTCTCAGACCTCAAAGCCGCCTGTAGCGGTCAGGTTGGGTGAAGCGTCTCATGTTTGAGAGACCCCTCATCCGTCGGTCTTCGACCGCCACCTTCTCCCGCAGGGGGAGAAGGAAGAGGGCGTCGACTATAAAAATTACGATTGTGACCCTATCGACGCCGCAATCCGTCACCATAAGGGTTGCGAGGGAACGCTTGTCGGTTTTAATGCCGACCTCCAAGTCTCTAGGGGATATCCAGACTATGCGCCTTGCGCTCGCCAGCTTGATCGCCCTCGGCGTCGTCTCGACCGCCGTTGCCCAGGAGCAACCCGCTCCCGCCGCCGCCCCGGCCCAAGCTCCTGCTGAAGCCCCGGCCGCCGCGCCCGCCGATCAGGCCGCGCCCGTGGTTCCGGCTCCGGCCGCCGGCACGCCCGAAGCCGCCGCCGCCGCGGTCGCTCCGGAGCCCGTGCGTCCGCCGCCGCCGACCGACCCGGTCTCGGTGCGGATCCTCAGCGTCCTCGACACCATCTGCAAGCCCGCCGTGGTCGGCGGCGACTTCAACGCCCTGGCCAAGGCCGCGGGCTTCAAGAAGAAGCGCGACCTGTGGACCCTGGACCTGGGCAAGCCCTACCAGATCGTCCTCGACAACCCGGGTTCGAACAAGAACGTCTGCACCCTGAACGTCCAGCACGCTCAAGGCCCCGAGCAGGCCCAGGCTCTGGCCACCGCCCTGCACGACTGGGCCAGCTGGGAAAACAGCCCGCAGCTGCGCCTGATCCGCAACGACCAGCTGGTCACCGACGTCAAGCGCCTGACCGTGACCTGGGACAACAACGCCGCCGGCGGCAAGGCCGGCCTCGTCTATGTCCGCGTCAAGAAGCTGGACGACAGCTCGGTCGGCAAGAATTACGAGCAGGCCCAGATCCTCTACACCTCGCAGTGAGGTGATCGGAGGGCTTGCCCTCCGGGATCCAGAAGCTATCTAGGCAAGGCGCGGGGACGACCCCGCGCCTTTGCTTTTTTCCGGGGACGACCCCGCTTCTCGCGACGCCGAGGCCACGGGCCGGGCGCGCGATCAACGGGAGCAGGTCATGGCCTGGATCATCCTTTTCATCGCCGGTCTTTTCGAAATCGGCTGGGCCGTCGGCCTGAAATACACCGAGGGCTTCACCCGCCCGATCCCCACCGTCCTGACCGCCATCAGCCTCGTCGCCTCGATGGGCCTGCTGGGCTGGGCCGTGAAGAGCCTGCCGCTGGGCACCGCCTACGCGGTGTGGACCGGCGTCGGCGCCGTCGGCACGGCCATCGTCGGCATCCTGGTGTTCAAGGAGCCGGCCACGGCGGCGCGGCTGGTCTGCCTGGCGCTGATCGTCTCGGGGATCCTGGGGCTGAAGGTGTTCAGCTCGGGCCATTAAGGCCGGAAACGGAAAACCTCTCCCATGGGGAGAGGGAGGGGCCCGCGCCGTAGGCGTGGGAGGGTGAGGGGGTAAGCCGTCGGCCGCCTCGTCACCCTTCTCCCTGCCTTGTCCGGAAAAGGTCCCTAACCCCTCACCCTCCCATGCTGCGCATGGGCCCCTCCCTCTCCCTATGGGAGAGGTGGAACTCAGTGGGAGAAGGAGCCTTAAGCCGCCGCCCGGTCCTCGGCGGCGATGAAGTCCAGGCACGCCTGCGCCACGTCTTCCCAGCCGGGCTCGCCCGGCAGCCAGTGGCTCATCTCCGGGAACTCGCGGAACACACCACCCAGGCGGGCGGCGGTCTGGCGGACGGTGGCGGGCGGGTGGACGACGTCCTGGCCGCCGGCGATGGCCAGCACCGGGGCCTTCACCGCGCCGGGGCTGGTGGTCATGAACGGGTCGAGCCACCAGTTCAGCGTCTCCCACAGCGCCCGGCCGCTCTCCGAGGTCATGCGGGCGTAGAGGGCGCGGCGGGTCTCGCGGGGCAGGCGGTCGAGGCTGTAGCGGCGCACCACGCCGTAGTCCGGCGCGATGGCCTGCAGCCAATAGGGACCCAGCGAATAGAGGCTGACGGCCGAGACCGCCTCCTCCAGGCTCGCCCCGTGCACGCCCCAGGGCGGCGAGGGGGCCAGCAGGATCAGGCGATCGACCGGGGCCCGGCCGGCGGCCAGCTGGGCCACCAGGCCGCCCATGGAGTGGCCGATCAGGATCGGCGGCGTCTCGCACGAGCGGATCAGGCGCACGACGGCGCGGGCGTAGTCGCTCATCGACAGGCCGACGGTCGACTCGCCGGGCGCGCGGCCGGGCAGGTCGGGCGTCAGCACCTGATGACCAGCGGCCTCGAACGGCGCGCGAAACACATCGAACGTCCAGCCGCCGCAGAAGGCGCCGTGGACCATGATCACCGGAGCCTTCACGCCCGCCTCTTAGGTCAACCCCGCCCGTGTGGCTGATACGAGCGTTTCAATGGAGCCTACACGCTCTTCTTGCCGCGTGGCGAAGTTTTGGCGGGCGTCGTTGTCGCAGCAGTCTTGGTTGCGGCGGCTTTCGGGGTCGCCTTGGGCTTGGCTTCGGCCTTGGTGGTCGGCGCGGCCTTGGGAGCGGCCTTCGCGGCGGGCGCGCTCTTGGCCTTCGGCGCGGCCTTGGCCGCCGCCGGCGCGGGGGCCGCCTCGGCGGGAGGTGCTGCGGCCTTGGCGGGCGCCTTGGGTTTGGCGACCTTGGCGGCGGGGGCGGCCTTGGCTTCGGTCTTGGGCTTGGGCGCCGACTTGGCCGGGGCCTTCGCCACAGGGGCCGGTTCGACCGGCGCGGGCGGCGGCGTCTTCGGCTTGGCGGTCTTGGCCGGCGCTGCCTTCGGCTTGGCCTCGGTCTTGGCGGGAGCGGGCGCGACTTCGGCCTTTGGGGCGACAGGCTTCGGCGCGGGGGCCGCCTTGGGCTTGGCCGGCGCCTTTGCGGCGGGCTTTGCAACCGGTTCGGCGACGACGGCCTTGGCCTTGCTGGGCGTCTTCGCCTTGGCGGGGGCCTTGGGCTTGGCGGCCGGGGCGGGCGCCGGAGCCTCGGCCTTGGGTTCGGGAGCCGGCGTCGGAGCGGCGACCGGTTCGACCTTGGGCTCGACCTTGGCCTTGCTCGGCGGAGGGGCGGAGGCCGGGCCCAGGCCCTTTTCCGACAGCCAGGCCTTGGCCGCGTCGTACAGGGCCGCGCTGCCCGGCTCGTCGATCAGCCAGTGGGCGTGGTCGGGATATTCGCGATAGTCGGCGCCGGCGTACTTGCGGCCGACCAGCCGCACGTCCTCGACCGGCGTGGTGCGGTCGCGGGCGCCGGCCAGCACCAGCACCGGCACGGTCACCTTGGCGGAGTCGACGTGGGCGGTGCGCGAGGGATCGCGGTCGGGATAGGCCAGGTCCTGCAGCACCCGGCCGGAGTCGTACACCGCCGTGGCGTAGAGCGCGTCGTGGCGGGCGGCGGGCACGGCGTTGACCACGCCGAACTTGAAGCCGGTCTTCCACATCTTCACCGGCTTGGGCGGTCCGCCCTGGCTGAGCACGGCGTTGAGGAAGGTGATCAGCGGGGAAAGCTTCGGCTTGCCGCGCGCGTCGGCCGGCGAGGCGGGGGCGAACAGCACGATGCCCGAGGTCAGGCCGCTCTCGGCCAGCTTCTGGGCGATCAGCCCGCCCATCGAGTGGCCGAAGACGATCGGTTTGATCCCGTCGCGGGCGGCGGTCACCGCCGCCAGGGCGCTGAGCTCGGCGACGTAGTCGGCCAGGCTAAGCCCGCCCAGCTCCGCCGACGGCGAGGCCGGCACGCGCAGCTTCGGACGGATGGTCGGCGTCTCGACCGCGTAGCCGGCCTTGCGAAACGCCTCGGCCGCCGGCGACCAGCCGTCGCCGGTCATGCCGTAGCCGTGGATCATCAGGATGGTTCTGGTCACGCCCGCGCCTCCAAGCCCGTGTGAGGTTGGGCGCGAGCCTTGGGTGTCAGGCGACGCGCGCGAACCCCGAGAAAGCGACGACCATCTGTTCGTAGACGCCGCGTTTGAAGGGTACGATCAGTTCGGGCGTTTCGTCGAGAGCGCCCCAGCGCCAGGCGTCGAACTCGACGTCGCCGTGGGCGGCCAGATCGATCTCGGATTCCGGTCCGGTGAAGCGGAAGGCGAACCACACCTGCTTCTGGCCCAGGTAGCCGCGCGCGCGTTTCGTGCCCAGGAAGTCGGCCGGATAGTCGTAGGTCAGCCAGCCCTCGGTGCGGCCCAGCAGCTCGACGGAGGTGACGCCGGTCTCCTCGTGCAGCTCGCGGCGGGCGGCGGCCTCCAGGTCCTCGCCCTCGTCGACGCCGCCCTGCGGCAGCTGCCAGTTGTAGGGCGGCTCCTGCTTGTGGCGCATGCCCAGCCAGACGCGGCCGTCGGTCGGGTGGAAGAGGGCGACGCCCACATTGGGGCGGTACTGGGAGAGGTCTTGCTTGGCGCTCATCGCCTGGCGATAGCCGAAGCCGGGGCCAGTTGCACGCCCCGTGCGTTCAGCCCGCCAGCCCAGTTGCGCACCTGGCTGATGGTGACCGGGTAGGCGAAACCCACGCCCAGGGCCGCGCCGCGCGCCCCGGCGCCGGCTTCCAGGGCCCGCAGCTGGCCTTCGATGGCCTCGCCGGACAGATCATCGTCGATGCCGCGCTCGGCCGAGGCGCGGGGGATCGGGCCACCGCGACGGGCGGCCGCGCCGTCGTCGACGAAGGCCAGGCCCCGGGCCTTGAGCGAGGCCATGAAGGTGGCCATGGCCGGGTCGGAGGCCAGGAACTTCGAGCCCAGATAGTTGGTCAGGCCGAAATAGCCGGTGGCGCGCGACATCAGCCATTCCAGCTTGCGCACGGTCTCGTCGGGCCGGTTGGCGGCGATCAGGGTGTAGGGGCCGGGATCGTTGGCCGGATAGTCGTTGGGCTCCATCGGCGTCTCGAGCAGCACTTCGTGGCCGTGCGAGCGGGCCAGGTCGATCCAGCCCTGCAGGCCCTCCGAATAGGGCGCGAACGACAGGGTGATCTCGGGCGGCAGGGTCTCGATGGCGGCGCGGGTGGTCTGGGCGTTGAGGCCGAGACCGCCGATCACCAGGGCCACACGCGGGCGGCCGTCGGGCGTGAACGGGCGGGCATAGGCTTCGGCGACCGTGCGGCCGTCGGGGCCGATCACCGGCAGCGGGCCGCCGCCGGGGCCGGGAACCGACAGGCCGGGCAGCGGGGCCTGGACCAGGGCGCCGCCGGACGGAACGGGCGGGGCGGCCAGGTCGACGGCTTCGCTTTCGGCTTCCGGCGCGGCCGCGTGGCGGGCGAAGGGGTGGTCGGACAGGTCCATCGCGCCGGGCAGCAGCGGGGCTTCCTCGGCGCCTTCCGGGGCCAGGGCCTCGCGCCAGCCTTCGGGCGGGTTGGTGGTGGCGCCGATCTTGGTCAGTTCCAGGCGCAGCACGGGCGCGCCGGCCTTGGGATCGCCGGTGATCATCACCAGTACGGCCAGGCTCAGCAGAAACAGGAAGGCCGCGGCGCTGGCGCCGATATAGGGATTGCCGGCGGCCGCCAGCAGGCGCGCGCGCAGGTCGCCGCCGCCCGCGTCAACGGCGGGCGCGGCGGCGGTGTAGGCGGGCTTGCGGGAGAACACGGCGGCCATGGACGAGCCTTACGAGGCAAGCTTCCAAGATATGGTTAACGCTGTTTGGCGAAAGCTGCGGCGAAATCGACAGGGCGTGGGCGCCGTTTTTTCCGGCGTGGACGGTGAAGGAATGACCGTCTGGCGGTGTGATCGCCCGTGACAGCTTTACGACGCTTTCCGCCGGCCGATCCTCGGGCGCAAGCTTCGGATCAGGAGGCCTCGTCCGATGAGCATGACCGAGATCGCCCGCTTCTCCACCACCGCGGCCCCCGAGGCCCGCGCCGTCTGCCTCGCCGCCGTGCTGCGGGCGGGGGCGGGACTGGCCCTGGGCCTGGCCGTGGTGCTGATCGCGGCGCTGGGGATGTAATAGCGCGGCTCCCTTCTCCCCTTGCGGGAGAAGGTGGCGGCGAAGCCGACGGATGAGGGGTCTCTCAGATGTGAGACGCCCCACCCGGCCTGACCGCCGCAAGCGGTGTTGAGATCTGAGAGACCCCTCACCCGACCTGCTTCGCAGGCCACCCTCTCCCGCAAGGGGAGAGGGGCCCGGGGTGTCCATGGGGGAAGGGGCGCGGCTGAGAACGCCCCCGACGGCCTTTGGCAGCCTCCGCCACGGGCAAGGACCCAAAGAAAAAGCCGCCCATCTTTCGACGGGCGGCTCTTCGTTCGAACGTTCTAAAACGTCCTTACTTCTTCTCGACCGGGGGCTTGCCGGGCGTGGCCGCCGCGGCGGCGGCCTTGGCGGTGACCTCGGCGATCTTCGGCTGCGGCTTGGGCAGCTTGACCACGGCTTCGACCGAGCCGGCCTTGAGCACGGCGACGGCGCGTTCCAGCTGGAAGTCGCCCTTCTTCTCGTCGAAACCGGCGGGGGGCGCCTCGGCCGGGGTGTGGATGCCCTTGCGGGCCTTGCCCTCGTCGGCGTTCAGCGCGTTCTTGAAGCTGGCCTCGCTGAACCACACGCGGTTGGCGATGTCCTGGGCCTGGTCCTTGGTCTGGGCCACTTCCAGGTCGGGCTCGATGCCGGTCTTCTGGATCGAGCGGCCCGACGGGGTGAAGTAGCGGGCCGTGGTCAGCTTCAGCGCGCCGTCGGCGCCGCCGCGCAGCGGGATCACGGTCTGGACCGAACCCTTGCCGAAGCTGGTGATGCCGACGAGTTCGGCGCGATGACGGTCCTGCAGGGCACCGGCGACGATTTCGGCGGCCGAGGCCGAGCCCTGGTTGATCAGCACCACCATCGGCATGCCGTTGAGGATGTCGCCCGGGGTGGCGTTCAGGCGCTGGATGTCGCGCGGATTGCGGCCGCGCTGGCTGACGATCTCGCCGCCCTGGAGGAACAGGTCGGCCACGCCGCGCGCCTGGTCGAGCAGGCCGCCCGGATTGTTGCGCAGGTCGAAGACCAGGCCCTTCATCTGCGGGTTCTTGGTCTTCAGGTCGGTGATGGCGGCCGACAGGGCGTCGGTGGACTTCTCGTTGAAGCCGGGCAGGCGCACATAGCCGTAGTCGCCTTCCATGCGGGCGATGGCGGCCTTGGGCTTGATGACCTCGCGCACCAGCTTGACGTCGAACGGGTCGGTCTTCTCGCGGGCGATGGTGATGGTCACCGTCTCGCCGGCCGGGCCGCGCATCTGCTTGACGGCCTCGTTGACCGTCAGGCCCAGCACCGACTGGCCGTTGACGGCCGTGATGTAGTCGCCGGCGTGGATCCCGGCGCGGTCGGCGGGCGTGCCGTCCATCGGCGAGATCACCTTGACCACGCCGTCCTCGCTGGTGACCTCGATGCCGAGGCCGCCGTATTCGCCGCGGGTGGTGTCCTGCATGTCCTCGAAGCTGTCGGGCGACAGGTAGCCCGAGTGCGGGTCGAGGCTGGTCAGCATGCCGTCGAGGGCCGCCTCGATCAGCTTCTTGTCGTCGACCTCGGTGACGTACTGGTCCTCGACCGTGGCGAGCACGTCGCCGAACAGTTCGAGCAGCTTGTAGGTCTTGGCCTTCTGCGAGGGGATGGTCGCTTGGGCGATGGGGCTGACATAGGCCATCGTCCCCGCGCCGAGGATGAAGGCCGAAACACCGATGAGCAGGTACTTGCGCATAAGGCCTGAAAGGCTCCCTTGCGGCGGTGACGCCGCGTTACTGGTCCGGCCGTGTCCATCCCCGACGCGGCCGTGCGTCATGATGAACGCCCATCATTGCTGAAAAAGACGTCTACCGCGACTCCTGCTTGAGCCAACGTCCCGGGTCGGCCGGAACGCCGTTCTCGCGCACTTCAAGATAGAGCTCCGGCTCCAAAGGTCCACGGTCCGTCATGCTGCCCAGCTCCGCGCCGGCTGCGACCGATTGTCCGGGGGCGACCTTTACGTCGGCCATGCCGGCCATGACCAGGTGATAGGCGCCCTGGGTGCGGACGATGACCACCATGTCCCAGCCGTTCAGCGGACCGGCGTATTCCACCGTGCCGGCCGCGGGGCTGCCGACGGCCTGGCCCTTGGCCGTGCGGATCGACAGGCCCTCGGACTTGCCGCCGACGGGCAGAGCCTCGCCGAAGCGGCGGATGACGTCGCCCGGGGCCGGGGCGCGCAGGGCCAGCGGGCCGGTGCTGGCGGTCGTCAGGCCATCGGTCAGGGCGCCCAGGGTGCGGCGCTCCTGGTCGGCGGCGATCGCGTCCTGGGCGTAGGCGCGCTCCAGCTCGGTCTTCTCGACGATCATCCGCTCCAGCTCGCCCCGGCGGTCGGCCACGGCGCTTTCGGCGGTGAACAGCTGCTCGGAGGCGGCGGCGGCTTCGCGGCGCAGGGCCCCGACGGCGCGGGCCTGGCGGGCGTAGGCGTCGGCCCGCGCCTGAAGCTCGGGCGTCATGGCGCGGATCAGGATCGCCGCCCGCACCGCGTCGCGGGCGTCGCCGGGATTGACCAGCAGGGCCGGCGGCGGATTGCGGCGGAAGAGCTGCAGGGCGCTGAGCAGCCGGGCCAGTTGCCCCCGGTCGCGGCCCATCTCGCCGATCAGCGCCGACTCCCGGCGGTGCAGGACCTCCAGTCGCTGGCGCTTGATGTCGACATCGGCGCCCGCAGAGACCTGCTGCTGGTTCAGTCGGGTCAGCTCGGCCCGCAGGTCCTCGATCTCGCGGCGGGTGTCGGCGGCCTGCTGCAGGTCGCGCGTGCGCTGGTCGCCGATCTGCTGCGCGACGACGGCCCCGGCTCCGGCGAGGAGCAGGGCGCAGGCACTGGCGGCGGCGATCGCGAGGCGGCGGGGCATTGCGTCCCTATCTGCCTGAGGGCGCGGCGGTTTCAAAGGTGGTTACACCTTCTACTCCCGTCATTCCCGCCCGTGTGGCGGGAACCCCTGGTTCCGCTCGCACGTGAAGTACAAGCGGCGTGCTGAGCACGCCGCCCCATTCGCCCTTGCGGCTGACAGAGGGTTTCCCGCCACAAGGGCGGGAATGACGGGAGGAAAAAAGGCGGTCGAGGTGACCGGCCGTCTCAATCCCGATGATACGGCGAGCCCGACAGGATGGTGACGGCGCGATAGATCTGTTCGGCCAGCATGGCGCGGGCCAGGGCGTGGGGCCAGGTCTGGGGGCCGAAGGCCAGGAGCTCGTTGGCCTGGCTGAGGATCGACGGGTCCAGGCCGTCGGCGCCGCCGATCAGGAACACGATCCTGCGCTGGCCGTCGTCGCGCAGCCGCTCCAGGCGCCCTGCGAAGGCGCGCGAGGTGTGGACCTTGCCGTGCTCGTCGCAGGCGACGACATAGGCGCCTTCGAGGTGGGGGCGCAGCACCTCGGCCTCGGCGGCCTTGCCCGGCTTGCGGGCCTCGACCTCGAGGATCTCGACCGGACCCAGCGCCAGGGCGCGGCCGGACGCGGTGGCGCGGGACGCGTAGTCCAGCGCCAGCTGCGCCTCGACCATGCGGCCGAGCTTCCCGACGGTGAGGATGGTGATCTTCATGGGGGAGAGGGCATGGCGAGGCCCCGCCCCGAGCGCTGCTCAGGGGCGAGGCCCGCCTTGCGAGAGATCAGTTCGAAGCCGCCGGCATCCGGTGCGGGGCGTCGACGGCCCAGATCTTCTCGATGTTGTAGAAGCTGCGCACTTCGGGGCGGAACAGGTGGACGACGACGTCGCCGGCGTCGATCAGCACCCAGTCGCAGTGCGGCAGGCCTTCGACCCGGGCCTTGCCCAGGCCGTGGTCCTTCAGCGCGCGCAGCACGTGATCGGCCAGCGCGCCGACGTGACGGTGCGAGCGGCCGGAAGCCACGATCAGGCTGTCGGCCACGGAGCTCTTGTCCGTGAGGTCGATGTGGACGATGTCCTGGGCCTTGTCGTCGTCGAGGCGCGAGAGGATCAGCGTCTCGAGCGCCTTGATGTTCAGGTCCGTACTGAGCGTCGGATTTTCAGTCGAGGATTCGGCTCCAGCCGGTCCCTCGTGCGCCGTCGGCGCGGGGTCGCTACGCAGCGGAATGCTCCTTATTGGCTTCGCGCAAAGCCTCCCTTAGCACGGAAAGACTCGAAACGTGAGGGGGATCGTGGTCGCAGGGCGGCGGCGGGCTATATTACGGCGGTTCGGGGAGGGGTGAATCGTGCGTGGAGGCGGGTTTTCGAGCTGGGCGGCGGGGCTGCTGCTGATCGCGTCGTCGCCGGTCGCGGCCCTGGCGGGCGAGAACGGACTGACGCTGAAAGAGGTCGGCGATCTGCCGTCGGCCGAGCTTGTCGCCCGCGTGCTCGCCCAGGCCGTGGGCTCCGATCCTTCCGTCCATATCGAGGACGGGACGCCCGAAGCCTATGCCCTGCGGAAGATCAACGTGCGGATGGCGCCGCGCCCGATCGCCGACCGCGTGTGCCGCCAGCAGACCCTGACGATCCTTTTCGAGCCCGTGGCCGCCGATGGGGCCGTCCGTCGCGTCGATCCGCCCAGCGTCGCCGACCGGCTGTCGGTGGCCGACGACTATCTGCTCGTCGCCCCGGGCGGTCGCGACTGCGCGGGGGCCGGCTGGCCGCCGTTCAAGGCGTCGTCCGACGCGGTGGCGAGCCTCGGCGTGAAGCGGCTGGCGGATCTGCTGGCCGCGCCCGGCCGCTGGCGGTTCAGCTGCGCGCATCCCGGCTGCGATCTCGCCCAAGTGCGGCTGGAGGACCTGAGAAGCGTCCATGGCTCGGAAGGCGGTTCGCTGACGCTGAACGGCGAGATGGCCGGACGGACGGGATGGACGCTTTCGATCGCGTCCGACGGCGACGTCGCCACCCTGTGGACAGGGCCGATCGCGCCGCACTAGGCGCGATCCAGCCTAGCCCTTGGGCGGCCGCGCCCTAAGCGCCGTCGACGAGGCGAAGTTCAGCGGGCCGGTCAGGTAGACCCAGGCCGGCGTGTCGGCGTCGGCCAGGGTGGACGCGGCGCTGGCCGGGCGGCGGGCGAAGGCGAAGCGGCGGGCGGCCGGCGAGGTGCGGGCCTTCAGCGCCGCCCACGGCCGCGAGACCACGGCCACGGGGACCGAGCGCATGATCTGGGTCCAGCCACGCCAGCGGTGGAAGGTGGCCAGGCTGTCGGCGCCCATCACCCAGACGAACTTCACGCCAGGATAGCGGGCCTTCAGCACCCGCAGGGTGTCGATCGTATACTGCGAGCCCAGGCGCGTCTCGGCGTCGGAGACGATCATGCCCGAGCCGCGCGCCCACTTGCGGGCCTGGGCCATGCGTTCGGGTAGGGGCCGGGTCTCGTGCGAGGACTTCAGCGGGTTCTGCGGCGAGACGAGCCAGATCACCCGGTCCAGGCCCAGGCGATGCATGGCGGTCTCGGCCACGTGGGCGTGGCCCTCGTGCGCCGGGTTGAAGCTGCCGCCGAACAGCCCGACGCGCATCCCGGCCTCCAGGTGGAAGCCGAGGCGCTGGGCGCTGGGACGACCGGCCTCAGGGACGAGTCTGGCCGGTCCCGCGAACCACATACTTGAACGTCGTCAGTTGCTCGGCCCCAACCGGGCCGCGGGCGTGAAGCTTGTCGGTGGCGATGCCGATCTCGGCCCCGAAGCCGAACTCGCCGCCGTCGGCGAACTGGGTCGAGGCGTTGACCAGCACGATGGCGCTGTCGACCTTGGCGACGAAGGCCTCGGCGGCGTTCGCGTCCTCGGTGACGATGGCGTCGGTGTGGCCCGAGCCGTAGGTGGCGATGTGCTCGGCCGCGCCCTCGACGCCGTCGACCACGGCCACGGCGATGATCGGGGCGAGGTATTCGGTGGTCCAGTCCTCGACCGAGGCGGCCTTGAGGTCGGGCTCGATGGCGCGCGAGGCGGCGTCGCCGCGGATCTCGCAGCCGGCCTTGATCAGCACGTCGGCGATCGGCGGCAGCAGCCTGGCGGCGGCCGCGCGGTCGATCAGCAGGGTCTCGGCCGAGCCGCACACCGAGACGCGGCGCATCTTGGCGTTCAGCACGATGTCGGCGGCCTTCTTGAGGTCGGCGGCGGCGTGCACGAAGACGTGGTTGAGGCCTTCCAGGTGGCCCAGCACCGGGGCGCGGGCCTCGGTCTGGACGCGGGCGACCAGGCTCTTGCCGCCGCGCGGGATGATCAGGTCGATCGACCGGTCCAGGCCCGACAGGATGGCGCCGACGGCGGCGCGGTCGGTGGTCCGCACCATCTGCACGACCTGGGCCGGCAGGCCGGCGGCCTCCAGCCCCTTCAGCACCGCGCCGTGGATGGCGAGGTTGGATTCGAAGCACTCCGAGCCGCCGCGCAGGATCACGGCGTTGCCCGAGCGCAGGGTCAGGGCCGCGGCGTCGGCCGTCACGTTGGGACGGCTCTCGTAGATCATGGCGATGACGCCGATCGGCGTGCGCACCCGGGCGATGTCCAGGCCGTTCGGCCGCGTCCAGCGCGAGGTTTCCACGCCCAGGGGGTCGGGGATGGCGGCCACGGCCTCGACGCCGGCGGCCACGCCTTCGAGGCGGGCCTCGTTCAGCATCAGCCGCTCGATCATCGGCGCGGTCAGGCCGTTCTTGCCGGCCTTCTCCAGATCGCGGGCGTTGGCGGCCAGGATGGCGGGGGCGTCGGCGCGGATGGCGGCGGCGATGGCGGTCAGGGCGGCGGTGCGCTGGGCTGGCGTGGCGAGGCGCAGCGCGCGCGCGCCCTCGCGAGCCGCCTGGCCCATCGCTCTCATCGTCGCCTGCAGGCCACCGGCCGCGTCGTCCATGGCTCGTCCGTCCCCGGATATGCTCAGAGTGAGCCTTACCTAGGCGCTTTGGGCCTCGGGGGGAATGGCCAAACGCTGGATTTGCCCTCAGCGCAGCTGGAAGCGGCGTGACGGCGCGCGCGTCCTGCGGCTAGGGTCGGCCTCCCGAGGAGGAAGATCATGCGTCCTGGACTGGTGCTCGCCGCGCTGGCGGCCCTTTGCGCGGCCCCCGCGCTTGCGCAGGCTCCAGTGAAGACGCCCTACAAGGCCGTCGATCCGTTCATCGGCACGGACGGGGAGGGGCACACCTTCCCAGGGGCGGTAGCGCCGTTCGGCATGGTGCAGCTGTCGCCCGACACCGACGTCCTGCCGTTCAAGCAGAGCTACGCCCGCGCCGCCGGCTATCGGCGCTCGGACCCGACCATCCTTGGCTTTTCGCACACCCACTTCTCCGGCAGCGGCCATTCGGACCTCGGCGACATCCTGCTGGCTCCGGTCAGCGGCGAGGCCAGGCTGGAGCCCGGCGACCCGAAGGTCCCAGGCTCGGGCTACCGCTCGCGCTTCACCCACGACGGCGAGGTCGCCCAGCCCGGCTACTACGCCGTCACCCTGACCGACAGCCGGGTGCGAGCCGAGCTGACCGCCGGAACGCGCACCGGCCTGCACCGCTACACGTTCGAGAAGGGCGCGCGGGCCCAGGTGCTGCTCGACCTGCGAAGCTCGATCTACAACTATCCGGGCAAGGTCTCCTGGTCGCGGATCCGGGTGCGTGACGACGGCACGGTCACCGGCATGCGCGAGACGCGCGGCTGGGCGCCGGGCCGGCAGCTCTATTTCGCCATCCGCTTCAGCCGGCCGATGGTCGGCCGCAGCCTGACCAGCACCGAGACCGACGTTCCCTACAAGGGCTTCAAGCAGCCCGGCCGTAGCGGCGACGACCGCGCCCAGCTCGAAGGCCGCGCCCTGGTCGGCGTCTTCGACTTCGGCCAGATCGACGGGCCGCTGGTGGCCAAGGTGGCGATCTCGACCGTCGACGAGGCCGGGGCCCTGGCCAATCTCGACAGCGACGAGAAGGGCTTCGATTTCGACGGTCTGCGGGCGCGCACCCGGGCCGACTGGGAGAAGGCGCTGGGCGCGCTCGATATCGCGGCGCCGGCGCCGATGCGGACCAATGTCTACACCGCCCTCTATCACGCCCTGATCGCGCCGAGCGTTTCCGGCGACGTCGACGGCCGCTGGCGCGGGCCCGACAATGCGGTGCATCAGGCGCCCCTCTCCGGAAAGGGGGCCTTTACGTACCACTCGACCTTTTCGCTGTGGGACACCTTCCGCGCCGAGCACCCGCTGCTGACCCTGGTGCAGCCGGAACGGCGCAACGCCGACTTCGTCAATTCGCTGGTCGCCTCGCAGAAGGTCAGCCCCTACGGCATCCTGCCGGTCTGGGCGTTCCACGGCCAGGAGACCTGGACGATGATCGGCTATCACGCCGTGCCGGTGATCGCCGACGCCTGGATGAAGGGGATCCGCGGCATCGACGCCGACGCGGCGCTGGACGCCATGGTCAAGAGCGCGACCTACGGCCCCTATGGCGGGCTCTCCGACTACATGACCCTGGGCTACGTGCCGATCGATCGCGAGCCGGAGGCGGCGTCGAAGACCGTCGAATACGCCTTCGACGACTGGACCATCGCTCGCATGGCCAAGGCGCTGGGCAGGGCCGACGTCGCGGCGACCTTCGAGAAGCGCTCGCTGAACTGGCGCAACAGCTTCGACGCCAAGACCGGCTTCCTGCGCGCCCGAAAGAGCGACGGGGCCTTCCGCGAGCCCTTCGACCCGACGGCGATCAACTACGGCTCCGACTACACCGAGGGCAACGCCTGGCAGTATTCGTGGTTCGCGCCGCACGACCTGGGCGGCCTCGTCTCCACGATGGGCGGCGACGCGGCGGTCGTGAAGAAGCTCGACGCCATGTTCGAGTACGACAACTCCAAGCTGGACTACTCGCACGCCGAGGACATCGCCGGCCTGATCGGCCAGTACATCCACGGCAACGAGCCCAGCCACCACGTGGCCTACATGTACGCCTATGCCGGCGCGCCGTGGCGCACCCAGGCCCGGCTGAAAGAGATCGTCGAGAGCCAGTACAGGCCGACGCCCGAGGGGCTGTCGGGCAATGACGACCTGGGCCAGATGTCGGCCTGGCTGGTGTTCACGGCGCTGGGCTTCTACCCCGTCGCCCCGGGCTCGAACGAATATGTCATCGGCCGGCCGTTCGTGGAGCGGGCGGTGCTGACCCTCGACGGCGGCAAGCGCTTCACGGTGCGCGCCGAAGGGCTGTCGGACGCCCATCCCTACGTCGCCAGGGTCACGCTGAACGGCAAGCCGCTGGACCGTGTCTTCCTGCGCGACGCCGAGATCCGGGCCGGCGGCGAACTGGTCTTCACCATGGGCGCGACGGCGAACAAGACGTGGGGCTCCAAGGCCGACGCGCGGCCGTATTCGCTGACGCCCTATCCGAAGTGATGTCGTGTTTTCCTGACATGATGTCAGGTTGACATGACATTTTCGCCATGTCAGGTTTGCCTTACATCAACGGGAGGCGAGCCATGCTGGCCATCGGCAAATTCCAGACCTCGGCGCACAAGCGCTACGCGATCCGCACCTGGGCCTTCATGGCTCCGTACGTGCTGGTCAATGTCGGGGCGATCTTCGGCGCCTTCGACGACATCAAGACCCCGGTCGCGGCCTGGGCCCTGGCCCTGGTGGTCTCGGCGCCGGTGGTCGGCCAGATCTGGGCGACCCTGGCGATGATGGCCGAGTCCGACGAGTTCGTGCGCGCCCTGGTGGCCAGGCAGTTCATCGTCTCGGCCGGGGTGGCCATGGCCCTGTTCTCGGTCTGGGGCTTCGGCGAGAGCTACGCCCACGCCCCGCACGTGCCGGGCTGGCTGATCTATCCGCTGTTCTGGGCGGTGTTCGGCGTCGTCTCGCCGTTCATCCGGAGCACGCGATGAAGAACCGCCTGAAGCTGCTGCGCGTCGAGCGCGGCTGGACCCAGGAGCAGCTGGGCCAGGTGCTGAACGTCTCGCGCCAGGCGGTCAACGCCCTGGAGACCGAGAAGCACGACCCTTCGCTCGATCTCGCCTACCGCATCGCCGCCGTGTTCGAGCGACCGATCGAAGAGATCTTCGAGAACCCGCATCGGTAAGACGTCTCCCTTCCCCCTTGATGGGGGAAGGGCCGGGGATGGGGGTGATGCGGCGGCTCAGCCGGCAAGGCTGCTGTCACCCCCACCCAACCCTCCCCCATCAAGGGGGAGGGCTAAGCTGATGATCAGCCGCCCACCGCCAGGTCGTCCGCGTGGATCATCGGGCCTTCGGTGAAGCCCAGCTCCGCCTCGATGGCGTCGCTGCGCAGGCCGGCGATCTTGTGGGCGTCGGCGCTGTCGTAGCGGACGAGGCCCCGGGCGACTTCCTGGCCGGTCTCGTCGCGGACGCGCACGGCGTCGCCCTTGTCGAACGGACCTTCTACAGCGCGCACCCCGGCGGCCAGCAGGCTCTTGCCTTTCTGGAGGGCGGCGGCGGCGCCGGCGTCGATCGTCACCCAGCCCTGGGGGGCCAGCGAGCCGGCGATCCAGGCCTTGTAGGCGGCGGCGGGCGAGGCTCCGGCCTCGATCAGGGTGGCGGGCGCGCCTTCCTCGATGGCGGCCAGCG
Organism: Caulobacter sp. GW821-FHT10C03; assembly: GCF_059415485.1. Classification (NCBI taxonomy): domain Bacteria; kingdom Pseudomonadati; phylum Pseudomonadota; class Alphaproteobacteria; order Caulobacterales; family Caulobacteraceae; genus Caulobacter; species Caulobacter sp. GW821-FHT10C03. The sequence continues at coordinate 333,091 of NZ_JBWKNI010000004.1, read as the reverse complement.
GGCGCGGGCGCGAGCCCAGGGTGATCAGGGTGGCGCAGCCGGCGGCCCGGGCGATGCGGGCGGCGGCGATCTTGGTGGCCATGCCGCCGGTGCCGACCCCGGCCGAGGCGTTGGCGCCCTCGGCCATGCCGGCGATCTGCGGGGTGATCTCGCTGACGCGGGCGATGTGGGTGGCGGTCGGGTCGCGGCGCGGATCGGCCGTGTAGAGCCCGTCGATGTCGGACAGCAGCACCAAGAGGTCGGCGCCGGCCAGTTGGGCGACGCGCGCGGCCAGCCGGTCGTTGTCGCCGTAGCGGATCTCCTCGGTGGCCACCGTGTCGTTCTCGTTGACCACGGGAACCACGCCCAGCGACAGCAGGGTCTCGACCGTGGCGCGGGCGTTCAGCCAGCGGCGGCGGATCTCGGTGTCGTCGCGGGTCATCAGGATCTGGGCGACGCCGACGCCGTGCGGCTCGAACGCCTCCTCCCAGGCCCGCATCAGCAGGCTCTGGCCGGCGGCGGCGGCGGCCTGCTTTTCCGGCAGGGTGGTCTTGCGGCCCGAGAGGCCCAGGCGACGTCTTCCCAAGGCACCAGCGCCGGACGAGACCACGACCACCTGCTTGCCGGCCGCGCGCAGGGCCGCGGCGTCGGCGCAGAAGGCCTCCAGCCAGCCCTTGTTGGCCGCGCCGGTGGCGGCGTCGACCAGCAGGGCCGAGCCGACCTTGAACACGATCCGCCGGGCCTGGCCCAGCGGTCCCCCGACCCCCAGGTTCACGGCCGCCAGCCCCCCGGCGTCTCCTCGATCGGCCCTTCGTCCTCGTCGTCGGGAATGACCTCGCCGCGGCGCTCGCGCACCTGGCGGTAGGCGGCGCGCAGCAGTTCGGTCACGCCCTGGCCCGAGACGCCCGAGACCAGCATCGGCCGGACGCCGGCCGCCTCTTCAAGCTCGGCGATCTTCTCGGCGAGGGTCTCCTCGTCGAGGGCGTCGATCTTGTTCAGCGCCAGGATCTCGGACTTGTCGGCCAGTTCGTCGCCATAGGCTTCGAGTTCGCCGCGGATGGTGGTCCAGGCGGCGACGATGTCGTCCTGGGTGGCGTCCACTAGGTGGATCAGGGTGGCCGAGCGCTCGACGTGGCCCAGGAACCGGGTGCCCAGGCCCGCGCCTTCCGACGCGCCTTCGATCAGGCCGGGGATGTCGGCCAGGACGAAGCGCTCGCTGGTCGACAGGTCGACCATCCCGAGGTTGGGGGTCAGGGTGGTGAAGGGATAGTCGGCGATCTTCGGCTTGGCGGCGCTGGCGGCCGCCAGGAAGGTCGACTTGCCGGCGTTGGGCAGGCCCACCAGGCCGACGTCGGCGATCAGCTTCAGCCGCAGCCACAGCCAGCGCTCCTCGCCTTCCTGGCCGGGGTTGGCCCAGGTGGGGGCCTGGTTGACCGGGCCCTTGAAGTGCAGGTTTCCCCAGCCGCCGTTGCCGCCCTTGGCCAGCTGCACGCGCATGCCCGCCGTGTCGAGGTCGACGATCAGGGTTTCCTTGTCCTCTTCCAGCACCTCGGTGCCGACCGGAACCTTCAGCAGGATGTCGTCGCCGGCCGCGCCATGGCGCTGGCGGCCCATGCCGTGCACGCCGGTGCCGGCCTTGAAGTGCTGCTGATAGCGGTAGTCGATCAGGGTGTTCAGGCCTTCGACGGCCTCGATCCAGATGTCGCCGCCGCGACCGCCGTCCCCGCCGTCGGGGCCGCCGTATTCGATGTACTTCTCGCGTCGGAAAGACACCGACCCGCCGCCGCCGTTTCCGGAGCGGATGAAGATCTTGCATTGATCCAGGAATTTCATGGGCGTCTTTTGTCTCAACACGGGTTTCGCGTCGAGTAAAATGGACTTGGCGCAACCTCGAGAAAGTGCGTTCGGACGCTTCCCGTGTCGGGATTGCGACAAACAAACGCTGCCTTGAACGCTGTTCGGTATCGTGACGAAATGTTAAACGTACGGGTGCGACAAACGGTCCCGGGGCGAAAATTCTCTATTTCTCGTGGAGGGGGAGGCTGACGTTGTCGACGGATGCGAACGTCAGAGGCGAACTGGATCAGGACCTCAAGGACCTGACTCTGCAGACGCTTTGCCGGAAATACGCCGGCGAGGCCTCGATCCATCGCAACATCCTGATGAGCCGCGGCACCGGCGTGACCGGCACCTGGCGCGACTTCCGCGCCTTCCTCGGCGACATCGGCACCCGGCCGTCCGAAAACCATGTCCTGGTCCTGATCAACCGGCTCGAGCGCACCTACGGCCCCGGTCGCGCCCGCTGGATGACGCCGGAAGAGCAGGCCGCGCACGAGGCCGATTTCGATCGCCTCCAGGCCGAGAAGAAGCGCGAGGCCCAGAAGATCGAGCACGAGGCCGCCGCCATCCGCCGCGCCAAGGCTCCCAACGCCCCCAATTTCGGCCAGTTCACCCCGATGGGCGGCCAGCAGGTCAGCTTCACCGACGTCGCCAAGAAGCTGAACATCCCGGTCGCGGCCCTGTCCAAGACCATGGCCGGCGGCCGCAGCGCCGACGAACTGGTCAAGCGCGCCGCCAGCGCCGCCGAGGTGATCAACCAGGAAGCCACCTGGCTGCCGCCGGATCCGACCCGCAAGGCCAACTTCTTCGAGGCCTTCCGCATCTGGCACATGCAGGTGCAGCCGCAGTTCAGCCGCGCGGCCACCCCGACCTTCCTTTTCCTCTACATCGCCCTGCCGGTGATGAAGGAATGCCGCGACGAGCTGGTCGATCTCGACCTCTGGAACCCGCTCGGCCAGCGCGCCATGAACGCTCGTGACAGCCACATCTCGTGGAAGAAGTACTGCGAGTTCATGCCCCGGGCGCAGGTGGCGATGATGGAAATCCCGATCTACGCCACCTATTCGCTGCTGAGCGACCTCGACGCCCTGTGCGAGCGGATCGTCACGGCCGAAAAGCGCTTCCGCGAAGGCCCGCAGAAGGTGATCCACACCCACCGGGCGGCCTGACCTGGTCCTTCTCCCCTTGCGGGAGAAGGTGTCGGCGAAGCCGACGGATGAGGGGTCTCTCAAACGTCAGACGCCGCGAAAGCTGATCGGCTTTCGCGGCGTTTCTGTTCGTGCAACCCCTCACCCGACCTCCTTCGGAGGCCACCCTCTCCCGCAAGGGGAGAGGGATCATTTGGGCCCCTTCAGCCCCTTGCTCACCACAGCCTCGCGGTCCACGGCCAGCCAGCCGTCCACCACCTTCAGCTCGCCCAGCTGGATCACCGTGCGCTGGTTCCAGACCGGGTCGGTCTTGGCCTCGTCTTCCTTGCCCTGGCCGACGAAGTAGTAGAGTAGCGCCCGGCCGTCGTTGACGACCACGTCGGGGTGGTGGCCCAGGTCGCGGTCGGTGGGCGCCGCGCCCGGCTTGTCGAGGATGAAGCCCGGCTGGCGCTCCCAGGTCACGGCGTCCTTGGACCGCAGCACGGCCAGGCCCCTCCAGGCGTCGGCGATCATCCACCACCAGCCTTCGAAGAAGAACACCTTGGGGCCCTCGCCGGCGAAATCGGCGACGAAGGTCGGCTGGCGGGTCCAGGTTTTCAGGTCCGGGCTGTCGGCGAAGAAGATGCGGCTGTTCTTGCGCTCGTCCTTGAACCACATGCGATAGCCGCCCTGCGGCGCCTTGATGACGCCGGCGTCGATCACCCGGTCCGAGCCGAGGTCGAGGGTGTCGGCGCAGGTCCAGGCCTTGAGGTCGGTCGAGGTCAGGTGGACGATCTTCGCGCCGGCCTCCGGCAGGTTCCAGCGGTGGAAGATCCCCGGCACCACGGTCAGGAACATGTGGTGGACGCCGTTCTCGGTGAAGATCTCCGGCGCCCACAGGGTCTCGCCGGTGCAGGCGGTCGGGATGTTGGCCGTGCCGGCGTAGCTCCAGGAGAGGCCGTCCTTGGAGGTCGCCACGCCGATGGCGGTGGCGTGCAGCCAGGCCACGTCCTTGGGGTCGTCCAGCTTCAGCGTCGCGCGGCGGTTGGTGTAGAACATCCGCCAAAGCTTGTCCGATTTGTCCCAGGCGATGGCGACGTCGGCCGCGCCGTCGAATACCGGGTCGCGATAGAGGGGCTTCTTGGCCTCGGCGAAAGCAGCGGCGGGCGCCGTAAGGGCCAGGGCGAGCGCCAGACCGGACAGAACGCGACGATGCATGATGCCTCCCATATTATGGGTATGCATTCTATATCATGCGGCGTCTCGCCTCTACCTCCCGTCGCGGCGAAGGCGCTCACGACCCGTTGCGGCCGCCGGATTCGCGTGTGAGGCTGACGTCGTGCGTCGTCTTACCAAGGAAGAGCGGGAAATAAGAAAGAGCGCCGGCATCCCGCCTGGTCGGTGGTTGCCAATCGCTCTGCCGTTCGTTTACGCCTTCATCGTCGCCTGCAGCCCCGCGCTGCTGGAACCCTGCATCGGACGCCTGGCGGATGCGCCGGGGCGCGTCGGCGTGGTGCTCCGATTTGCGCTCGCTTACCCCTGCAGCGCTTGCTTGCTCCAAGGAGGCTGGGCCGAACGAGGGCTGTTCGCGGCGCTTTGGGGGTCCATTCCGTTCGCCGTGTTGAACGTCTTCTGGGTCAAGCGCCACAGCGCGTACTGGGATCGGATACGGGCGCGCGAGAAGGCAAGACGCGCCGAGAAACGCGCGCGCACGTCCGCCGAGTCTGGCGGAGGGACCCGTCCTGAAGATGGGAACACGGAAGTAGGGGGCGGGCCGGCCTAAGCCAGCCACACCATCATCCGCGTCGCCACGCTCGCGCCGCGCGACACCGACGGCTTGTCCTCGACGACGCCCGTATAGAGGAAGCCGGCCTTGATCAGGACCTCGCCCGAGGCGGGGTTGTCGGCGAAGTGGCCGGCGACGACCAGCTTGCGACGCCAGTCGTGCGCGGCCCAGGACAGGCCGCCCTGCAGGGCTTCGGTGGCCAGGCCCCGGCCCCAGAACGGCCGGCCGATCCAGTAGCCGACCTCGAGCCGGCCGTCCTCGTTGGGGAAGAAGCCCAGCACGCCGACGACGCCGGCGTCTTCCAGCTCGATGGCGAAGGTGGCCGCGCGGCTCCAGTCCTGCGACTGCACGCGGGCCACGAACTCCTCCGCGTCGCCCAGGGCGTAGGGCCAGGGCATGCGGGTGGTCATCTTCGGGATGGCGTAGTCAGCGCCCAGGCTGGCGATGCGCGGCGCGTCGGACATGTCCGGAGCCCGCAAGGTCAGCCGCCGCGTCTCGATGACGGGGCTTCTTTCGATCACGCACATGGCGCGTCTCCCTTTCCCGGTCCTTCTTCACGCCGAGGCCGTCGCTCCGACAGGCTTCAGATAGTGCGGGACCGTGACGCTCCAATTGCCATGATGGGGCTATTTCGTGGAGCGTGGACAAAACAAAAGCGGGCAGTCCGGCGTCCGGACTGCCCGCTTCGTATTCGTCGCGTCCGGATCGTCTTCTTTTGGAAGCACGATCCGAAGGGAGACTTCTGATCGTACTATTCGGCGGCCTGGGCCACCGGGGCCACGGTCACGTAGGTACGGTTGTTCTTCTTGGTCACGAAGCCCACGGCGCCCTGCACGAGAGCGAAGAGGGTGTGGTCCTTACCGATGCCGACGTTGGCGCCCGGGTAGAACTTGGTGCCGCGTTGACGCACGAGGATGTTGCCGGCGAGAACCTTCTCGCCGCCGAACTTCTTTACGCCAAGGCGCTTCGATTCCGAGTCGCGACCGTTGCTCGACGAGCCGCCAGATTTCTTGTGAGCCATGATGCTCTCCTAATCTTCGACCCGGTTTCCGCGAGCGGACCTGGGTCAGATCAATTCCAAAAAAGACCCTGGCGGATCTTAAGCTTCAGCTTCCGGAGCTTCCGAAGCCGCGGCCTTCTTCGGCGCGGCCTTCTTCTTCGGAGCGGGGGCGGCTTCGGCCTTCACCGGAGCTTCCGGGATGGTGGCCGGCACGGCGGCGTCGCCGAGACCGCGGGCGCGGGCGTCGAGGATGACCTTCGGGGTCAGGTCGATCGCGCCGTCCCACTTGGTTTCCTTGCCGGCGCCCGAAACCGACGTCACGCGCAGGACCGACTCGGTCTGGCGGTGACCGCGGGTGCGGCGGTAGCCCTGACGGCGGATCTTCTTGAAGATCTTCACCTTCTCGCCCTTGCGGGTTTCGATCAGGGTGGCGTTGACGACGGCGCCGTCAACGGTGGGGGCGCCGACCGTCACGGCCTCGCCTTCGCCCAGCAGCAGAACTTCGCCGAACGCGACTTCCGCGCCAGGTTGACCGTCGAGCTTCTCGACGACCAGCAGGTCGCCGGCTTGGACCCGGTACTGCTTGCCGCCGGTTTTGATGACCGCGTACATAGGTTAGCGCCTTAAATAACGTGCTGTTCGCAAAATAACGGAACGCCCGCGAGGAGACCCGGCGGGCGAGAGGGGCGCACTTATAGCGCCGAAAGGCTGTGAGTCAACGGCCAAGGACGCCTCTCAAGCGCTTGACGAGATTCAATATGCGGCCTGTGGCCGCCGCCCCAAAGAGTCCCCTGGTTCGTTATTTTGTAACAGGCTATAGCGCGGGCGTGACGTCCGCCTTCTTCGCCTCGATCGCGGCCACCGGCTTCATGGTGGCCTTCCTGCATGCGGCCCTGCCAACCCATTGGCTGCCGTTCGTGCTGGTCGGCCGCGCGCAGAAATGGTCGGCGGCGCGCACCTTGAGCGTGACCCTGCTGGCGGGCCTGGGCCACGTGGCCCTGACCATCCTGCTGGGCCTCTTTCTGGTGATCGCGGGCCTGGCGCTGGAGCCCAAGCTGGGCGGCCTGTTCCACTGGGTGGTCGGCGGGCTGATGGTCGCCGTCGGTCTCTTCTATATAGCGCGGGGCCGTCACAGCCACGGCCTGCCCGAGGCCGGCCGCAAGGCCTACACCTCGGACCGGGCGGCGATCATGGCCCTGGTGGTGCTGCTGACCCTGTCGCCCTGCGAGGCCTTCCTTCCCTATTACCTGGCGGGGATGAAGCACGGCTGGGCGGCGTTCCTGCTGCTCAGCGTCGTGCTGCTGGCGGCGACGGCGGCGGGAATGCTGCTGTTCACGGGCCTTTCCCTGGCTGGCGTGCGCCGCCTGAACCTCGACTGGCTGGAGCGCTACGAGGAGACCATCCTCGGCGCGGCCCTGGTGCTGGTCGGCCTGGCGGTCGCGTTCCTGAAGACCTGAGGGCGGCGTCCTCATAATCTCCCGTCATTCCCGCCCTTGTGGCGGGAAACCCTGGTTCCGTTCGCATGTGAAGCGCCAGCGGACTGCTCGGCAGTCCGCCCCTACCACTCTTGCGGCCGACAGAGGGTTTCCCGCCACAAGGGCGGGAATGACGGGAAGATGGGTAGGCCCGATCCATCCCCCCGCTTTCACTTCAGCCTGAGCCGCCCTAAATACCCGCCATGACCCAGACCGCTTCCGCCCCCGGCAAGATCCCCGTCACCGTGCTGACCGGCTATCTCGGCGCCGGCAAGACCACGCTGCTCAACCGCATCCTCACCGAGGAGCACGGCAAGCGCTACGCCGTGATCGTCAACGAGTTCGGCGAGGTCGGCATCGACAACGACCTGGTGGTCGGCGCGGACGAAGAAGTGTTCGAGATGAACAACGGCTGCGTCTGCTGCACGGTGCGCGGCGACCTGATCCGGGTTCTGTCGGGCCTGATGAAGCGCAAGGGCGGCTTCGACGCCATCGTCGTCGAGACCACGGGCCTGGCCGATCCGGGCCCGGTGGCCCAGACCTTCTTCGTCGACGAGGACGTCAAGGCCCGCACCTATCTCGACTCGGTAACCGCCCTGGTCGACGCCAAGCACATCATGCTGCGACTGTCGGACTCCAAGGAAGCGGTCGAGCAGATCGCCTTCGCCGACCAGATCGTGCTCAACAAGACCGACCTCGTGGACGAGAACGACCTGCGCCACGTCGAGGCCCGGATCCGCAAGATCAACCCGCTGGCCCCGATCCACCGCGCCCAGCGCTCGAACGTTCCGCTGAGCGCCATCATCGGCAAGCACAGCTTCGATCTGGAGCGGATCACCGAGCTGGAGCCGGATTTCCTGAATCCCGGCCACGGCGAGCCGGGCCACGTGCACGACGAGCACTGCGGCCACGATCATGGCCACCATCACCACGACCATGACCATGTGCATGACGAGCACTGCGGTCACGACCACGGTCATGATCATGGGCACGACCACAAGAGCGACATCCACGACGACGGTGTGAAGGGGATCTCCCTGACGCTCGACAAGCCGGTGGACGGCCAGAAGATCACCGTCTGGCTCAACAACCTGCTCGCCGCCAAGGGCGTCGACATCCTGCGCGCCAAGGGCATCATCGACGTGAAGGGCGAGGAGCGCCGCCTGGTGTTCCAGGCCGTGCACATGATCCTGGAAGGCGACTTCCAGCGCCCCTGGACCGACAAGGACAACCGCTACAGCCGCATGGTCTTCATCGGCCGCGACCTCGACGAAGCCGAGCTGAAGAAGGGCTTCGAGGCCTGCGTGGCCTGAGCCTGATCCCTCTCCCCTTGCGGGAGAGGGTGGCCTCCGAAGGAGGTCGGGTGAGGGGTTGCACGTACAGAAACGCCGCGACGGCTGATCGGCTGTCGCGGCGTTTTGCTTTTGAGAGACCCCTCATCCGTCGGCTATCGCCGACACCTTCTCCCGCAAGGGGAGAAGGAAGAGATCAGCCGGCGGGAGCGCGTTGGATGCTCGGCTCGAGGTTCTTGACGATCTCGCGGGCGTCGTAGGCGCGGGGGTCGCCCGAGGGCTTGGAGCCCTTGTGCAGGACGATCTCGGCGCTGGCCTCGAACTTCTCGATCGTGCGGATCTCGGCGCGGTTGGCGAAGAAGGGGTCGCCCCAGAACGGGTCCCAGGCGCGCCAGCCGCCGTAGCGGGGGCCGTAGTAGCGCCAGGACGGACGCCAGGCGCCGTACGGATAGCCGTAGCCGAAGCCCGGCCGCATGAACGGATCCTCGTCGATCACGGTGCGGGCCGTGCGGTCGGTGCGGCGGTCGGCCGTCTCGAACCAGTCGTAGCCCTGCTGCACGGTCAGCTCGGCGGCCCGATAGAGCAGGTAGCGCTCGACGGTCTCGCGGCCTGTCAGGCTGTTGCCGGCGAAGGTGACGCGATAGCGGTCGCCCTCGAGGCGGAGTTCGGAAAAGCCGCCGGACGCCTTCTGGCCGGGCGCGGCGGGCTGGTAGGGGGTGGCCGTGGCGCAGGCGCTCAGCGCGGCGGCCACCGCCGCGATCGCGAGCCACTTGACCTTTTTCTGGGACATGGCGCGCTCCTTTGCGACAACTCGTTACTCCCGTACCGTAACGGATGGCGCAGCTTTACGGTTTCGCCAAGGCGATCCGTTTCCAAAAGCGAAAAAAGGGGCTTACCCGCGGCCCTATCCGCGAAGGACGATCAGGCAGGCCGCGCCGATCAGCAGCGCCCCCACCACTAGGCCGAAACCCTTGCGGAAGGACGGCTCGTTCATCCGCGTGGCCAGGGCCGCTCCGCCCAGGCCGTAGGCGCTCATGCTGATCAGGTCCATGCCGATGGTGGCGCAGGCGAACATGATCAGCTGCGGGACCAGTGGGCGGTGGATGTCGATGAACGGCGGCAGCACGCCGGCGAAGAACACCAGGATCTTCGGATTGGCGATCTGCACGGTGAAGCCGTCGCGGAAAGCCGAGCGGCCGGTCGAGGTCCGCACCGCCGCCAGGGCCGCGCCCTCGCCGGCGGCCGGCTTCAGGGCGCCGATGATCGACTTGATCCCCAGCCAGACCAGATAGGCCGCGCCCGCCATGGCCAGCACGTGGAAGGCGGCGGGGAAGGCGGCGATCAGCGCCCCCAGGCCCAGGGCCGCGGCCACGAACCAGCACAGGCTGGCGCTGTTCATCCCCACCACGCCCAGCAGCGCCGCGCCCTTGCCCTTCTCCATGCCGGTGGCGATGGCGAACAGGTTGGCCGGGCCCGGCGTGATGGCCATGACGAACATGGCCGCCAGGAAGGCGCTGTAGCGGGCGGGATCGACGGGCAGGACCATGAGCGGGGCTATAGAACTTCGCCGCCGCCGCGTCATCCCGGGAGGCGCGTCGTCAGAGCCCCACCGTAACCGCCACCCAGATCACGCGGCCCAGCGCGCCCAGCAGCAGGGCGAAGGTCGCCAGGCCCTGGATGGCGAAGCCGAGGCCGCGCTTCTTGGGATCGGCCGTGTAGCTGAGCGCATAGATGATCCGGCCGAGGATCCACACCACGCCCGCCGCGGCGGCGAACAGGTCGTTCCAGTAGATCGCGAACAGCCACAGCGACGGCAGGAAGATCGGTAGCCATTCCAGGGTGTTGGCCTGCACCCGCACATGGCGTTCGAGGTCGGGATCGCCGGTCATGGCCGGGGCCTGGATGCCGGTGCGGCGACGCGCGCCGCCCACCCGCAGGATCATCCAGATGTAGCAGATCAGGGCGGCCAGCGTGACGATGGCGACCAGGGCGTGGGTTTGCATGGCGTGTTCTTCCCCTTTTTGACGCGGCTCAAGGCGGCCCGCGCGAGGGGAGCTTAAGCGTATTCAGGGTTGAAGCTCAAAGCCGTGAGGGCCAAGGCGGAACCGGCCGCCGCGTCCATGCGCTTTCAGCTTCGAAGACACCCGTCCGAACCCTTCTCAGGAAAGGTCTCGCGCATGCTCGTGAATTCCACCGCGATCCGAGCGATCGACTACGAGCCCGAACACGGCAAGCTGATCGTCACCTTCATCGACGGCGACGAGTACGTCTATGTCGGGGTGCCCGAACGGGTGACGGCCGCCTTCACGCGATCGCGGTCGAAGGGGCGGTTCTTCCAGCGGATGATCCGGGACCGGTATCCGTACAACCGCATCTGAGCGCTCTTTCCACATCCCACTCGGTCGTCATCCCGAAAAGCGCTGCGCTTCGGCCGGGATGAAGAGCGGGGAGGGTCTCCAAACAAAAAAGCCATCGCCGAGTTTCCCGGGCGATGGCTTCTGATGTGTCGGACTGAGAGGCGCCCTTACGCCTCCTCGTCCTCTTCCTCCGCTTCGACCTCTTCCACCTCGACCGGCGCGGCGATCGCGACGGGCTTGGCCTTCTTGCCGCGACGGGGCGCCGGAGCCTCCTCGACCACGGCCGTCAGCGCCGGGGTCTCGGAGAGCGGGGCGGTCAGGCCCGACAGAGCGCCGCCGTTCAGGCCGACCTCGGCCATCAGCTGGTCGAGCAGCGGGGCCTGGGCCCGATAGCGCAGGGCGCCGCTGACCACCTGGTCGGCCAGGTTGCCGCCGCCGTTCGAACCGCCGCCGGAGTCGTTGGCCGCGCCGCTGGTCGCGCCGTTCAGGCCGTCGACCTGGACGATGCGGATGGAGTCGATCGCCTCCAGCGGCTTCACCGACTCGGCGATGATCCGGTCGAGGTTCTCGATCAGCTTGATGCGGATGGCCATGGCTACCTGGTCGGCCGACAGCAGGTTGGCGGCCTTGTTCAGGGCCTCCTGACCCGAGGCGTCGACGGCGTAGCGGACGCGGGCGGCCTCGGCGGACAGGCGAACGGCCTGGGCCTCGGCTTCGGCGCCGATGCGGGTCTTGTCGGCCGCGCCCTTGGCTTCCTCGCGCAGGGCCTCGGCCCGGTCGGCGGCGGCGGTCTTCTCGGCCTCGGCGGCGACCTTGACGGCGATGGCCTCGCGCTCGGCTTCCTTGGTCGCCTCGATCAGCTCGATGATCTTCTGGCGGTCGGCGGCTTCGCGTTCGCGGACGGTCTTGACCTGTTCCTCGGCGGCGACGGCGAGGGCCAGCGCCTTGTCGGCGTCGGCCTGGGCCTCGGACTGGGCGCGCGACTTCTCGGCGACGGCGATGGCGCGGTCCTGCTCGGACAGCTCGATGGCCTTGGCCTTTTCGATGGTCTGGGTCTCGACGGCGCGTTCCTTGGCGATCTCGCGCTCGCCCAGCTCCTGCTCCACGGCGATGCGTTGCTGGGCCACGGCCCGGTCGGCCTCGATCTTGGCGGTCTCAATCTGCTGCTGGGCGGCGATCTTGGCGCCTTCGGCTTCGCGCGACTTCTCGGCTTCCTTCTGCGAGACCTCGGCGGCCTGGGCGGCGCGGCGGATGGCCAGCTCACGCTCCTGCTCGAGCTTGGCGTATTCCTCGTCGCGGCTGATCTCCAGCGTGCGGCGCTGGGCCTCCAGGTTCTTGGTGCGGATCTGCACCTGGGTGTCCTGCTCGATGTCGTTGCGCAGCTTCTTGCGCAGTTCGATCTCCTCGGTCAGCCGGGTCAGGCCCTCGGCGTCGAAGGCGTTCGAGGGGTTGAAGTATTCCATGGCGGTCTGGTCGAGGCCCGTCAGCGACACGGTCTCAAGCTCCAGGCCGTTCTTCAGCAGGTCTTCCGACGAGACCTGCTGCACCTTCTGGACGAAGTGGGTGCGCTGCTCGTGCAGCTCGGTCATGGTCAGTTCGGCGGCCACCGAGCGCAGGGCGTCGACGAACTTGCCCTCGACCAGGTCCTTCAGCTGCTCGGGATGCATGGTGCGCTGGCCAAGCGTCTGGGCGGCGCTGGCGATGGCCTCGGCGCTGGGCTGCACCCGCACGTAGAACTCGGCCAGCACGTCGACGCGCATGCGGTCCTTGGTGATCAGGGCCTGCTCGGCGCTGCGGGCCACGGCCAGGCGCAGGGTGTTCATGTTGACGGGGATGGTCTCGTGGAACACCGGCAGGATCAGCGCTCCGCCGTTCATCACCACCTTCTCGCCGCCGAACCCGGTGCGGACGAAGGACGTCTCCTTGGAGGCGCGCTTGTAGAGGCGGGCCAGGATCAGGCCCAGGATCAGCAGGCCGAGCAGGCTGCCGCCGGCGATGACGCCGATTTCGATCAAGGCAGGCATGTGGGTAACCCCCGAAGTTTGGATAAGCGAAAAAGGGAGGAAGGGATCAGCGCTCGCGCAGGGCGTCGCTTTCGTTGCGGATGGCCAGGAACCTGGCCCCGGCGTTGCGGACGATGATGACGCTGGTCCCCTGGTCGAAGGTCTCGCCGTCCTCGTCGGGCTCGACCATCACGTAGTGGGCCTGGCCGTGGGCGTCGCGCACCCGGGCCTGGGCCGGCGAGCCAACCTTGGCCTGGCCGGTGACGATGGTCGCCACGCGCCCGACCAGGGTCTCGCGCGAGACGGCGGTGGTCTCGTCGCCGGGCAGGATGCGGGCCAGCAGGCGCCCCAGCACCCGGGTGAAGGGCAGGGCGACGGCACCGGCCAGCGGCCCGGCGATCCAGATCGGGGCGGGGTGTTTGAACACGCCGGCGATCAGCTGTTGCAGCACCAGGCCGAGCGTCCCGAAGGCGAACAGGAAGACGACGATGATCATCAAGAGCGGCAGGCGGCCGACGTTCAGCCAGCCCAGCAGCGAGGGATGATCCAGGTCGTGCCCGTCGAGGCCGTCATGACCGAGGCCCGCGCCGAGGCCGGCGGCCTCGACGGCGCCGATCAGCAGCATCAGCAGCAGGGCGGCCAGGAACAGGGTGTTGCCGTCGGCGGCGAGGAAGCTCCACATCGCGGTCAGCCCTCCTGCCTGGCGGCGCGTAGGGCGGCCAGGCGCTCCTCCACCCGGTGGCGGCGGGTCAGGCGTTCCAGCTCCGACAGCTTGGCGCCCCGGGCCAGTTCGCCATCGGTCGGCGGCTTGGGCGCCTTGGCGCGGGCGGCCGACAGGTCGGTCAGGTCCTCGGCCATCTCGCGGCGGGTGGCCTGCAGGGCGGCCAGATAGCCTTCCAGCTCGGCCTGGCGCTGGGCGGCGTCGGCGACGGCGGTCTCCAGCACCGGAACCTGGGCCTCGATGTCCAGCTGGTGTTCGAGGGCGGCGCGGACCAGGTCCTCGCGGTCCTGCGAGAGGGCCAGTTCGATCTGGGCCGACAGGTCGTCGTGACGGCTGGACTGCTCGGTCAGGCGCTTGGCGGCGAGGTGCCGGGCGGCGATGGCGCGGCCGAGCTCGGCGCGCACCTCGTCGACGGCCTGGTCGACCTCGCGCAGGGCCTGCTGGCCCAGCGCGTCGGGCATCACCTCTTCCAGGGCGTCGATCAGGGCGTGGGCTCCGCCGCTGACGATGCGGCCCACCCGGGCGCGAAGGGAATCTGCCATCGGGTCCTCGTCAGGCGCTCGCCGGGCGGTCGGCCGCGGCGGTGATCAGGCGGGTCAGCTCGCCCAGGGCGGCGACGCGGCGGGAGACGATCGTGGGATCGTAGGCGGGGGCGCTGGGCGTGACGCCCCAGCGCAGCATCTGCTCGGTCAGGCGGGCGGCGGCGTCGACGAGACGCGCCTCGTGCCGGGCCAGCCGTTCGGGATCGCCGCCGGCCAGTTCGGCGGGCGCGGCCAGCAGCACGGCCAGCAGCTCCTCGACGGCAGTGGTCAGGGCCAAGGCGACGGTGGAATGGCGGTCGCTGGCCAGCTCGGCCGCGCGCAGGGCCTTCAGGGCCGGGGCGGCGATGTCGTGGGCGGCGGCCAGGGCCGCGTCCCAGGTCGCGGGCGTCTGGGCGCGCTGGCGGGCCTGGCGGATCAGGCCGCGCACCTTGTCGCTGGCCGTCACCGCGCCCTCCAGTTCGAGACCGGCGAGGAAAAGGGCGTCCTCCTCGGACAACCTGACGCTCAGGGGTGTGTTCAGCGCGACCATGGATAGAAACGTGGTGCGTTGTAAGACGTTTGTAAACAGCTGAGCCGTTCGCCCGCAGATTACATTTTCGTCAGGCTCCACCCGCGCCGTGGGGAGCGACCGGTAGATCGGATCGCCAAGGCCTGGCTTCAAGGCCGCTTGAGTCTCGGTCTCGTTCGCCCTGGATCAAGTTTTCTGGTCCCGCCGTGGGCGAAAGCCGCGCAGGGCGGGGCAAATCCTGGGCGACCCGAACATTTTGAGTGAAATTACAGATGCCGCGCCGGACGTCCGGAACCGGTGAGGCGATGGTTTCTCCAAGAGGTGTCGCCCCTGGGGATAACCGCCGAGGGCGGAAGGTGCGACGGCCTCGAACGAGGACGTCATGTCGAACCAACGGATGTTGCTGGCGGGCTGCTCCGCCGCCGTTCTGCTCGCTCTGGCCGGCGCCGCTCACGCGGCCGAGCCCGATCCTGTCGCCGCGCCGGACGCCGTCGACGAGATCGTCGTCAAGGCCCGCGACAAGGCCGGCCTGATCGAGAAGCAGCCGAACAACACCGTGTTCGGTCTCGACAAGCCGCTGATCGAGACGCCGCGCTCGGCCAGCTTCGTCTCCGACCTGACCCTGCAGCGCTACGGCATCGAGACCATCGACGGCCTGACCGCCGTCTCGCCCGGCACCTACACCGCCAGCTTCTACGGCGTGCCCGGCTCGCTCAACATTCGCGGCACCCTGGCCGAGAACTACTTCCGCGGCTTCAAGCGCGTCGAGAACCGCGGCACCTACTCCACCCCGATCGGGGCCGCCGAGCAGATCCAGGTCGTGCGTGGTCCGCCGACCCCGATCTACGGTCCTGGCAAGGTGGGCGGCCTGCTGAACTTCATTCCGAAGTCGGGCAAGAACGAAGGCGGCTATCTGTCGGAGCCCACCGGCGAGGTGACGGCCACCTACGGCAGCTACAATCGCAAGAACGCCACGGCCCAGGTCGGCCTGCCGGTGTCGTTCGGCGACGTGGTCGGCGGCGTCTATCTCTACGGCGAGGCCGAGGACAGCCACAGCTACTACCACGGCATTTATCCCAAGCGTCAGACGGGCGAGATCTCGGCCGACTTCGACCTGGGCAACGGCTGGAGCACCGCCATGGGCGCGATGCTCTACCACTCCGACGGCGACGTGCAGACGGCCGGCTGGAACCGCCTGACGCAAAGCCTGATCGACAACGGCACCTACATCACCGGCCGCGACACCAGCCTGACCGACAGCGACGGCAACGGCCGCCTGACGCCGAACGAGATCGGCTACTACCCCTACGCCGCGTCGATGTACCTGGCCTATTACGGCTACCCGGCCAGCGACGCCCTGCACACGCTGGACACCGGCGTGGGCACGACCAAGCTGTCGCCGCGCACGGTCTATGTCTCGTCGGCCGACTTCTCGAAGACCCGCACCAACACCTTCTACTGGGACCTGGCCAAGGACCTCAGCGCCGACAGCTCGATCAAGCTGCAGCTGTTCTACGACGACCTCGAGAACAAGCGCTTCTCGTCCTACGGCTATCCGGCCTGGTTCGACAGCAAGGTCTGGGAAGCCCGCCTGACCTACAACATCGACCACGACTTCCTGGACGGCGCGGTCGAGACCAAGTCGTTCGTCGGCGCCTCCTACCGCGACTTCGACGGCCGCCGCCGCGAAAGCTACAACAGCGGCATGATCGCGCTGGACCGCCGCGATCTCTCCTACGGGGCCACCGCCACCGACATCCTGGGCAGCCCGTTCAACGCCGGCGACGGCGTGCAGTGGGAGAACGACAATTCCAGCCAGTGGAGCGACGTCGGCGTCTTCTTCACCAGCGACATCATGATCGGCGGCAAGCTGAACCTGATGGTTGGCGGCCGCTACGACGACTACGACGTCACCTCCAACGACACCGGCTACCTGTCCTACACGATCGCCGGCGTGCAGAAGGCGTCGAAGGGCAAGTGGACCTACACCGCCAGCGCCACCTACAAGCTGCCGCTGGGCCTGATGCCCTACATCACCTACGCCGAGACCTCGTCGCTGGAGATGAGCCAGGCGGGCGACATCGCGCCGGGGCTGGTCAACAACGGCACGTGGCTGTCGGACGGCGACCTGGCCGAGACCGGCGTCAAGTTCCAGTGGCTGAACGGCACGCTGGTTGGCTCCCTGGCCGGTTACCGCCAGAACCGCACCCAGCTGACCGGCATCGCCGGCACGGTCACCGGCACCCGCGCCAAGGGCGTCGAACTGGAAGTGCGCTACCTCGCTTCGGAGCACTTCAGCTTCACCTTCTCGGGCAACAGCCAGCACACCTCGGTCAAGGGCCCGGACACCTCGTTCCAGTACATCCCGGCCTGGGCCGCGGGCGTCTCGGGCGCCAACGGCTTCGGCGGCTCGTATGTGGTCTGGAGTTACAGCAGCGTCGTCGGGACCGGCGACTACGACTACACCCTGATCCCCAAGTCGGTGGTCAGCCTGTACGGCTCCTACACGTCGGACGCCTACGACTGGGGCAAGGTCGGCGGCACGCTGGGCGTGACGCACGTGACCAAGACCTCGGGCGTGCTGCCGGGCGCGGTGGTCTATCCGGCTTACGCCGTGGCCAACGCCAGCGCCTACTACGAGTACGGTCCGTACACGGCCACGCTCAACGTCGATAACCTGTTCGACAAGCTCTACTTCACCCCCGACGCCGACACCTACGCCAACCTCGGCGCGCTGCCCTCCAAGGGCCGCGAGTGGCGGGTGACCCTGTCCCGGAAGTTCTAGTTCCCCTGCGGCGCGCTCGCTGCAACGGGCGCGTCGCTCCTACGCGAGCGTGACAGCCAAAAGTGTCAGCGGTTTTGGCGCCCGTCACGCGACCAACAAAAGAGTTTGGAGCCCTGCGATGTCGACTTCCCCCTGGCGCGCCTGGCTGATCCTGTCGGTCTTCGCCCTGCTGTTGTTTCTGATCACCGCCTCGACCTTCTCGTCGCTGGGGGTGGTGCTGCCGGCGATGATCAAGGAGCAGGGCTGGGGCTTCGGCCCGGCCTTCACCGGCTTCACCCTGCTGGGGGCGTTCTGCGGCGGCTCGTCGTGGCTGCCGGCCCTGCTGATCCGCAAGCTCGGCGTGCGGCCGACCATCCTGGCCGGCTCGGCGGTGATGGTGGCGGGCTTCACCTGCCTGGCGGCGACGCCGGGCCTTGGCGTCTATCTGTTCGGCACGGCGCTGCTGGGCGTCGGCTACCAGATGATGGCCCTGATCCCCGGCACCCACGTGCTGGGCATGCTGTTCAAGAAGCGCGCCCTGCCGTTCGGGATCTATTTCACCGTCGGCTCGCTGGGCGGAGTGGTCGGGCCGTGGATGGCCCTGTCGGGCATGGAGATCGCCGGCGGCGCCTGGCGGCCCTACTGGTGGATGCAGGCGGCCGCCTCGCTGGTCGTCGGCGTGCTGTGCACCGCGCTTGTGGGCGGCAAGGCCTGGCTGGACGCCGCCGCCGCCGAGACCGACAAGGCCGTCGCCGCGGACGTCGAGAACGCGCCGGCCAACACCCGCGTCTACCGCACCGCCGTCGACTGGACCGTGAAAGAGGCCGTCCGCACCCCGCAGTTCTGGGTGATCCTGGCGGCCTATTTCGCCCACCTGCTGGGCGGGGTCACCGCCGTGAGCCTCGCTCCCAGCCACTTCGGCGAGCTGGGCGTGCCGATGACCATCGCCATCTCGGCGATCAGCCTGGAATCCCTGATGCAGGTGGCCGCGCGCCTGGGCGGTGGCCTGGTCGGCGACCGTATCGACCCGCGCTGGCTGCTGGCGGGCGCGCAAGGCGTCATGGCCGTCGGCCTGCTGGCCCTGACCCACGCCACGACCTGGCCGCTGATGATGCTGTTCGCCGTCGGGGTGGGCATCGGCTTTGGCATGACCGTGCTGGCCGTCAGCATCCTGCTGCTCAACTACTACGGCCGGAAGAACAATCTCGAGCTCTTCTCGCTGGTCTGCCTGGCGGGCGCGGCCTCGGCCCTGGGCCCGGCGATCGGCGGCTTCATGCGCGACCAGCTGGGCGGTTTCGCTCCGGCCTTCCAGGTCTTCGCCGCGGTGATCGGCGTGATCTTCGTCGCCGCCCTGTTCATGCGCCCGCCGCGCAAGGCCGCCGAGGCCGAGCCGATCGGCGAGCCCGTTCCCACCCTTCTGCAAGACGCCGCGTAATCAAGGATGTCCGCCATGTTCCACAGCCCCTCCAAGCACAAGGACTTCGGAGTCTTCCTGCCGGTGGCCAACGGCGGCTGGATCATCTCCAAGACCACGCCCACCCTCGACGGCCTCTACCAGAGCAACAAGGCCGCGGCCGTCGCCGCCGACCAGGTCGGCATGGACTTCGTCATGTCGATGGGCAAGTTCCGCGGCTTCGGCGGCGAGACCGACCACTGGGGCACGGCCCTGGAGTCGGTGACGATGATGGCCGGCATCGCCGAGGCCACCAAGAACGTCCGCATCTGGGCCACCATCCACCCGCTGCTGCAGAACCCGGCCGTGGCGGCCAAGATGATCGCCACCCTCGACCACATCAGCGGCGGCCGCGCCGGCCTCAACATCGTCGCCGGGGCCTATCGCGGCGAGTTCGCGCAGATGGGCGCCTGGGACGACGCCCTGACCCACGACGACCGCTACGTCCTGACCGAGGAATGGACCCAGATCGTCAAGCGGCTGTGGAGCGAGGACAGCGTCGATTTCGACGGCCGGTTCTTCACGATGAAGGACTGCCAGTCCAAGCCCAAGCCGCTGAGCCGGCCGCGTCCGGAGCTGGTCTGCGCGGGCATGAGCGACCGGGGCTTCCAGTTCTCGGTGCGCGAGGCCGACGTCTGCTTCATCGGCGGCCGCACGCCGGAAGAGCGCCGCGACGCCAGCCGCCGGGCGAAACTGGCCGCGCAAGGCATGGGCAAGACCATCAAGACCTACGCCATGTGCACCGTCGTCCACGCCGAGAGCGACGCCGGCGCCGAGGCCCTGGTCCAGCGCTACAAGGACGGGGCCGACATGGGCGCCATCCTGGCCATGCTGGAAAGCTGGGGCGTGCCGGCCGAGAAGCTGTCGAGCGTCGCGGCCCAGCAGGGCGCCTTCATGACCCACACCGTGGTCGGCTCGCCCGCCACCTGCGCCGAGCAGGTCCAGGCCTTCGTCACCGACTGCGAACTGGACGGGCTGATGCTGATCTTCCCGGACTATGTGGAAGGCCTTGCGATGTTCGGCTCGGAGATCCTGCCGGGCCTGCGCTCGGTGTTCTCGTGAGCGACTTCGCAGGCTGGATCGCGCCCGGCCGCACGGCGCTGGCGGTGATCGACATCCAGGTCGACTTCGCCTCGCCGGACGGCCTGCTGGGGCAGTACGGCGTCGACATGGGCATGGCCGCGCCGGCCGTGGACGCGGCGGCGGCCCTGGTCGCGGTCGCGCGCGAAGCCGGCGTGCCGGTGGTGTTCGTCGGCCTGTTCACTTCGCCCGACACCGACAGCCCGTCGTGGAACGAGCGCATGCGCCGTCGCGGCGGCGATCCCGACAGCGAGGCGGCCCTGTGCCGCGCGGGCCAGCCGGGCAGCGCCTTCTATGGTCCCCAGCCCGCGCAGGGGGAGCTGGTGGTGGCCAAGACCCGCTACAGCGGCTTCGTCGGCACGGACCTGGACGCCCGCCTGAAGGCCATGGGCGTCGATACGCTCGTGGTCTGCGGCCTGACCACCGAGTGCTGCGTGGCCGCCACCGCCGCCGACGCCTTCGACCTCGACTACCACGTCTTCGTCGCCGCCGACGCCTGCGCGGCCTACGAGCCTGACCTGCACGAGGTGGCTCTGAAGACCATGGCGCTGAACACCGCGATCCTCACCGACAGCGTCGAGGTCGCCAAAGCCTGGAAGGAGGCCGCGTGATGGCCGACGGGTTCGCCAACATCCCGGGCGTCGCCGCGCCCTACACGGTCACGAAAGCCGACCGCGCCGCCATCGCCGCCGCGATCAGCGAAAGCGAGATCGTCGAGCTGGCCCTGACCCTGGGCAACATTCCCGCCCCCTCGGGCAAGGAGCTGGAGGTCGCCACCTACGTCTACGACTGGATGGCGCGCGAGGGCTTCTCGCCGCGCAAGGTCGGGGCGACCCCGGAGCGTCCCAACGTCATCGGCACGCACGGCGGCAAGGGTGTCGGAAAGAACCTGCTGTTCACCGCCCACCTCGACACCGAGGCGCCGACCTGGAACCCCGATCTCGACGCCTACAAGTACAGCACCTCGACCCTGGCCAATCCCGAGTGGGAGAAGTGCTGGCTGGAGGACGGCAAGCTCTACGGCTATCCGATCGCCAACGACCGCGGGCCGATGGCCTGCTTCCTGATCGCCGCCAAGGCGCTGAAGGCGGCCGGCTACGACCTGGCCGGCAAGATGTATCTCACCGCCTGTCCCGGCGAGATCGGCCCCGAGCCGATCGAGGAGCATCGCGGGATCGCCTATATGGGCAAGGACATCGGCGCCCACTACCTGTTCCACCACGGCGGCGTCGCCCCCGACTACGCCATCGCCGCCGAGGGCTGCGACTTCGGCCTGACCTGGGTCGGCTGCGGCTATGCGGTGTTTCGGATCACGGTCTGGGGCGAGGGGGTGTTCACCCCGCTGCTGACCCACCCGGCCACGGCCGCCGAGCATCCCAACCCGCTCTACAAGATCGGCAAGCTGACCGAGGCGATCCACGCCTGGAGCGGCGAGTGGGAGAAGGCCAGCCTCTACGAGAGCCCCGGCGGCACGGCCCAGCCGAAGTCGCAACTGGCCTCGATCCGCGGCGGCATTCCCTACGCCTTCGGCGCGGGCACCGAGCGGGTGAACCTCTATCTGGAAGTGGGCCTCAATCCCCGCCAGCGCGTGGCCGACATCCAGCACTCGCTGGAGGCCATGGCGCGCAAGACGGGCATCGCCGGGATCGAGATCGAGCCGGTGGTCGTGCGCCACGGCTTCGAGGCCGACGCCGCCGAGGTGGCCCCGCTGGTCGGGGCCGTGGACGTCGCCACCCAGCTGTCGCTGGGCCATCCGGTCGCCAAGGCCGCGCCGGTCTATTCGAGCATGTGGCGCGACCACAACGTCTTCAACATGCACCGCATCCCGGCCATCACCACCGGCTTCGCCCGCTGGCGGCCGACGCCGAAGGACCTGGTGGACAGCGCCCTGGTCTACGCCCTGACGGCGCTGGCCGTCTGCGGCCGGGCCGAGACGGGCGAGGCGGCCAACCGCGCCCCGCCGGTCTATGGCGACAACCCGTTCGGGGGCGAGTGATGGGCGCGGCCCTGGCCACGGACGCCGATCCCGCCCTGTTCCGCAAGGCCATGGGCGGCTTCGCGGCCGGCGTGACGGTGGTGACCACGGCGCTGGACGGACAGCTGTCGGGCACGACGGTCAGCGCGTTTTCGTCGCTGTCGATGGACCCGCCGCTGGTGCTGGCCTGCCTCAAGCGCGAGAGCCGCACCCTGGCGGCCGTGCGCGAGGCCGGGGTGTTCTGCGTCAACATCCTGGCCGCCGACCAGGGCGAGCTGGCCTACGCCTTCGCCAGGTCGGGTTGCGACGACCGCTTCGCCCTGGCCGCCCTGGAGGCCGGCGCCACCGCCGCCCCGGTGCTGGCCGGCGGGGTGGCGGCGGTCGAATGCGAACTGCACGCCGCCCACGACGGCGGCGACCACGAGATCCTCGTCGGCCGGGTGGTTTCCGTCCGCATCGACGAGTCCAAGCCGCCGCTCGTCTACGTGCGCGGCCAGTTTCTGAAAGCTTGAGAGAAGTCCCGATGGCCTACGACGTGCTGGAAGTGAAGCCGATGACCCGCCGGATCGGCGCCGAGGTGTTCGGCGTCGACCTGGGCCAGCCGCTGTCGAACCGGCAGTTCGAGGAGCTGCACCAGGCCCTGACCCAGTACCAGGTGCTGTTCTTTCGCGACCAGCAGATGACCCACGACGCCCACAAGGCCCTGGGCCGCAAGTTCGGGCCGCTGGCCATCCATTCGGGCGTGCCGGGCCTGGCCGACCATCCCGAGGTGGTGGCCATCCACGCCGACGAAAATTCCAAGTTCGTGGCCGGCGAGAGCTGGCATTCGGACCTGACCTGCGATCCCGAGCCGCCCCTGGGCAGCATCCTGCACATGCCGGTCGTGCCCGACGACGGCGGCGACACCGTCTTCGCCAGCATGTACGCGGCCTATGACACCCTGTCGGAGCGGATGAAGACCTATCTGGAGGGCCTGACCGCGGTCCACGACGCCAACCCGATCTACAAGGCGATCTTTCCGGACATCGACCGCACCTACAACTGCACCGCCCACCCGGTGGTGCGCACCCACCCGGTCAGCGGCCGCAAGAGCCTGTTCGTCAACCCGTCCTACACCACCCACATTGCCGGCCTGCCCAAGGCCGAAAGCGCGGCGATCCTCGGCTACCTCTACCACCACGCCGGCAACCCGGACTTCCAGGTGCGCTTCCGCTGGCGGCCCAACTCGGTGGCCTTCTGGGACAACCGCTGCACCTGGCACCAGGCGATCTGGGACTATTTCCCGGACGTGCGCTCGGGCTTCCGCGTCACGATCGCGGGCGATCGACCGGTGTGATCTTCACGCCTTCGGAGAGCGGGACAGGATCCGGCGAATTCTCGCGGGCTGCAGCTTCGCGCGCGCGACGATTTCTTCCACGCAAGGCTCCGGACGATCCGGTGCGCAGGTGACGTCGAAGGTCGCCAGGGTTCTGTTGCGCTCGCTGACGCGCCGGTCGGCGAGACGCGCAGGGATCTTGATACGCACCGCATAGCGCAGCCTTCCGTCGGACGTCGGCGCGCCATCGGCGATATGGATGCTCATCGGTTCGCGAAAGTCCCGCACGAAGTCGGGTTCCAGTCGCATGCGCGTGTCGACCGCCTCGAACAGCGGCTTCGTGGGTGGATGATCGCCGCTGTAGCTTGCGTAGAAACGGGTCGGGCCGGCGGGAGGCGCCGTCGCGCAGGCCGCGGCCAGGAGAGGCAGGGCGCAGGCGGCCAGCGAGCGTCGCAAAAAGTGCGTCATGGTCTCCCCCTCATGTGATCGTCGCCGGCGAGGCTACCGCCGCCGGAAATCCGCCGTCCTCTTCGCCATGAACGCCGCGATGGCCTCCTTGTGGTCGGCGCTGGCGATCAGGGCCGGCAGCTCTTCTTCCACGTAAGACCGCCCGTCTACGATGCGCTTGGTCGCCTCCACCGCCAGGGGCGCGCGGGAGGAGATGGCTTCGGCCCGCTTCATGGCCTCGCGCAGCAGGGTGGCGGGCGTGTGGACGGCGGTGACGACGCCGTCGAACAGGGCGCGGGCCGGATCGAACTTCGCGCCCGTCAGCAGGTGGGCCTTGGCCCTCGCCGCGCCGATCAACTTGGGCAGGCGTGTCGCCGAGGCCACGAGGCCGATGTTCACCCCCGAAGCCGCGAACACCGCCCGGTCGCTGGCCAGGCGGATGTCGCAGGCCAGGGCCAGTTCCAGCCCGCCGCCGAAGCACCAGCCGTCGATGGCGGCGATGGTCGGCACGCGCAGGGCCTCGACCCAGTCCATCAGCCGGTTGAAGTCCTCGACCGCCGCCAGGGCCCCGTCGCCGCGCACGGCCGCCTCGCGCAAGTCGTCGCCGGCGCAGAACACCGCGCCCCGGCCGGTCAGCACCACGGCGCGGACGTCGTCGTCGGTGGCGATCTCGTCCAGGGCCCGGACCAGCTGGGCCCGCAGCGGCAGGCTCAGCGCGTTGGCTGGCGGGGCGTCCAGCTCCAGCAGAATGATGGAGCCCGTGGGGCGCGAGACGTGAAGCAGCGGCGGGATCGTCGGCGTCATGTCGCCAACCTCGCCCGACGCGGGCCGAATGGGAAGCGCGCAACCTCCGGCTCGACATGTGGTTTCATGTGCAACCATGCTGCGACGCACAAGGATTCTGCTTGCCAGATCCGGATGCTTGTCACAGCCTTCGCCATACCGGCAGGCTGAGCGTGGCCGGAGAACACGATAAGAACGACGGCCCGGCGGCGCGTTTTTCGTTCGCGCCGAACCGTACCGCGGAGCGCAAACAGTCCTTTTGGCGTTCATGTTGCAGCGCCGAAGAGCCGGGGCCAAAAGCCGGGGAGTGATATGACCGCCGCGACCCTTGAGACCGCCACGTCTGCTGTCAAAGACCTCTACGAGATCGGCGAGATCCCGCCGCCCTTCCACGTGCCCAAGTCGATGTACGCCTGGACGATCCGCAAGGAGCGCCACGGCCCGCCGGGCTCGGCCATGCAGGTCGAGGTGGTTCCGACCTGGGAGATCGGCGAGGACGAGGTGCTGGTCCTCGTGATGGCCGCCGGCGTCAACTACAACGGCATCTGGGCCGCCCTGGGCGAGCCGATCAGCCCGCTCGACGGCCACAAGCATCCCTTCCACGTCGCCGGTTCCGACGCCTCCGGGATCGTCTGGGCGGTGGGCGCCAAGGTGAAGCGCTGGAAGCTGGGCGACGAGGTCGTCATCCACTGCAATCAGGACGACGGCGACGACGAGGAGTGCAATGGCGGCGACCCGATGTACTCGTCGAGCCAGCGGATCTGGGGCTACGAGACGCCGGACGGCAGCTTCGCCCAGTTCTGCCGCGTGCAGTCACGCCAGCTGATGCCCAGGCCCCGCCACCTCACCTGGGAAGAGGCGGCCTGCTACACCCTCACCCTCGCCACCGCCTACCGCATGCTGTTCGGCCACAAGCCGCACGAGCTGAAGCCCGGCCAGAACGTGCTGGTCTGGGGCGCATCCGGCGGTCTCGGCGTCTTCGCCGTGCAGCTGGCGGCGGTGGCCGGCGCCAACGCGATCGGCGTGGTCAGCGACGACGACAAGCGCGAGTTCGTGCTGTCGATGGGCGCCAAGGCGGTGCTGAACCGCAAGGAGTTCAACTGCTGGGGCCAGTTGCCCAAGGTCAACGGCCCGGAGTTCTCCGACTACATGAAGGAGAGCCGCAAGTTCGGCAAAGCCATCTGGCAGATCACCGGAAACAAGGACGTCGACCTCGTTTTCGAGCACCCGGGGGAGTCGACCTTCCCGGTCTCGGTGTTCGTGGTGAAGCGCGGCGGCATGGTCGCCATCTGCGCCGGCACCAGCGGCTTCAACCTGACCATGGACGCCCGCTTCCTGTGGATGCGGCAGAAGCGCGTGCAGGGCTCGCACTTCGCCAACCTGATGCAGGCCAGCGCCGCCAACCAGTTGGTCATCGACCGCCGCGTCGATCCCTGCCTGTCGGAGGTGTTCCCCTGGGACCAGATCCCCGCCGCCCACGAGAAGATGCTGGCCAACCAGCACCTGCCCGGCAACATGGGCGTGCTGGTCTGCGCCCAGCGCCCGGGCCTGCGGACCTTCGAAGAAGTGCAGGAACTGGCCGGGGAGGGGTGATTGCGGCGCCTGCGTCCAAGACAGCGCCGTCGGAACCGCGTCCCTCTCCCTCCAGTTTCGCCTCTGAAGGAGCATCGCCCATGACCGACATCACCTACACCATCGTCGAGCACGACGGCGGCTGGGCCTACAAGCTGGGCGCGGTGTTCTCCGAGACCTTCCGGACGCACGACGCGGCCTTGGCCGCCGCTAAACGCGCGGCTGGCGAGCAGAAGGTGGCGGGCGACACGGTCGGCATCACCTATGAGGACGAGCGCGGCCAGTGGCGCGAGGAGCTGTCGGACGGCCACGACCGTCCGACGACGCACGTGAAGGACTAGGACTTCGCCGGCTGCGGCTTGGGGAACCACAGGGCGTTGACGATCACCCAGCGGTCCCCGAACCGACCCAGATTGAGGTGATCGACGAACCAGGGCGTCTCCACGCGCGCCACCGCGGCGTTGCCGGCGACGTCCAGGACCCTCACGCTGCGGTCCCACTTTTCGCGGGGCGTGCGCAGGGCGCCCTGCCGCGTCAGGTCCACGAGCTCGTCGCGGCTCATGCGCCGCAGGCCCAGGGTTTCGTCCGGATCCGGCCGCGAGCGTACGGCGCGCTTGGCCAGGTCAGGGTGCAGGACGCGGGCGACGCGGGCCGGATCGCCCTCCAGCTGGCCGTCTACATAGTCATAGACCGCGGCCTCGACCGCCTTCACGGTCGCCGGATCGAGCGCTTGCGCGGGGCTGTCAGCCACGGGGGCGCCTGTCGAGGGCGTCGGCGGGACCGCACCGCCGAGCGCGATGGCGGCGAGCATGGCTGCGATCATGGAAGTCTCCAGTAGGGCCGCTCGCGAAAGGGAGCGGGGCAACAAACCACGGTTTCGCGGAAGGGGCGCGCCCGTTTTCCGCGAGCCGAGCGGAAATGGCGGAGAAGGATCAAGAGACTATTTCGATCCATCACGTATCGAAATAGGGATTGGCAACCCCGCCGCCCCGTCGCACAGTCGCGCCCTGACATTCGCGGAGGGGCGTCATGGGGTGGAAGAGCAAGGTCGCGCTGGGCACGGTCGGCGTCGTCGCGGTGCTGGCCGGTGTGGTCGTGGTGCGCACGGCGACCTTCAAGCCGCCGGCCCCTGCCGGCGACGTTCCCCTGGCCGCCGCCCGTCCGTTCGACGCCGCCAGGGCCGCCGCCCACCTGGGCGAGGCCGTCCGCTTCCAGACCGTCAGCCACCAGGACGCCGCGCAGAACGATCTGGCGCAATGGGACGCCCTGCACGCCTGGCTGCAGGCCACCTATCCGGCCGCCCACAAGGCCATGACCCGCGAGGTCGTCGGCGGCCACGCCCTGATCTACACTTGGAAGGGCTCGGACCCGTCCCTGCCGCCGCTGGTGCTGATGGCCCACCAGGACGTGGTGCCGGTGACGCCTGGCACCGAGAAGGACTGGAAGCATCCGCCGTTCGCCGGCGTGGTGGCCGACGGCGCGGTCTGGGGCCGCGGCTCGGTCGACGACAAGGGCTCGCTGATCGGCCTGTTCGAGGCGGTCGACGGCCTGGCGGCCGGCGGTTTCACGCCCAAGCGCACCGTGATCATCGCCAGCGGTCATGACGAGGAGGTCGGCGGCGCCGGCGCCCGGGCCGTGGCGGCCACGCTGAAGGCGCGGGGCGTCAAGGCCTGGTTCGTGCTCGACGAAGGCATGGTGGTGGTGGCCGACAATCCGGTCACCCAGGGTCCGGCGGCGATCATCGGCGTGGCCGAGAAGGGCTACGGCACCATGCGGATCACCGCCCCGGCGCCGGGCGGCCACTCCTCGACCCCGCCGGCCCAGACCGGGGTGACCACCCTGGCCCGCGCCGTGCTGGCCATCGCCGATCACCCGCATCCGATGACGTTCTCGGGCCCCGGCGCCGACATGCTGAAGGCCCTGGCCCCCAGCGCCTCGCCGGTGGTGAAGATGGCGGCGGCCAACACCTGGCTGTTCTCGCCGCTGCTGATCAAGCAGACCGCCCGCTCGCCGGCCGGGGCGGCCATGCTGCACACCACCACGGCCCCGACCATGCTGAAGGGCTCGCCCAAGGACAACGTCCTGCCGCAGGACGCCACGGCATGGATCAACTACCGCATCGCGCCCGGCGACACCGCGGCCGCCGTCATGGCCCGCGCCAGGAAGGCCGTCGGCGACCTGCCGGTGACCTTCGCCTGGGAGCGCCAGCCCAACGATCCCTCGCCGGTGTCGTCGACCTCTTCCGGCGGCTGGAAGACCCTGGCCTCGCTGGCCGGTAACGAGAGTGGCGCGCCGGTGGCGCCGGGCCTGGTCATCGCCGCCACCGACAGCCGCTTCATGTCGCCGATCGCCGACGACATCTACCGCTTCCAGCCGATCACCCTGTCGATGGACGGCACCAAGATGATCCACGGCACCAATGAGCACATGACCGTGGCCAACCTCGAGGAGATGGTGCGCTTCTACCAGCGGCTGGTGGAGACGGCGGGGCGCTGATCGCGTCCATACCTCTCCCGTAAAATCCCCGCGAAAGCGGGGACCCAGGTGTTTTATCGTTGAGCGCCATGGGTTGCAGAAAAAGCCTGGGTCCCCGCTTTCGCGGGGATTTTGCGGGAGAGGACGTTCACGCCCTTAAAATGCCGGGCTACTGACGTTAGAACCCCGATCATGCCCGCCGACGACGCTCGTATCGCTTCCCCTGCCGCCGGCGCCGCCAAGGCCCCGCCCGCCAAGTTCGGCAAGGGCTTCCTGTTCGACGCCTGGTACTATGCGGCCCTGTCGCGCGAGGTGAAGACCGGCAAGCTTGCCCGCTACGAGATCCTCGGCGAGCCGGTGCTGGTCAGCCGGGGCAAGGACGGCAAGGTGTTCGCCATCCGCGACGTCTGCCCGCACCGCGCCGCGCCGCTGTCGGGCGGCAAGCTGACGCAGGAGGCCGACGGCCGCTCCAGCGTCGAGTGTCCCTATCATGGCTGGCGGTTCGGTTCGGACGGCGTCTGCGCCTCCATCCCCTCGCTGACCAGCGACCAGAGCCTGGAAGTCTCGCGCATCCGCGTGCGGCGCTACCCCGCGGCCGAGAGCCAGGGGATGGTGTTCGTCTGGATCAGCAGCGATCCGCGCTTCGATGGCGAGCCGCCGGAAGCCCCGCCCGAGTTTCCCGGCGTGGTGGGCGGCCAGGCCAAGATCGTCGACTCGATGATCTTCGAGACCCACATGGACCACGCGGTGGTCGGGTTGATGGACCCCACCCACGCCCCCTATGTGCACGAGGCCTGGTGGGCCCGCTCGTCCAAGCGCCAGTCGGAGAAGACCAAGGTCTTCGCGCCCTCGCCTGAGGGCTTCGTCATGCGCCGCCACGGGCGCAGCAAGGCCAACCGCCTCTACGACATCCTCGGCGGCGCGCCTGAGATCGAGATCACCTTCCGCCTGCCCGGCTATCGCTGGGAGCACATCGTGGTCGGCAAGCATCAGGTGCTGGCCCTGACCTGCCTGACGCCGCTGACCGAGACCAGCACCCGGATCAGCCAGCTGATCTGGTCGGACCATCCGGTGATGGCCTTCCGCGCCCTGATCGCCCCCTTCGCCCGCGAGTTCCTGCGCCAGGACGGCCGCATGGTGAACCTGCAGAACGAGGGGCTGAAGTACGACCCGGCCCTGATCTGGATCGACGACGCCGACACCCAGGCCAAGTGGTACCAGCAGCTGAAGCGCGAATGGGTCGCCAGCCGGACCGAGGGCCGGCCCTTCGTCAATCCGGTCAAGGAAACCACGCTGAAGTGGCGCAGCTGAGCGACCGGCTTGGCGTCCATCTGGGCGACGAATACGACCGCGATCTGCGCGCGGCGCTGCTGACGGCGTTGCTGGAAAGCGGCGCGACGCTGAAGAACCGTTGGTCCGGCGTCGGCGGCTCGCAGGATGTCTCGCACGAGGCGTGGGAGACCGCCCACGGCGTCGTGGTGGTCGAAGCCGAGACCTATGTCGGCCTGTCGATCGAGGGGCCGAAAGAGGTCGTCGAGGCCGTGATCGCGCGGCTCGCCGAGGTGCGCGCGCGACCCCCGGCGCCCCAACCGCCTTCGACGCCGCTTCGCCTGGTCGCTCGCCGGCTGGTCTTGCTGCTGCGGACCCTGCCCGACGCGGCCGGCTGGCGGTGGTGCGCGCTGGCGGCCGTGATCTGCGGCGCGCTGATGGCGACGATCGGCTTCTCGACCGGCCTCTATCGCCTGACCGAGACGGCACCGGGCCTGCCGTTGCGGCTGCTGGCGGTCTGGATCATCCCGGCCCTGGGCGAGGAGCTGCCGTTCCGCGGCCTGCTGCTGCCCGGCCGCGACGAGACCCGGCGGCCCTGGCTGTGGGTCGTCGTCTCGACCGCGCTCTACGTCGCCTGGCATCCGCTGGAGACCCTGACCTTCCTGCCGCACGCGACGACGTTCCTGCGCGGGGACTTCCTGCTGTGCACGGCGATCCTGGGCCTCGCCTGCGCCGCCATGCGGCTGCGGACGGGATCGCTGTGGCCGGCGGTGCTGCTGCACGGCGGCTTCGTGGTGGTCTGGCAGACCTGGCTGGGCGGCGTCAGCGCGCTGGGGTGAGGGGGCGGGTGCTCTAATCCAACCTCCCTTCCTCCCGTCATTCCCGCCCTTGTGGCGGGAAACCCTGGTTCCATTCGCAAGTGAAGCTCAAGCGGTCCGCCCCCATCCACCCTTGCGGCGGACAGAGGGGTTCCCGCCACAAGGGCGGGAATGACGGGTGTTTTAGGGTAGTGGCGAAGCACTTCCGCCAAACGCGAAAAGCCCGCCTGGCCAGGGGGGGAAGGGCCAGGCGGGCTCGCACGGAGCGCGCGGGGGACGGGGTTGGGGGCGCGCCCCTAGCGTCCGTTAGGCGCGGTAGACGTAGGCGCTGGAGACGTAGCCGACGCCGACGCCGTTCTGGCCGACCAGGATCCACTTGCCGTCGCCGGTGCGACCCAGGGCCTGGAAGGTCTCGCCGGTGACGACCGAGCCGACGCGCTGGCCGCGGGTCGAGGCCGAGGCGCGCAGGTTCAGGTTCGAGCGGGCGACGTACTTGCCGCTGATCTTGGTCATCGGCGCGGCGTCGATGTTGTGCGAGATGCGGATGCCGTTGCTGGTCTTGTAGGCCCCGCCGACGTCACGGGCGGCGTCCTTCTTCTGCATGTTGCAGCCGACGTAGGAGCCGGCGCCCGCGCCGACCACGGCGCCGATGGCGGTGCCCGTGCCACGGTCGTTCTTGGCCAGGTTCGAGCCGGCGACAGCGCCCAGCAGGCCGCCGATCACGGCGCCGGTTTCCTGCTTCTTGCCTGAGGCCTGGCAGCCGACGACGCCGCCCAGGCGCTGTTCGACGGCGTTGGCGGCCGGGGCCGCGGCCATGGTGAAGGCGGTGGCGGCGGCGGCGATGGTCAGACCGATGGTCTTCAGAGTGGTGGTCTTTTGCATGGCGAGTGTCCTTCGTCCCTTATGATTTTGCCGGGGCGCGTCGGCCCCGTGAGACGCAACATGGCAGGGCGAAGCTGAACCGCGCCGTCAGGTCGTTCGACAGAATTCGTTCATGTTGAAATTTTTCGCGGAGACCGGTCAGGCGTCGCTTTTCGCGCCTCTGGGGTCGTGGTGTCGAAATACACAACCAGAAGGATCATCATCCGTCATGATGCGGCCGCCACGCGGCCCGCAACACCGCGTCGGGGAGGGATGTCATGAGGAAGATCGCTTTCGCGGCGGCCGCGGCCGTCGTGCTGGGCGCGGGACTGTGGGGCTGCGGCAAGGCTCCGGAAGCGTCCAAGCCCGAGGTCCTGCTGGATGCGGCGGTGATCACGCCCGTGCCGCTGCCGACCACCGCCGACTATCCGGTCGCCCAGGCCACGATCCAGGGCTGGATCAACACCAGCAACACCGCGGCCATCCGCAACCACGCCTGGCAGCTTTGGCAGGCCATGTCGCAGCCATCGGGCCAGGTGTTCAACGGCCAGGACCTGCCCATCTGGGACACCTGGGCCGGCAGCAACGAAGTGTTCCCGCCGGCTCCGACCGGCCTGCAGGCGACGGCCAATACGCCCAAGACGACCGTGGCCGACCGGGTCAAGGCGCCGCGCTCGCCGCACCAGTTCATCTCGCCCAACCAGTTCCACCACGGCCGGGGCGGGATCCCCAGCCCGCAGTTCGACGGCGCCATCACCGCGTTCAACAAGTTCAGCCCCGAGGCGGCCGCCTTCATCGACTCGACCCAACAGGGACCGGGCGGGACCTACACCTATTCCAACGGCAACGACCTGGGCCTGCTGAACGCGGCCTGGCCGGCCACGACGCCGGCCCAGAACCGCACGATCAACGCCTTCCCCCAGCGCGGCATCGAGCTCAAGCCGGTGTTCGGCCTGGTCAAGGCCACGGGCCTGACGATCCAGCCGCTGTGGCAGGGGCCGTCGGCCTCGACCAACGCCACCAACCCGATGCCGCCGACCTGGACCACCTGCGTGCTGATCGATCCGAACGGCAAGGGCGCGGTGCGTCCGGCCACCAAGGAAGAGATCGCCCAGGCCCCCAACGCCGCCGGCGCGGCCTATTTCAGCGCCTGCAAGACCTTCCTGTGGGGGCCGCTCAGCAGCTTCTACGCGGTCAAGCTCAGCGCCGCCGAAGCCGCCGCCTTCAACGCCGCCAACGCCCCGCCGCCCACGCCCGCGCCGCCCCTGGCCGCCAAGGGCGACTACGCGGTGCTGCAGGCCATGCACGTCAACACCAAGGAAATCCCGTTCTGGACCTGGCAGACCTTCTGGTGGCAGCCGGGCGGCGACACGCCCAACGGCTTCCCCGGCAGCAAGCAGGGCCAGCCCTCGTCGCTGAAGACGCCGTGGAACAACTACGCCAGCTGCACGGCCTACGACCAGACGACCACGCCGGGCGGCTCGACCATGACGGTGTGCTTCAACCCCTATCTGGAGACCAGCACCCAGATCCCGTCGGGCATCACCTCCAACTGCATGAGCTGCCACGGCGTGGCGGTGATCGCGGCGAACGCGCCGTATCCGGCGAACTACACCGCGCCGATCTCGTTCTTCACCGACACGACCTACTTCACCACCAGCAACACCCAGGCCGACTTCTCGTGGGCGGTGGCTGGTGCGGCGGTGGTGCCGCCGACGACGACCGCCAAGGCTCCCGCGGCCGCCAAGCCCAAGTAGCCTGACGCGCGCCCGTCCTTCGGGGCGGGCGCGCGCTCTCCTGATCCGATCCTGATCTAAGGGCCATGCCGCGCGCAACCGCATGCTGCGTCGCGGCATTGCTCGCAGGTGCGAAAGAGATCAGAGTGCCGGAAAAATAGAAGTACGGCGCAGGGGAGTTCGAGAGCCATGACCGACGCGGTCGCCCAGGAGTCCAAGTCCCTGATCCTTCCCGGCCTGACCGGTCTGCTGCGCGAAGCGGCGACCTCGGCCCAGCTGTTCGTGGCCGAGGCCAAGCCGGCGGTGAAGGCGGCTGTCAGCGGCGAGGACGGCAGGATCGACCGCAAGCTGGCCGACGCCCAGCAGCACGCCGTGCACGGTTTTGGCTGGTACGCCGCCTATGCCGAGCTGATGAACCAGGTCGCCGGCTGGGCCGAGCGGCTGGAAGGCGAGGGGCGGTTCGGCGAGATCGAGGCCCTGCTGGCCCAGCTTCTCTTCAGTGAATACGCCGCCCAGTTGATCGGCGGCGTGCCGATGAACCAGGGCGAGATCGTGCGTCCCGCCCATCTCGTCACCGACCGCTCGGTGATGAACCGCCTGTTCTCCAACGGCATCATGAAGCTGATGGTCGAGGGCGGGACCCAGGCCGTTAAGACCCGCGTCGCCCAGCGCCTGGCCGAGGCCCGAGGACGTCCTACGCTCGAGCACACCGGTCTCGACGAGACCTTCGAGATGATCCGCGACCAGTTCCACGCCTTCGCCGAGGAAAAGGTCACGCCCTTCGCCCACGACTGGCACCTGAAAGACCAGCTGATCCCGATCGAGCTGGTCGAGGAACTGGGCGCGCTGGGCGTGTTCGGCCTGACCATTCCCGAGGAATACGGGGGCAGCGGCATGGGCAAGACGGCCATGTGCGTGGTCTCCGAAGAGCTGTCGCGGGCCTGGATCGGCGTCGGCTCGCTGGCCACCCGCTCGGAGATCGCCGGCGAGCTGATCCTGACCGGCGGCACCGAAGCGCAGAAGCAGTACTGGCTGCCCAAGATCGCCAGCGCCGAGATCCTGCCGACGGCCGTCTTCACCGAGCCCAACACCGGTTCCGACCTCGGGTCCTTGCGCACCCGCGCCGTGCTGGAGGGCGAGCACTATGTGGTGACCGGGAACAAGACCTGGATCACCCACGCCGCCCGCGCCGACGTCATGACCCTGCTGGTGCGCACCGACCCGGCCACCACCGACTATCGCGGCCTCTCGATGCTGCTGGCCCCCAAGCCGCGCGGCGTCGAAGGCGACGACTTCCCGGCCCAGGGCATGAGCGGCGGCGAGATCGGCGTCATCGGCTATCGCGGCATGAAGGAATACGAGCTGGGCTTCGACGGTTTCGCCGTACCGGCCGAAAACCTGCTCGGCGGCGTGCCGGGCCAGGGCTTCAAGCAGCTGATGGCCACCTTCGAGAGCGCCCGCATCCAGACGGCCGCCCGCGCGGTGGGCGTGGCCCAGGCGGCGCTGGAGGTCGGGCTGTCCTACGCGCTGGACCGCAAGCAGTTCGGCGACGCGATCTTCGCCTTCCCCCGGGTGCACAACAAGCTGGCCATGATGGCGGCCGAGATCATGGGCGTGCGACAGCTGACCTATTTCGCCGCCCGCCAGAAGGACGAGGGCAAGCGCTGCGACCTCGAGGCCGGCATGGCCAAGCTGATCGCCGCCCGCGTCGCCTGGGCCGCCGCCGACAACGCCCTGCAGATCCACGGCGGCAACGGCTTCGCCATGGAATACGCCGCCAGCCGCCTGCTGGCCGACGCCCGCATCCTCAACATCTTCGAGGGCGCCGGCGAGATCCAGGCCCAGGTCATCGCCCGGCGCCTGCTGGAAGACGGGAACTAGCGAGAGGCCCTTCTCCCCTTGCGGGAGAAGGTGGCGGTCGAAGACCGACGGATGAGGGGTCTCTCAGACTTGAGACGCCTCACCCAGCCTGGACACCGCACGCAGCTTCGATTTCTGAGAGACCCCTCACCCGACCCCGCTCCGCGGGCCACCCTCTCCCGCAAGGGGAGAGGGGTCAGCCCCTTGGCCGCCAGCCGCTGGCGATCAGGCCGATCTGGCGGTCCATGGCCGCCGACATCGTCGTGGCGTCGGCGCCCTGGGCGGCCGCCAGGCGGTAGTTGGAGGCGTAGCAGGCCTTCAGCACTTCCACCGTCAGGGCGAAGTCGAGATCGGGGCGCACGTCGCCGCGGCCGACGCCGTCGCGCAGCACCATCTCCAGCATGTCGGCCAGGTGTTCGTTGCGGCCGTAGGGGGTGACCCCCGGGTCGTTGGTCGGGCTGTAGGAAGCCGCGATGTGGGCCAGGAACAGCCGCACCCGCCGCGTCTCGAACTCGTAGTGGATGGCGAAGATCGAGCACAGCCGATCCGCCGTGGTTCCGCGCAGGAACGGCAGCACCCGGTCGAACTCGGCATAGAGATCGCCGAGCCGGCGCTGCATCACATGGCTGAGCACCTCGGCCTTGGAGGCGAAGGTCGTGAAGACGCTGCCCACCGACACGCCCGCCCGTTCGGCGATGGCGCGGATGGTCGTCTCTTCGTAGCCGGTCTCGTTGAACAGGTCGCGCGCGGCCTCGAGCACGCGCTCGCGCGTCGCCTGTTTCTGTTCGTCACGTACGCCCACGCAGTTCCCCCTCCGGACACGCAGCGCTGATTGCACATCGACCCGAACGCCCGACCCCAACGGACGTCCGCATCGTCATTCTTTTCGTTGGCCTGGCCGACCGGGGGACGATCCGCCCCCCGGCGGGACCGTCCTCAGGCGCGCGCGCCGGCGAGGATCAGCGTGAGCTGTTCGCGCAGGTGAGCCACCAGGTTCTCGACCGTCCAACCGTCGAAGACGGCGCGGCGATAGTTGGCGACATACACGTCCCAGGCGATCTCGGCCACGAGTTTCGTGTTGACGTCGGCCTTCAGTTCGCCGGCCTTCACACCGCGCTCCAGGGCGTCGTTGATCAGGGCGAACAGGTGCTTGATGTCGCCGCGGGCGCGCTTCTCGGCGGCGTCCGAACGGGTCCAGGAAACGGCGATGCTGGCTTGCAGCAGCGGCAGTTGCTCCAGGTGGAAGCTGTAGGCCACGCCGAACAGGCCGATCAGGGCGTCGGCGACGTTCTCGCCGTCGCGAGCCGCCTGCTTCATCTGGGCGTAGATGACTTCGTAGTCGGCGGTCAGGATCTCGTCGAACAGCTCGCTCTTGTCCGAGAAGCTGGCGAACACCGCGCCGGTCGACATGCCGGCGGCCTGGGCGATGTCACGGATCGTGGCGCCTTCGTAGCCGCGCTCGCTGAACAGCTGGCGGGCGGCCGACAGCACGCGTTCGCGGGTGCGCTGCTTGGCGAGCGCCCGGCGGGTCAGCTTCACCGGGGTTTCGGAACCGGACTCGATGTTGACGGATACAAAGCTCATGCGGCGGCCTCCAGGCGGGCGAGCGCGGCTTCAGCGCGCTTTTCAAATTCGATGCAGTACTCGTCGACGACGTTTTGAAGGACGTCGGCGTAGCGGCGGGCGAGGTCGCGCCCATCCTGGGCGGCGTCTCGAAGGTCGATGATCAGTTGGCGGACTTCCGCCAGGGCTTCTTCCCGTTCGGAGGGAGCCGCGGTGAGCCGGGCGCTCTGCGACATGTCGTCTTCTCTCCAGACCGACCGCGGAAACAAACTGCGCTGAACGATCCGCGGCTGGGTGTCGATCATGTTCAACGAACGCGCACTGTGAATTCAGGTGGGGCCGTCTACCCTTGTGCGCAAGGGATTTCAACCCACAAATATAGCCAAAATCGATGAACCTTGGCTGA
This sequence comes from Caulobacter sp. GW821-FHT10C03, assembly GCF_059415485.1. Taxonomy (NCBI): domain Bacteria; kingdom Pseudomonadati; phylum Pseudomonadota; class Alphaproteobacteria; order Caulobacterales; family Caulobacteraceae; genus Caulobacter; species Caulobacter sp. GW821-FHT10C03. The sequence goes on along the minus strand of NZ_JBWKNI010000004.1, from coordinate 296,085 downwards.
TTTTCGTTCTATGGTAGCGCTCATCATCCGTCGATGCGACAAATGCACTCAACGAACACACTCGCCGAACGTGTTCTGTGAACTTTGGGGTGAGTTGGGCTGCGCTGGCGTTCCCTTGGGCTCCGGCCTAGGTTGGCGCCATGGCCAACCTGTTTCAGATCCTGATCCCCGTCGCCCTGTTCGCCGTGCTGGCGACGTTGTGCGTCGGGATCTACGCCCTGTTCCGCGGCGGCGACTTTGGCCGGTCCTATTCCAACCGGCTGATGCGGCTGCGCGTGGTGCTGCAGTTCATCGCCGTGCTGGTGCTGGTGGCCGCCTTCTGGTGGAGCCACCGCTAGCTTCACTAGTCTGCTGATTTTGCAGCTTTGTTTCAGAGGGTAACGGGATGGTCGTCCTGAACCGCATCTATACCCGCACGGGCGACAAGGGCTCGACGCGGCTGTCGACGGGCGAGCCGGTCAGCAAGGCTTCCCTGCGGGTCGAGGCCTATGGCGGGGTCGACGAGACCAACGCCTTCATCGGCGTCGCCCGCCAGCACGCGAGCGAGGATCCCGAGCTCGACGCCATGCTGGAGCGCATCCAGAACGACCTCTTCGACCTCGGCGCGGATCTCGCCACCCCCGAGCAGAACGAAAAGCCCGAATGGGAGCCGCTGCGGGTGGTCGAGGCCCAGGTCGAGCGTCTGGAGGCCGAGATCGACCTGATCAACGAACGCCTCTCGCCGCTGACCTCGTTCGTGCTGCCGGCGGGGTCGGCGCTGTCGGCCGCCCTGCACGTGGCCCGCACCGTCTGCCGCCGGGCCGAGCGCACCTGCGTGGCCCTGGCCGCCACCGAGGGCGAGATCGTCGGCCAGCCGGCGCTGAAATATCTCAATCGCCTGTCGGACCTCTTGTTCGTCGCCGCCCGACGCGCCAATTCCGACGGCGCGCGGGACGTGCTGTGGAAGCCCGGCGCGACGCGATAACGGGAAGACCCGACGGGAAGACGATGCGTATTGGTATCCTGGAGACGGGCGAGCCGCCCGAAAGCCTGATCCCCGACCACGGCCGCTACGGCGGCATGTTCCAGCGCCTGCTGGGGCCGGTCCACGACTACACGACCTTCGACGTCCAGGCCGGCGAGCTGCCCAAGGCGGTGGACGTTTGCGACGCCTGGCTGGTCACCGGCAGTTCGGCGGGCGTCTATGACGACCTGCCATGGATCACGCCGCTGAAGGGTTTCCTGGCCAACGCCCGCGACAAGGCGCCGATCGTCGGGGTCTGTTTCGGCCACCAGGTGATGGCCGAGGCCTTCGGCGGCAGCGCCGTGAAGTCCGAGCGCGGCTGGGGCATCGGCCTGCAGAGCTATGCGGTGTCGCACGCGGCCGGCTGGATGGATGACGGCTCCAGCGTCAGCGCGCCGGGCTCGCACCAGGACCAGGTCGTGGCCCTGGCCCCCGGCGGGCGGGTGCTGGCCGGCAGCGCCTTCACCCCGTTCGGCGTGCTGGCCTATGGCGACAAGGCCATGTCGATGCAGTTCCACCCGGAGTTCGACGTCGCCTACGCCAGGGCGCTGATCGAGAGCCGGCGCGGCACGCGGTTCTCGGAGGTCGAGGCCGACGCGGCGGTGGCCTCGCTGGCCGCCCCCAACGACAGCCGCCGCATCGCCGTCTGGATCGAGCGCTTCCTGAACGAGGCAACCGGCGCCTGATCCTGGCCGTTGCAGGGTTGGGGGAGACGGAGATGCCGATGCCCCGCCCCGCCGCCCTGCTGCTGATCGCCGGCCTTGCCCTCGCGGGCGGGGCATTGGCGGTCGGGGCCCTGGCGCAGGACGAACCGCCGGCTGGCGCGGGCGCGTCGCCGCCCCCGTCCCCGGTCGTGCTGAAGACCGCCGCCGACTTTCAGGCGATCAAGGACCCGGCCGCCCGCTCGCTGGCCCTCTTCGCCGAGGCCGGCAAGGTGATCCAGAGCCCGCGCTGCCTGAACTGCCACCCGGCCACGCGGGTCCCGACCCAGGGCGATGATTTGCATCCGCACGATCCGCCGATGGTCGCCGGCGAGGCCGGTCATGGGCCGGACGGCCTGCCGTGCCGGTCGTGTCACGGCCCGGCCAACGTCGCGACCTTCGGCGAGCACATCAAGAGCATGCCGGGCGATCCGAAGTGGGCCGTGGCGCCGGCGAAGATGGCCTGGCAGGGCAAGTCGCTGGGGGCGATCTGCGCCCAGCTGAAGGATCCCGCCCGCAACGGTGGCAAGACCCTGGCCCAGTTGCAGCAGCACATGGCCCACGACCACCTGGTCGGCTGGAGCTGGACCCCCGGCGAGGGCCGCAAGCCCGCGCCGGGAACGCAGGCCCAGCTGGGCGAGCTGGTGCAGGCCTGGATCGACACCGGCGCCAAGTGCCCGAAGGCTTAGGGCGGATCGACATTCGGCTGTTCGCGACCTTCAAATCCGCGCATCCCCGCGAAGGCGGGGACCCAAGCTGGATTTCAGGATGAGGCGTGACCGTGGATCGATCGCAACCTCGGCTTGGATCCCCGCCTTCGCGGGGAGGCTCGGTGAAAAATGAGCCCAAACCGGTGAATGTCGATCAGCCCTAGAAGCTCACGGATGGGCCGCGGCCCAGTCCATGACCTCCTGCAACGGCGCCACCCACACCTGGTCGGGATGGGCCTTCAGCCAGGCCAGCAGTTCCTGGTGCGCCGGGTTGGAGACCTGCAGATAGTCGCCGCCCACGCCGTGGAACAGGAACACCGCCACCCCGCCGCCGGCCGCGGCGCTCTTGGCGAAGTCGATCAGCTGGGCGCCGGTCACGCTCTCCGGAAAGCCGCGCGAGGGGACGTGCATCGGGTCGATCCTGGCGCCGGCCAGGTCCTCCGGCGTCGTCACCACGCCGCGCGCATAAGTCACCAGGCCCGAGGCCCGCAGCGCCTCCAGATAGTCGACGCCGCCGGCCTTGCTGGCCCCGCAGGGCGTGGCGAAGCCGTGGCGGGTCTTGCCGTCGATGGCGGTCAGCAGGACGTTCTGCTGCTCGATCTCCTTGAGCAGGCTGGCGGGCGTATAGGCCTCGGCGACGTAGCGCGGATCGGCCGGGAAGTTGGCCGCCGGGCAGGCGTGGAAGATCGTGTGGTTGGCCAGCTCGTGGCCTTCGGCGGCGGCGGCTCGCCAGCGCGGGATGTCGGCCGCCTTGACGCCCGACAGGAAGAAGCTGCCCTTGAAGCCCGCCGCGTCCAGGGCCGGCACGGCGTTGTCGAGCTGCGAGACCAGGGCGTCGTCATATGTCAGGGCCACGGCCGCCTTGGCGCCGTTCGGCCACTGGGCGGCGCAGGCGGCGGAGACACCGCACGCCAGGCTCAGGACGATCGCCAGCAAGGTCTTCATAGGCGCGCGCTCCCTAAAGCCGCTTGGAGAACGAGAAGCGGGTTTCCTGGTCGTCGGACTCCAGCGCCAGGGCGCCGCCGTGGGAGCGGGCGATCTCCGAGGCGATGTAGAGGCCAAGGCCCAGTCCCTGCTGCATCTCGGCCGACCCGCGCGTGAAAGGCTGGAACAGCTTGGCCATCGTCTCCGGCGGGATGGCCGGGCCGCCATTGACCACCGCCAGCACGAACAGGCCGTCGCGGGTGACGGCCTCGACCCTCACCGGCTTGGCCGGGTCGCCGTGGGTCAGGGCGTTGCCCAAAAGGTTGGACAGCATCTGGGCGATCCGGGCCTGGTCGCAGACGACCGTCTGGCTCACGGCGATCTCGGACTCGATCCGCCGATGCGGCTGGGCGCTGCGCAGTTCGGCGACCAGCTGCTCCAGCGACTGGTTCAGCGCCTCTGGCGGCACGGCGCGGGCCTCGAGCCCGAAGCCGCCGCCCAGCCGCACGCGGGCGAAATCCATGACGTCGTCGATCAGCCCCGCCATCCGCGCGACGCTCTGATCCATCTGACGGAGGATGAACTCGGCCTTCTCGCGCGTCGGCTCCTTGCGCAGCAGCCGGGTTCCGCCGTTGATCGCCGCCAGGGGATTGCGCAGGTCGTGGCCGAGCACGGCGATGAACTGGTCGCGCAGCTCGGAGGCCCGCTGCGAGGTGGCCAGGGCGACCTGGCTTTCGGCAAGGCGGTCCTGGGCGTCCAGGTGGCTGCCGATCAGCTTGGCGAACAGCTCGAAGGTCGCCAGGGCCTGGGTGCCCCGCAGATTGGCCGGGCGGGGGTCGATGGCGCACAAGGTGCCGAAGAACTGGCCGTTGTGGTGGATCGGCGTCGAGATGTAGCTCTGCAGGCCGTATTTCAGCGGCGTGTGGTGGTCGCGCCAGATCGGATCTTCGGCCACATGGTCGATGACCACGGCCATCTGGTTGTCGCGGATCTCGTCGCAGATGGTGGTGGCGACCTCGAGTTCGCCGCCGGGCAGCAGGCCAAAGCCGATCTCGTCGCGCACGGCGCAGGCCATCCAGCGGTCCTTGGTGACCCGGGCCACCGCGGCGAAGCCCATGCCCGTGGTCCGGCAGACCACTTCCAGGATCTGGGGCACCACCTCGATCTTGGCGACCTTGGCGACATCGGCCAGCAGCTCGGGCAGGGCGGCGTCCCGAGGCGTCGACGCCTTGGCGGTCAGGTCGTCGGGAAGGTCGTCGATGGTCGTGCCGTTCTCGGAATCCATGCGCCCCTCCCAGAACACCCTGACAACCCACTGGGATGGGTTTCGCGAAGAGGCTTCCGACCTCTCATCGACAGAGCATAGCAAGGCCGGCCGCCAGGGCGCCATAGGCCGTGCGAGCGACGCCGGACCTCAAGCCGCGACCCGCTCCTCGTCGCGCACGCTGCGGCGGAAATCCCGGGGCGAGCAGCCGTACTGGTCGCGGAAGGCGCGGCTGAAGTGGGCGCTGCCATTGAAGCCCCAGCGGAAGCAGATCTCCGAGATCGACAGCCGGGCGAACTGCGGGCTGGCCAGGTCGTTGCGGCAGCGCTCCAGGCGTCGCGTGCGCAGATAGTGGCTGAAGGTCTCCTCCACCCCCTCGAACAGCTTCTGCACGTAGCGCGGCGAGACGCCCTCCTCGTCGGCCACCCGGCGGATGGTCAGGTTCGGGTCGGGCAGCAGGGTCTCGATGGTCTGGCGCAGGCGCTGCAGGTGGGCGCTGCGGGCGTCGGTCGGCCAGGCCGCGCCGCGCTCCTCGCCGGCCTCCAACAGGCACAGGCCCAGGAACTCGGCCAGGGCCAGCTCCACGGGCCGCAGTTGGTCGACGGTCAGGTCCTCCAGCGCGTCGGCGGTCGAGCGCAGCAGGCCCGACAGGATGTGCTTGACCCCGCCTTCCCCCCGAAGGCGACCCACGCGAAGCGCGCGCGGCGCGACCAGCCGGTGGTTCAAAGCGACGCGCGGGGCGCGGACGAACATCAGCCGGCAGCGGGTGGCCAGCCGCAGGGCCGCCGCCTGGCCCGTCGGCCCAAACGCGATGTCGCCGATCGACAGGTCCTCGGCCAGGTCGTCGCTGACTACCGCCGCCTGGCCGTCGAGCAGCACCGCCATCCACACCGCCGCCGGCTGGTTGGTCAGGCGACCCGAGATGGTCTGGGCCCCGGCGTTGACCAAAGCAAACTCGATGCCCAGCGGACTGGTCAGGCAGACCACCGAGGTCGAGGCCGGCTCCAGATCCGACAGGCTCTCGACCGGCAGGCCCAGGCGCGACATGGCCTCGCGCCAGGCGTCGGCCCGCTCGGCGCGGGGGTAGCTGTCGGTGCTGAACGACCAGGCGCGCAAGGCCTCAGGTTCTCTTCGGAAAGATATCGCGCGGGATGCGCACGTGGCAGCCCTGCTTGCCGTCGACCACCTGGGTGACGCCGAAGTCGGAGGCCACGCTCATCAGCGAATAGGCGTCGTTCTTGGTCAGGCCGACGTGGTCGGACAGCAGGCTCAGCATGTTGAGGGAGGCTTGGCGCATGGCCACGTTGAGATCCTCGTCGAACCCGTGGACGATCCACCACTTGGGGGTCTCCAGCAAAGGCCCCGGGGTCTCGAAATCCTTGCGAAGGACGATCTGCATCAGGACGTTGAGCGAACTTTCGATCGCTGTGCCTGAAAGTTCGCCATCGCCCTGGCTGACGTGGGGATCTCCGATGGAGAACAGTCCGCCCTCCACCTGGACGGGATAATACATCGTCGCCCCGGCCCCGATCCGCCAGTTGTCGATGTTGCCGCCGTGCAGGCCGGGCGGGATGGTGCTGACGCGGCCGTCGACGGCCGGCGCGACGCCGGCGGTGCCCAGGTGCGGACGGGCCGGGATGCGCACGCCGGGCAGGGCGCTCTGGCGGTCGCATTCGGGGCAGTTGGTGATGGTGCCGGGCGTCAGGTACTTGCCCGGGAAGTCGTAGGCGTAGAGGGCGCTGGCGGTGTTGTAGTCGGCGTCGAGCTCGTAGATCGTCACCCGCTCCTTCTCGCCGAACTCCTTGTAGAGATAGCCCCAGTTGGCCGCGAGGTTGGAGCCGTAGTTGTTGCGCGGGACCATGCGCAGGTAGCGCACCTCCAGCACGTCGCCGGGCTTGGCGTCCTCGATCCAGATCGGCCCAGTCATGATGTGGACGCCGGGATTGCGGTCGTCCTCGGGCACCTCGGTGAAGATCCGGGTGATCGCCTCGTCCATCATCAGGTCGGGGGCGTCGCCGGCGTGGTGAGTGATGGCCTCGGCCTGGATCAGGTCGCCGCTCTTGATGCGGAGGGCCGGCTTGATCGACGGATCGAAGTATCCCCAGTGGATGGTCTCGGGCGTGGCCTTGAGGTGGTGCAGGGCGCCGGGCGCGACGTCGGGACGGACCTGGCCGGGTTCGCAGATGAAGGGCATCGGAGTCTCCGGAAAATGAGGGTCAGGCCGCGGCCAGCGTGACGCTGGTCATGCTCAGCGAGCCGTGCTCGATGTGGTCGGGGGAAAAGCGGGCGACATCGCCGGGCAGGCGCGCGCCCAGCACGTAGAGCAGCGGCCAGTAGTGGTCGGGCGTCGGCACGGACCGGCGGGCGTCCTCGCCGAGCTTCTCGAATTCCACGGCGGTCAGCGGCTGGTCGTCGGCGATGGCCGCCTTGATCGCCTCGTTGAAGCGCTGCGACCAGTCGTAGGGCGCGCAGTGCCGGTCGCCCCAGTCCATGGCCGGCAGGTTGTGGACGATGTTGCCGGTGCCGACGATCAGCACGCCTTCATCCCGCAGCGAGGCCAGGCGCTTGCCCATCTCGTAGTGCCATTCGGGAGACTTCGTGCCGTCCATCGACAGCTGGATCACCGGCACGTCGGCTTCGGGCCAGGCCTTGCACAGCACCGACCAGGTCCCGTGGTCCAGGCCCCACTGCCGCTCGTCCAGCACCACCGGGATCTCCGGGGCCAGCAGGTCGCGGACACGGGCCGCGAGATCCGGCGAGCCCGGCGCCGGGTACTGCACCTCGAACAGGGCGCGGGGGAACGAGGCGCCGAAGTCGTGGATGGTGCGGGGATTGCTCATGGCCGTGACGCCGACGCCCTTGGTGATCCAGTGGGCCGAGACGCAGAGGATGGCCTTGGGCTTGCCGTGCCTGGCCTCGATGTCGGCGGCCATGGCGCGCCAGGTCTTGGTGGTGTCGTTGGTTTCCAGGGCGATCATCGGGCTGCCGTGACCGAAGAAGACGACGGGAAGGCGCGAGGTCATCTCAGGCGGCCTCCACCGGAGCGGCGGGCGCCGCGCTGCCCTTCAGCCGCGCCCATTGGGCCTGGTAGCGCGGGGCGAGCCAGCGGTTGAACTGCACCTGCGCGCCCTCCTGCCAGCTGTAGCGGCCCCGGATGGCGAAGCGCGAGCGCAGGCCCTTCTGGACCAGCTCGTCGACATGCATGTCCTGGGCGATGATCTGGCCGGCCGAGGTCATGATCATCTCCAGCCGCTCCTTGAAGCCGTAGGAGTCGCGCGCGCCGGGAGCGACCAGGATGCCGGTGTCCTGGGCCATGGTCTCCGGCCCGGTGGGGCGCAGGATCAGGTAGATGACCATGTCGCTGGTCATCACGAGCGACAGGGTCGGCGGGATGTTGGCGAAGGTCGCCCGGCCCCGGTCCTCGTCCGACAGCTTGGGGAAGATCGGCAGCACCGCCTTCTGGGTCGGGTTGAAGCTGGCGTCGGGGTGCAGGGTGCCGTTGTAGCGCAGGAAGCCGGCATCGCCGGGCGCGGCCTCGGGGAAGCTGGCCAGCTCGCTGGGAATGAAGTCGTGCAGTACGCCGCGATGCAGCTTGCTGGCGTGGTAGCCGTCGTTGTTGTTCTCGAACATCACCTTCCAGTTCCAGGCGAACTGGCCGGTCATGGGCTCGAGCGCCTCGGCGGTCTCGAGGTCGAAATTGGCGATGGCGGCTTCGACGGCGGCCAGGCGCGGGGCCAGCGGCGGCGCCTCGGCGTCGAAATTGACGAAGATGAAGCCCAGCCAGATCTCGACCTTGAAGGTCGGCAGGCTGACCTTCTTCTTGTCGAAGCCGCAGGTGCGGTCCATGGCCGGGGCGTTCACCAGGTCGCCGTTCAGCGAATAGACCCAGTGGTGATAGGGGCACACGAAGCCGCGGGCGTTGCCCTTGCCCTCGGCCACCAGCATGGCGCGGTGCTGGCAGACCGACGACATCGCCTTGATCTCGCCGGCCCGGTTGCGGGTGACCAGGATCGGCTCGCCGACGATCTCGGTGGTGAAGAAGTCGCCGGGCTCCTGCACCTGGTCCACCCGGCCCACGCACAGCCACTCGCGGTCGAACAGGGCGGCCTTCTCGAACTCGTAGAACGCGGTGTCGGTGTAGCAGGCCGGCGGCAGGGTCTCGGCCGCGCCCACCTCGTGGGTGGAGCTGGACAGCCCGTCGAAGAAGGCGTCGCTGAACAGGGTCACGGCCGGGCGCTCGCTTTGGGAGGAAGACCCCTCAAGGCTGGCGCCGCGACACGCCCCGGTCTTGCTCCAGCGCGCACGAAAACTTGGTCAGCCGCAGGGGCGCGCCGCGCCGTCGCCCGCCGAACGGGCGCTGCTGTCGCCGGGGCGTACAGGAGGCGGTTTTTTGACCATACGCGCACGAGATGGGGGAAAGAGAGAGGGCGCTCTGAGGCAAGACCGTGGTTTTTCAGCCGCCTAGGCTTGCCGCCATACAGTCACCCGAAGGTCGATCCCATGCTCGCCGAAGCACCGCCCGCCCTGGCCACCAAGCCCCTCAAGAAGGGCGCGCAAGACGACTTCGGCGCGGAGATCCTGAACATCGACCTGCCGACCGCCTCGGACGCCGAACTGGACGGCGTGGTCGCCGCCTTCCACGCCCACGGGGCGGTGCTGGTGCGCGACCAGACGATGACGCCGGACGACCTGATGGCCTTCATCGGCCGGTTCGGCGATCCGGAAGACCACACCCAGACCCGCTTCACCCTGCCGGGCTATCCGAAGATCTTCATCCTCTCCAACCGCGTCGTCGACGGCCAGCCGATCGGGGCTCACAACGACGGCGTCGGCTGGCACACCGACTATAGCTACAAGCCAGAACCGGTGATGCTGACCATGCTCTATTGCGTGGAAGCGCCGGAGGAAGGCTCCGACACCCTGCTGGCCGACGGCTGCGCCGCCTGGAACGCGCTGTCGCCTGAGAAGCAGGCCGAGCTGCTGCCGCTGCGACTGCACCACAGCTACAAGCACTTCATGGCCACCCGCACCTTCGGCGAGCAGATGATCCTGTCGCCCGAGATGGAGGCGGCCAATCCCGACGTCGAGCACCCGCTGATCCGCACCCACCCCTCGGACGGCCGCAAGGCGCTGTGGCCCTCGACCGGCACGGTGACCGAGGTGATCGGCAAGCCCGGCTCCGAGGGCCTGGCCCTGCTCGACGAACTGGTGGAGTTCATGACGCAGGAGCGTTTCGTCCACGCCCACAAGTGGCGGCCCGGCGACATCCTGATGTGGGACAACCGCTGCACCCTGCACACCGGCACGCTGTACGACGACACGAAGTACTTCCGGACGATGCACCGCCTGTGGGTGAGGGGCGATAAGCCGTTCTGACGCTCTCAGATGCTCCCCCTTTGGGGGAGCTGTCGGCGGAGCCGACTGAGGGGGCCGCCGAAGGCGGCGCTGGGGGGGGGGGGGGGGGGGGGGGGGGGGCCCCCGCCGAACGCGGCGCTGACCCCCTCCGGCCCTCCGGGCCACCTCCCCCAGAGGGGGAGGATCTGGTTTGTTGCGCCTCCCCAAACCCGTGCGGAGCTTTTCGAACATGACCCAGACCTGGCTGATCACCGGCGTATCCGGCGGGCTCGGGCGCGAGATCGCCGCGGCGGCGCTGGCGCGGGGCGACGTCGTGGCCGGCACGGTGCGCAAGAAGGCCGACGTCGCCGCCTTCGAGGCCCTGGCGCCTGGCCGCGCCCACGGCCTGGTCATGGATGTCACCGACCCGGTCGCCGTCGTGAACGCCGTGAAGGCCGCCGAGGCCCTGACCGGCCAGATCGACGTGCTGGTCAACAACGCCGGCTACGGCCTGGTCGGCGCGGTCGAGGAGGCCTCGCTGGAAGAGGTCCGCGCTCAGTTCGAGACCAACGTCTTCGGGCCGCTCAGCGTGCTCAAGGCCGTGCTGCCGGCCATGCGGGCGCGGCGGGCGGGGCGGATCGTCAACGTCACCTCGGTCTCGGGCCTGGCGGTCTGGGCCGGCACCGGGGTCTACTGCGCCAGCAAGTGGGCCCTGGAAGGCCTGACCCAGACCCTGGCGGCCGAGGTCGCCGAGCTGGGGATCAAGGTGACCAATGTGGCCCCCGGCGGCCTGCGCACCAGCTTCGCCAAGGGCTCCAAGACCGTCGTGGCCGACAAGCTCGCCGACTATGACGGCCTCGCCCGCGACGCCGAACGGATCATGGCCGACCACGCCGGATCCGAGCCCGGCGACCCGAAGAAGGCCGCCCTGGCGGTGCTGGCCGTCGTCGATGCCACCGAGCCGCCCCTGCATCTGCTGCTGGGCGAAGACGCCCTGCACTACGCCGGCTACGCGATCGACGGCCTGAAGGCCGACATCGACGCCTGGCGCGACCTCTCCCTTTCCATCGCCTTCGACTGACCCAAAGGACCGCCCGTGACCAACACCCTGATCTTCGTCGACCTGGCCAGCGACGATCCCGCCAAGGCCGGCGAGTTTTACGCTGAGGTGTTCGGCTGGCAGAACGACGCCCGGCCGCAGGGGATCTATCACCGCATGGTGCCCGGCGGTCAGTTCAAGAACCCAGACGGCTCCGACAGCCAGATCGGCAACCTGCACCTGGGCATCTTTGACGCCGCCAACGCCCGTCCGCACCCGGAGAGCGCCGGCGTCGAGCCCCGCACGCTCTCCACCGACGGCCGCAAGCCGCGCATCTGGATCCTGATCGGCGACGACGACAGCGCCGACCGCATCCTGGGGACCGCCGAGAAGCTGGGCGCGACCCTGCTGTGGCGTGACCACTACTGGGCCGAGTTCAACGGCTACAACCACGCCTTCCGCGACCCCTGGGGCAACGAGATCGTGCTGTGGGGTAAGGCGGGCGCGGAGCCGCAGGTGCCGGAGAGCTTCAGCCGGGAGTAGCCGCCTAGCGGCGGCCCCCTCAGTCGCTCCGCGACAGCTCCCCCAGAGGGGGAGCATCTGCGCCGCGTAATCCTCCCCCTTTGGGGGAGGTGGCCCAGAGGGCCGGAGGGGGTCCCGCGCAGCGGGTAACGCACCTGCGAAGCCTCATATTGCACCGCACCCAACACCGGCGCATCATCCGGCGATAACCAGAAAAGATCGCCGGGAGCGCAGGATGTCGGACAAGGCCTATCAGCACGCGCCCGATCCGCCGTGGATCTTCCGCACCTATGCCGGCCACTCGACGGCCGAGAAATCCAACGCGCTCTACCGCTCGAACCTGGCGCGCGGCCAGACCGGCCTGTCGGTGGCTTTCGACCTGCCCACCCAGACGGGTTACGACCCCGACCACATCCTCTCCCGCGGCGAGGTCGGCAAGGTCGGGGTGCCGATCAGCCATCTGGGCGACATGCGCGCCCTCTTCAGTGAGATCCCGCTGGAGAAGATGAACACCTCCATGACCATCAACGCCCCGGCCGCCTGGCTGCTGGCGATGTATGTCGCGCTCGCCGACGAGCAGGGGGCGGATCGGGGCCTGCTGCAGGGCACCACTCAGAACGACCTGATCAAGGAATACCTGTCGCGCGGGACCTACATCTTCCCGCCGGGGCCGAGCCTGCGGCTGATCGGCGACATGATCGCCTGGTGCTATCGCGAGGTTCCGAAATGGAACCCGATGAACGTCTGCAGCTACCATCTGCAGGAGGCCGGCGCGACGCCGGAGCAGGAGCTGGCCTTCGCCCTGGCCACGGCGATCAGCGTGCTCGACACCGTGCGCGCCGGCGGCCAGGTGCCCGAGGAAGACTTCGAGATCGTCGCCTCGCGGATCAGCTTCTTCGTCAACGCCGGGGTGCGGTTCGTCACCGAGCTCTGCAAGATGCGCAGCTTCACCAAGCTGTGGGACGAGATCCTGCTCGAGCGCTACGGCGTGCAGGACAAGAAGGCCCGCCGCTTCCGCTACGGGGTGCAGGTCAACTCCCTCGGTCTCACCGAGCCGCAGCCCGAGAACAACGTCTACCGCATCCTCATCGAGGCCCTGGCCGTCACCCTGAGCAAGGACGCCCGCTGCCGGGCCCTGCAGCTGCCGGCCTGGAACGAGGCCCTGGGCCTGCCGCGGCCTTGGGACCAGCAGTGGTCGCTGCGGCTGCAACAGGTGCTGGCCTACGAAACCGACCTGCTGGAATACGAAGACCTGTTCGCCGGCAGCCACGTGGTCGAGGCCAAGGTCGCCGAGCTGTCCAAGGGGGCGCTGGACCAGCTGGCCCTGATCGACGAGATGGGCGGCGCCGCCAGCGCCATCGACTACATGAAGGCCGAGCTGGTTTCCTCCAACGCCAAGCGGGTGCGGGCGGTTGAGACCGGCGACCTCACCGTGGTCGGCGTCAACCGCTGGACCGACAGCGAGCCCTCGCCCCTGTCGGCCGGCGAAGGGAACATCGAGACCATCGACCCGAAGCTGGAGGCCGAGGTCGTCGCCCGCATCCAGGCCTGGCGCGCGGATCGCGACGCCGCCGCCGTCGAGGCCGCCCTGGCCGATCTGAAGGTCGCCGCGACCGACGGCCGAAACATCATGGAGCCCTCGATCACCGCCGCCAAGGCCGGCGTCACCACCGGCGAATGGGCCGGCGCCTTGCGCGAGGTGTTCGGCGAATATCGCGGCCCGACGGGCGTGGCGATCGTGGTCTCCACCGGCGAGGCCGAGGATGTCGAGGCGGTGAAGGCCGAGGTCGAGCGGGTGTCGCAGGTTCTGGGCCGCACGCTCACCTATCTCGTCGGCAAGCCGGGCCTGGACGGCCACTCCAACGGCGCCGAGCAGATCGCCACCCGGGCCCGGGCCTGCGGCATGGAGGTGGTCTATGACGGCATCCGCTCGACGCCCGAGGAGATCGTCCGCCGCGCCAAGGAAAGCCGGGCGCACGTCGTGGGCCTGTCGATCCTGTCGGGCTCGCACCTGGATCTGGTGCAGGAGGTGGTGCGGCTGATGCGGGCGCAGGGCCTCGACCACATCCCCGTCGTCGCCGGCGGCATCATCCCCGAGGCCGACGCCCTGATCCTCAAGCAGATGGGCGTGGCGCGCATCTATACGCCCAAGGATTTCAGGATCACGGAGATCATGGGCGACGTCGTGCGACTGGTCGAGGCGACGGCCTTGGAGCAGGCTTGAGCGTGGTTGATCGCCGCCACGGCCACGCTACCTTAGGATGATGAGCCAGGCGCCGCCTCATGATCCAGACGTCCCGTCCGATAGAGGTTCGGCGGACATGACGCCGTTGCGCAAGGTCGCGAACGGCGTGCGGACGAGCCTGCCCACCGGCGAGATCGCGCGCGAAATGACGACCACGGCGATCTGGTGCGGCCTGCTGCTGGGCGTCTGGGGCGGCTCGCCCGAGGTCGGACCGCCGCTGTTCGTGGCCGGCGGCCTGGCGGCCGTCGCTTTCTGGCTGGCCGGCCGGCGCGAGGACGCCCCCGACCAGCCCGAACTTGGCGTATGGCGCGCCAGCCGCAAGACCCTGTTCCAGGCCCGCTGGAAACGTCGCGCGCCGCTCGGCGGCCTCGCCATCGGCCTGCTGCTGGCCGGACAGTCCTGGTGGTACGGCGACGCCTGGGGCGTGGTCTACGCCCTGGCGCTCTGTGGCGGCTTCGGCTGGCTGGCCTGGAGGCGCAAGCCGCTGGAGGACTGGGTGGAGCTGCGGATCGACGCGGACGGCCTCTATTCCCGCGAACTGGGCTGCGCCATTCCCTGGCCGGCGCTGCAGGCCGTGCGCCCACGCGCGCGCCACCGGGCGGGCAAGCTGGGCTTGCGGCTGGGTCCCAACGACCTGCCGGTCCTGGACGCCGCCGACAGGGCTGTGGGAGCCGATGTCGAGATCGATCTGGCGCCGCTGGCGCTGGGCGTCGACGCCATCCGCGCCGAGATCTTCCGCTACCGTCCCGACTTGGAGATCGGCCCCGCGCCGGGCGCGCCGCCCGAGTCCATCGTCACGTCGATCCCTGGCGCGGCCACCGAGGCCGACGGCCGCGACGACAGCGCCCTGGCCGCCGTGTCGATGCTGGCGGTCGCCCAGAACCCCGCCCTGGCGCTGATCGCCCTCAGCAGTTCCAGCGACCGCTGAAGGCGGGTCAGTCCCGCGCCAGCCGCCAGGCCGCGGCGAAGCCGACCAGGGCCAGCGGCACGAAGGCCCCGAATAGCCACGGACCGTGGGCGAAGGCGGCGGCGGGGTCGATGCCGTGGCCGAAGCCTAGCAGGTTGGCCATGGCCCCGGCGGCGGCCGAGCCGGTCGCGCCGCCGATCAGTTGCACCGTGGGCACGGCCGACGAGGCCAGGGCCTGCTCCTGCGTCGGGGCGCCGGCGATGGTGCGCCGGGCCAGGAACGCCCAGCACAGGCCAAAACCGCAGCCGACGGCCAGTAGCGCCAGGCCCGTGCTCCACAGCCCGCCGCGCGACACCGCCAGGGCCGAGGCCGCGACGCCGGCCAATATCACCAGCGCGCCGGCGCGGATGGCCAGGGGCTCGTGCTCGACCTTCAGGCGCGCGACCAGCATGGCGCAGACCGTCCAGCCGGCGGCGATGCCGCCGGTGACGTAGCCGGCCACCAGCGGCGAGGCGCCGTGGCGGGCCTGGATGAAGGCCGGGCCGTAGACCGTGAAGCCGATGGCGGCGGCCTCGCAGGCGAACATGACCAGCAGGCCAAGGCCGGTGGCGGTGGAAAGATCGGCGGCCGAGCGTGGCAGCAGCCGGTCGGGTGAGAGGCGGTTGACGGCCAGCATGGCGGCCATGGCCGCGACGCCCAGCACCGCGCAGATCCCGGCGGTGGCCGGTGAGGCGACCACCCCGGCCGCGCCGATCAGGCTGACGCCGACGACCAGCAGGGCGAGCTGGCGGCTGGGGATGCGCGTGCGGCTCTCGGCCCGCTTCTCGCCCGGCAGCATGGCCAGCACGGCGACGACGAAAATCACGCCCTGGATCACGAAGGCCCAGAACGCGCCCCGCCAGAAGCCGGCGGCGGCGAACACCCCGCCCAGCAGCGGTCCCAAGAGGGTCGCCCCGCCCCAGACGCCGGCCACCGCGCCGTAGACGCGCGGCCACAGCTTCTCGGGGAACAGGGCGGTGATGGCGACGTAGCACAGGGCCACCACGGCCCCGGCGCCCAGCCCCTGGATCAGTCGCCCGACGACGAAGGTGACGAACTCGGGGGCCAGGGCGCTCATGGCGCAGCCGGCGGCGTAGACGATGCCCGCGAAGGCGGTGGCCCGGCGCAGGCCCAGGCCTTGCGAGAACTTGCCGCTGCACGCGCCCGCGACGATCGAGCCCATCAGATAGGCCGCCACCGACCAGCCGAAATACTGGTGACCGCCAACCTCGCGGGCGACGCTGGGCATGATGGTGGCGGTGACCAGGGTGTCGGCGGCGTTCAGCCAGATGCCCAGGCACAGCAGGCCGAAACGCGGCAGCAAGGCGCGGTCCAGCAGGGCGGTGCGGTCGGCGGCGACGGACATCGACGGTCTCTTCGGCGGCCTTGCGGGCCGGGCAGGCGGTCATGCCCTTTTCCGCGCCCCTCGCCAAGCCGCCGCACGGAACCGATGGGTTGAACCGCCCGCGTCGCCGAGCGCGACAATAGAGCGCGCCTCGCCGGAAATCGGCGCGCGGGGGTGCGAGGCGCCGGGCGTGCGCGCTATAGTTGGTCGAGTACCCGACGCGTTCCCCGAAAGCCCGCCGATGCCCCACTCCATCCTGGTGATCGACGATGATCCGCTGGTCCGCGAGTTCGTCGACCTGGTGCTGAGCCAGGCCGGTCATCGCGTTTCGGGCGCTCCCAACGGCGCCGTCGGGCTGGAGACCCTGGGCCACGCCAAGTCGGACCTGGTGCTGCTCGACATCCAGATGCCGGGGATGAACGGTCTGGAGGCCCTGCGCGTCATCCGCCGCCTGCGCCGCCTGCGCACCCCGGTGATGATGATGACCGCTCGGGGCGACATCGAAACCGTCAAGCAGGCTCTGAACGACGGGGCCAACGGCTACATCGTCAAGCCGTTCACCGCCGCCGACCTGCTCAAGCGCGTCTCGGCCCTGTTGGCCTCCGAGAGCCGCGCGCCCGTGACCCCGCCGCCCCCGAAGCCCCAGCCGGCCCCGCAGCCCTCCGGCCCGGACACCTTCGAGATCGACTGAACGTCCCTCTCCCCTTGCGGGAGAGGGTGGCCCGCGAAGCGGGTCGGGTGAGGGGTCGATAGATCTCTCCGCCGCGACGGGCGGATCGGCTGGTTGAAGACGGATCGTTCTGAGAGACCCCTCATCCGTCGGCCTTCGGCCGCCACCTTCTCCCGCAAGGGGAGAAGGGCGTTAGACCCGTTCCGCCGTCCGCGCCCGCGAAACGCCCGGGGCCTGGGCGGCGACCACCACCTGGGCCAGCACCGACAGCAGGTTACGCATGTCGATCGGCTTGGCGACGTGGGCGTCCATGCCCGCTTCCAGGCAGGTGCGGATCTGGGTCTGCATGACGTCGGCGGTCAGGGCGACGATCGGCAGGCGCACCCAGCGCGGGTCGGCGCGCAGGCGGCGGGTGGCCTCCAGTCCGTCCATCACCGGCATGTTGACGTCCATCAGCACGATGTCGAACGGATGGGCGGCGACGGCGTCCAGCGCCTCCTGGCCGTTCTCGACCTCGACCAGCTCGCAGCCGAACGGCTCCAGGAACAGGCGGATGACCCGGCGGTTGACCGGATGGTCGTCGACCACCAGCACCCGGCGTCCGCCCAGCGAGGCCAGGGCGTCCAGCTCCAGGGCGGCGGGCTCGGCCGCCGGCGCCTCGGCCGCCTCGCCGACGGCGACGTCGGCCAGGAAGCGCAGGGTGAAGAGCGAGCCCTCGCCCTCGCGGCTGCGCACGGTCACCGAGCCGCCCATCATCTCGGCCAGGCGGCGGGTGATGTTGAGGCCCAGGCCCGAGCCGCCGTAGTTGCGGGTGGTCGAGGCGTCGGCCTGGGTGAAGGCGCCGAACAGCTTGTTCAGGGTCGCCGGGGTCATGCCGATGCCGGTGTCGCTGACCGTCAGCCGCACCGACTGGCGGCCGCTGTTGGGTTCGGGCGCGCACGACAGGGTCACGGCGACCTTGCCCTCGCTGGTGAACTTCAGGGCGTTCGACACCAGGTTGGCCACGCACTGGCGCACCCGCACCACGTCGAACATCAGGCACGGCGGCGGATCGCCGACGACCGCGAAGGTGAGGTCGAGGCCCTTTTCGCGCGCCGTCGGCTGGAAGCCGTTGACCAGCCGACCGACTGCCTGGGCCAGGTCGCCGGCCGTGGGGGCGATCTCCAGCTTGCCGGCCTCGATCTTCGACAGGTCGAGGATGTCGTTGAGCAGCACCAGCAGGGTCTCGCCGGAATCGATCAGCAGGTCGACCTGCTCGCGCTGGCCCGCGCCCAGGGTCTCCCCGCGCAGGGCCTGGGCCATGCCCAGCATGCCGTTCAGCGGCGTGCGCAGCTCGTGGCTCATCACCGCCAGGAACGAGGACTTGGCCTCGCTGGCCGCCTCGGCGCGGCCGCGGGCGTCCTTCAGATTGGCCTGGGCCCGGCGCATGTAGAGCGCCCAGGTGACGCCGCCGACCACCAGCAGGGCCATCAGGGCGGCGATCACGCCGGTGGCCTGGGCCAGGCGGCGGGTCAGCTCGACCTCGGCGGTCAGGCGCTCGCTCTCGGTGCGCTTGGACTGCAGTTCGGCTTCCAGCGCCGAGGAGATCTGCGAGGCGGTGGCGGCCTGGGCGGCGTTGGTCTCGCGCGAATGGGCCACGCGCCAACGGTCGAACAGCGAGAAGGCGTCCTTGCCGCGCCCCTCGGCGTTGGCGATGAACGCCTCGACCAGCATGCGGCCGACCGGATCGGGGCGCGCGGCGCGGGGGGGAGCGGTGTCCAGCAGCGTCAGGTCGCGGCGGGCGGCTTCGGCCCTTCCCGTCTGGGCCAGGGCCTTGGCCCGCAGGCGCAGCATCGAGACGGCCACCCGGTCCTGCGGCGCGACCAGCACCGCGCCGGCGTCGCGCAGGCAGCGCAGCACGCCTTGGGGATCGTCGCGGGCGTCGGCGATCACCGCGCAGAGGTTCTGGTCCCAGGTCAGCAGATCCGGATCGCCGGCCCCCACGCTCATGCGGTGGTGCACCTCGGCGAAGCGTTCGGCCGCCGGAATCTCGCCCAGCTCGGCGGCGGTGTAGGCGATGTCGTACAGCCGCTCGATCTTGCGCATGTAGAAGGCGTCGCGCTCGTCCAGGCGCGCGGCCTCGGCCATGTGGTCGAGGGCGCCGTCCTTGTCGCCGATTTCCGACAGCGTGTACGAATGCACCTGGTGGGCCTCGGCCAGCAGCGGCCGGGCGATCGAGCCGCGCTCGCCCAGGTCCTCGAACAGCTGGCCGGCGAAATGGCTGGCCTCGGTCCAGCGACCGCTGCGCGCCAGGGTGCGGATGCGCTCGACGCCGGCCATCAGGCCGATCTCGCGGCCGGACCCGCCCAGGAACCGCGCCCAGCGGGCGTCGTCCATGCCCGTCGGTCCGCGCGCGTCGAGGTCGTAGGCGGCCTGCATCAGGTCGGCCAGCGCCGCCAGCTCGGGATCGTCGTCGACCCGGGCGGTGGCGCGAACCGTCGCCTCCCAGTCGTCGAAGGCCTTCTGAACGTGGTTGCTCTTGTAGGCGTAGAGCACGCGCCACAGGGCGTAGAGGCGGGTGTCGCCGCGTTGGCGCAGGGCCCGGCGGCCGGCGCGCTCGACGTCCTCGTTGTCCTGCGGGGCGGGACCGGCCCGCTGTACGCCGATCTCGCGATAGAGCTGCTCGAGCTTGCGCGCCTGTTCCGAGGCCGGGGCCGTCGCGGCGCGCGCGGGCGCGACGCCGGCCAGGGCGACGAGCGCGAGCAGCAGGGGCAGGATGCGCTTCACGGGGCGGCGGTCCTCGAACAACCGCTCTGTCCTAGCGTCAAGTTTCCGTGTCCGAGGTTAATTTCGGGCCGGCGCGTCCCTAGGCCGCACTTAAAGACCGCCGTTATCGCGCGCAGGTGGAGCCAGGCTCAGATGGTCGCCCCGCCGTCCACCACCATGGCTTGACCGGTCATGAAACTTCCCGCCTTCGAGGCCAGGTAGACGGCCGCCCCGGCGATCTCGTCGGGCTCGCCGATCCGCCGCAGCGGCACGCCGGCGGTCGAGCGCTCCAGGGTCTTGGGATCGTCCCACAGGGCCTTGGCGAAGTCGGTCTTGATCAGGCCCGGCGCGATGCAGTTGACCCGCACGTTGTCGGGGCCGAACTCGTGGGCGAGGTTGCGGGCCAGCTGGAAGTCGGCGGCTTTCGAGATGTTGTAGGCCCCGATGACGGCGTTGCCGCGCAGGCCGCCGATCGAGCTGACGATGATGATCGCCCCGTCCTTCCGCTCGCGCATCTCCGGCGCGACCATCGAGATCAGCCAGTGATTGCTGATGATGTTGTTGTCGAGGATCTTGCGGAACTGGTCGTCGGCGATGCCGGCCAGGGGGCCGTAATAGGGGTTGCTGGCGGCGTTGCAGACGCAGATGTCGACGCGGCCGAAGGCGGCGCGGGTCTCGTCGACCAGGCGCTGCAGGTCCTCCTTCGAGGCGATGTTGGCCGGAACGGCGATGGCCGTGCCCTCGCCATGCTGCTCGTTCAAGGCCGCGGCGACCTCCTCGCAGGGGCCGGCCTTGCGCGACGAGATCACCACCTTGGCGCCGTGCTGGGCCATCTGCTCGGCGATGGCCTTGCCGATGCCGCGCGAGGATCCGGTGATGATCGCCACCTTGCCGGAAAGGTCGAAGAGGCTCACGGCGCGCTCCCTAAAACGTTTGTTTGAATTGCTTGCACAGTGACCGCCGCGCGCGGCCCGGTCAACCGCGATCGAAAAATCCGCCGCGACGTGTCGGGACGGCTGGACCGGCCGCGTCCTTGGGCCGAACAGTCCTTCCAGCAAGACGGAGACCCGCCATGGCCTTCACGCCGCCCGCCGCCGCCCACGAGTTGACCCTGACCCGGATCATCGACGTTGCGGCCGACAAGCTCTTCAAGTGCTGGACCACGCCCGAGCTGCTGCCCAGGTGGTTCTGCCCGCCGCCGTGGCGCGTGTCGCACGCGCAGATGGATGTCCGCGGCGGCGGGAACAGCTACATCGTCATGAGCGGCCCCAATGGCGAGGAAATGCCCAATCCCGGCGTCTATCTGGAGGTGGTCGAGAACGAACTCATCGTCTTCACCGACGCCTTCACCAGCGCCTGGGTCCCGTCGGAAAAGCCGTTCATGGTCGGCATCGTCCGCTTCGAGGATCTCGGCGACGGCAAGACCCGCTACACCGCCACGGCCCGTCACTGGACGGCGGAAGACAAGGCGACCCACGAGCAGATGGGCTTCCACGAGGGCTGGGGGATCGCCGCCGACCAGATGACGGCCCTGGCGGCGACGCTGTAGGGGCTAGCGCCCGTCTCCCGCCAGCTTGGCGTAGTAGTCGGCCAGCACCTTGAAGGCCGCTTTGCGCCGGCCGGTGGGCGAGATCAGGCCCTTGCGGTTCCAGCCCTGCTGGTAGACCGGATGCTGGCGGCGGGGCGAGCGGAAGTCCTTGAGGATCCAGGGCGACATGCCGCGCAAGGACGGCGCGTTGGCGGCCATGGCCAGGGTCTGGACGTAGTAGCGGGCCTGGAAGTCCTCGGAGAACTTGCGCATCAGCACCGGGTCGCTGAACCCGGCCAGGGCGTCGGCGCCGAACTCGGAGAACACCATCGGCTTGTCGGTGGCCCGCCAGGTGATCCTGGACACCGCGTCGAGCGGGTCGTCGCCGTACCAGCCGGCGTAGGTGTTGACCGCCAGCACGTCGAGCTTGGCGGCCAGGGGATCGTCGATCCACTGTTCGGCATGCCGGCCATCAGGAGCGTCAACCGTCTTGCGGGCGGCCAGCAGGGCGGCGGTGACCAGACGGGTGTCGTCCAGGGCGCGGACGTCGTCGGTCAGGGTTCCCAAAAACGCGTTGCGGGCGTCGCTGACCGGCGTCTCGTTGGCCACGCTCCACAGTATGATCGAGGCGCGGTTGCGGTCGCGGCGGATCGAGTCGGCCAGCATGTCGCGCGCCAGCTTCAGGGTGCGGGGATTGTCGAAGGCCACCAGCCAGTAGATCGGGATCTCGCTCCAGACCAGCAGGCCCATCTCGTCGGCGACGCGGGTGGTGACCTCTGAGTGCGGATAGTGGGCCAGGCGCACGAAGTTGGCGTGCAGGCCGTCGCGGGCCTCGCCCAGCAGGGCGCGGGCGTTGGCCTCGGTGATGGTGCGGGCCGGGTTCTCGCCCAGTTCCTCCTCGTGCAGGCAGATGCCGCGCAGGAACACCGGCTTGCCGTTCAGCAGGATCTCGCCGCCGCGCACCTCGATGGTGCGGAAGCCGACGCGGTCGGTCAGCACGTCGTCGCCGGCCTCGACGCGGACGTCGTAGAGCGCCGGCGCGCCGGGGGCCCAGCGCTTGAGGCTCTTGGGCGCGGGGGCCGACAGCGTCGCCACGCCGTCGGCGCCGGCCTTGCCGCTCAAGGTCAGGCCCGCGACCCTGACGCTGACCGCCTGGCCTGCGGCGGCTGGGCCGTCGAGCTTCACATCGGCGGCGATCGTCTTGCCGTCGCGGGTCAGCCGCACCCAGGCCTCGTCGACGAAGGTGGCCGGGGTGATCACCAGCCGCACCGGCCGGGTGATGCCGCCGTAGTTCTCCCAGTCGGTGACCGGCGGCGGGGCGCCGTCGGCAGAAGGCGTGGAATCGACGCCGACCGTCACCTGGTTCTCGCCGGCCCGCAGCAGGCCCGTGACCTCGAACGAGAACGGTGTGAAGCCGCCCTCGTGCTCGCCCACGGCCTGGCCGTTGAGGAACACCTTGGCCGTGTAGTTGGCGGCCTCGAAGCGCAGGAAGGCCCGCTGGCCGGGCTTGAGGGCGACGCTGTCGAACCGCCGCTGGTACCAGACCAGGCCCTGGTAGTGGCGCATCTCCGGCGCGTGGGTCAGCCACGAGGCGGGCAGGGTCGCCGTCGGCGAGCGGCGCATGTCGTATTCGTAGAGCGCCTTGGGATCGGCGCGGGTCACCTGATCGACGTCGCTGTCGTCATAGCGCCGGTGGCCGACGCCGGGCGGGCCGCGATGGAAGCCGGAAACGCCGTCGCGATAGGGATCGACCGAGTAGTTCCAGGTGCCGGAAAGGTCCTGGCCGGCGCGCAGGTCGGCGCGGTTCAGGGTGGGGCCGGCGAAGGCCGCCGACGTCGCCAGGAACGCGGCCGCGACCGCCAAGGCCCATCCGAAGATCCGCCGCATCCGCCTCTCCCTGCCCTCGCGACGCTGGTAATGCCGGCGTCGTCATTGGCGGGGATATTGGTCAGGCCAATGCGGGGTTGTCCAGCGGGGCGAGGAGGGCGCTCACTTCGCCCGCGCCAGCCGCTCCACCGCCGCGTCCAGCACGTCGTCGGCCTTGGCGAAGCACAGCCGCAGGACGTTGGTGACCGGGTCTTCCGCGTAGAAGGCCGAGACCGGGATCGCCGCCACGCCGTGTTCGCGCACGGCTCTGAGCGCGAAGGCGCGGTCGGGCTCGTCGATGCCCGAGGCGGCGAGATCGACATTGAGGAAATAGGTCCCGCCGCTGCCCAGCACCGAGAAGCCGGCGTCCCGCAGCCCCGCCGCCAGCCGGTCGCGCGAGCGCTGCAGGCCGGCGGGCATGGCCGTGAACCAGTCGCCCGGTTCCTCCAGCCCGAAGGCGACGGCGGCCTGCAGGTTGGGCGGGGTGGTGAAGGTCAGGAACTGGTGGGCGCCGGCCAGGGCCTTGGCGAGCGGCGGAGCGGCGCACAGGAAGCCGACCTTCCAGCCGGTCATCCCGAACATCTTGCCGGCCGAGCCGATCTTCACCGTCCGCTCGCGCATGCCGGGGAAGGTCATCAGCGGCCGGTGGGCGCGGCCGTCGAAGACCACGGCCTCCCAGACCTCGTCGCAGACGGCGGTGACGTCGAAGCGCACGCAGAACTCGGCTAGCAGGGCCAGGTCCTCGTCGGGCGTCACGACGCCGGCCGGGTTCAGCGGGCTGTTGAGCACGACGAGCCTGGTCTTGTCGCTGAAGACGGCCTCCAGCATCGCCCGGTTGAACCGCCAATGCGGCGGCGCCAGGCGCACCAGGCGCGGGACGCCGCCGGCCCGCCGCACCATCGGCAGATAGGCGTCATAGAGCGGCTGGAACAGCACCACCTCGTCGCCGGGCGAGATCAGGGACAGGAAGGCCGCCGCCAGGGCCTCGGTCGCGCCCGAGGTGACGATGATCTCGCGGTCGGGATCGAGCTCCAGGCCCTGGGTGCGAACGTAGTGGCCAGCGACCGCCTGGCGCAGCTGCGGCAGGCCGCGCATCGGCGGATACTGGTTGGAGCCCTCGATCAGCGCCTCGCCGGCCTTGCGCCGCAGGGCGATCGGTCCCTGGTCGTCCGGAAAGCCCTGGCCCAGATTGATCGCCCCCAGCTCGCGGGCGAGGCCGCTCATCTCCTCGAAGACGGTGACGGGCAGGTCGGCGAAGACGGGATGGACCATGGGAGGCTCGGCGGTGTGGGCGGGGACCATGGCTTGGCGAGGTCGAGGCGCCAAGACTTTCCGCCGCGCCAGCCCCCTCCGGCCCTCTGGGCCACCTCCCCCAGAGGGGGAGGATCTGGAGCGCCAAGATGCTCCCCCTCTGGGGGAGCTGTCGCGGAGCGACTGAGGGGGAAGCAACCTCTGCCGCACCCTACGCATTTTCCTGACACCCGAAGGGCGAACAGGAGAACGACGGCATGAACGGCGTGGGTTTCATCGGCGCGATCATCATCGGCGTCTTCGCCGGCTGGCTGGCCGAGAAGATCATGAAGCGCGATCATGGGCTGCTGACCAATCTGGTGGTCGGCCTGGTAGGCTCGCTGATCGGCGCCTTCCTGGCGAGCATGGTGGGTCTGGGGGCGACTGGATGGCTGGGCAGCCTGGTGATCTCGACGATCGGCGCGGTGGTGCTGCTGGCGCTGCTGGGTCTCTTCCGCCGACGCGCCTGAGGGTGGCGCGCCTTGGCATGAAACGCGTCCTGACCGCCGCCGCGGCCCTGGCCCTGCTGGGCGTGGCGGCCTGCGGCGAGCGGGCCAGGCTCGACGTCGCCGCCGGCACGGGTCCCAATCCCCAGCTGCCGGCCCCGAAGAAGACCCTGCTGCCGACGCTGAACATCGCGCCGGCCAAGGGCTGGCCGGAAGGCGCGACGCCGAAGCCGGCCGAAGGGCTGGCGGTCAGGGCCTTCGCCGACAAGCTGGACCATCCGCGCTGGATCCAGGTCCTGCCTAACGGCGACGTGCTGGTGGCCGAGACCAACGCCCCGCCCAAGCCCGAGGACAGCAAGGGCCTGAAGGCCAAGATCGAGGCCGTCGTCATGAAGCGGGCGGGGGCGGCGACCAAGAGCGCCAACCGCATCACCCTGCTGCGCGACACCGACGGCGACGGCGTGGCCGACCTGCGGGCGACCTTCCTGTCGGGGCTGAACTCGCCGTTCGGCATGGCCGTTGTCGGCGACGCCTTCTACGTGGCCGACACCGACGCGGTGCTGCGGTTCCCGTACAAGGGCGGCGAGACGACGATCACGGCCAAGGGCGTGCGGGTCACCGACCTGCCGGCCGGGCCGCGCAATCACCACTGGACCAAGAGCCTGATCGCCAGCCCCGACGGCAAGCGGCTCTACGCCACCGTCGGCTCCAACAGCAACGTCGCCGAGAACGGCATGGCGGCCGAGGAGGGGCGGGCGGCGATCTGGGAGATCGACCTGGCCACCGGCGCCAAGCGCCTGTTCGCCGGCGGCCTGCGCAATCCCAACGGCATGGGCTGGGAAGGCTCCACCGGCGCCCTGTGGACCGTGGTCAACGAGCGCGACGAGATCGGCAGCGATCTCGTGCCCGACTACCTGACCTCGGTGAAGGACGGCGGCTTCTACGGCTGGCCCTACAGCTACTACGGCGCCCACGTCGACAAGCGGGTCGCGCCGCAGCGGCCGGACCTGGTGGCCCGGGCCATCGCGCCCGACTACGCGCTGGGGCCGCACACCGCCTCGCTGGGCCTGACCTTCGATGCGGCCTCGGCCCTGCCGGCGCCGTTCAGGGGCGGGGCCTTCATCGGCCAGCACGGCTCGTGGAACCGCAGGCCGCACAGCGGCTACAAGGTGATCTTCGTGCCCTTCGCCGGCGGCAAGCCGTCGGGCCCGCCGCGCGACGTGCTGACCGGCTTCCTCAACGACGAGGGCGAGGCCCTGGGCCGCCCGGTCGGCGTGGCCTTCGACGCCAAGGGCGCGTTGCTGGTCGCCGACGACGTCGGCAACGTCATCTGGCGGGTGAGCGGGCGGTAAGGCGTCCCTCCGATCCCCCGCGTCGCCGTCTTCCCGCGCGGGAAAGCTTTGACAAAATCCCGAGCGCCCACAATCATCCAATTAATAGGACTATTGTCCATATATTGGGTTTGGCGGCGGGTCGCCTGGCCGAGAGGGTCCGGCACGAAGAGGCGCCGAAAGCGCGCCTCCCTGCGGACGGGGATGGAAGTGCATGTCTTTGCGTTCGAGCAAGCTCGCCGCGGCGGCCCTGGCCGGCCTGCTGCTTCTTCAGGCCTCTCCCCATGTCGTGGCGGCGCAAGGCGCTGCCGGTCGCGACGCCGGCGCCGAAGCCGTGCCGACGCTCGGGCCAAAGCCCTTCATCGCCTACTTCAAGCCGATGCCGCCCGCCAGGCTGTCCACGACGGCCTGGGGCGCGAAGGAGGTCGGGCCGCGCGATCAGAGCAATGGCCTCGAAGATGCGGGGATGGCGCGCTGGAACTACTGGGACGGTCAGATCCTCAAGGGGCCGGACGGCGGGTACCGCATGTTCGCGAGCCGATGGGACCAGGCGCTCGGCCACAAGGCCTGGGGAGAGTCCCTGGCCGTCAGCGCGGTCAGCGACACCCTGTTCGGGCCGTATCGCGACAGGGGGCTGACCTGGCCCGATAACCAGGGCGGCCGGGGCCACAACGTCACCGCCCTTCGGATGCACGACAAGCGCTACGCCGTCGTGGTGAGCGAGACGCGGGCCGGCGACGTCTTCGTTTCTAAGTCGATCGACGGGCCGTGGCGGCAACTGGGCGCCATCAGCTTCGATCAGAGCCTCTTCCAGCTGGTCAAGACGCCGGGCGACGTCGCCGTCCGGGGCGATCCGACGGCGAAGCCCGCGCGCCCCGCCAATTTCAGCGTCATGCTGCGGCCCGACGGGGCCTATCAGATCGTCCCGCGCTCGGGCCAGATCCTGATCAGCAGGACGGGAATCCTCGGCCCGTACAAGGTGATGGGCGACAGCGTCTATCGCGGCCTGAGCGGCATTCCCCAGCACGACCTGAGGGCCTTCGAGGATCCCGTCGTGTGGTTCAGCGGCGGATGGTGCCACATCGTCGTCAATCATTGGCGCGAGCGCCGCGCCTACCACCTGATCTCGCGCGACGGGATCACGCAGTGGAAGGTCCAGGGGCTGGCCTACGAGCCCGGCGCCGACTTCATCCGCTACGCCGACGGCGCGGCGAACCACTGGAACAAGCTGGAGCGCCCCGGCGTGGTCATCGACAACGGCCATGTAGTGGCCATGACCTTCGCCGTCGTCGATACGCCCAAGGACGACCAGACGGGGAGCAACGGCCATGGCAGCAAGATCATCGTCGTGCCCTTCGACGGCGCGGCGCTGGATCGGGATCTCGCCGGGCTCTAGCGGCAAGGCGCCCGCCAAAGGGGCCGCCAAACAAAAAGGCCGCCGACCCTGGGGTCGGCGGCCTCTTCATGTCCGGAAGTCCCCGAAGGGCCAGGAAGACTAGTCTTCCTTGACGCGCTTCTTGCGGAACGACGGGTTCAGGATCTGCTTGCGCAAGCGGATGTTCTTGGGGGTCACTTCCACCAGCTCGTCTTCCTCGATGTAGGCGATGGCCTGCTCGAGGGTCATCTTGCGCGGCGGGGTCAGGCGGATCGACTCGTCCTTGCCCGAGGCGCGGACGTTGGTCAGCTGCTTGGCCTTCATCGGGTTGACGTCCATGTCATCCTGACGAGCGTTTTCGCCGATGATCATGCCGAGATAGGTCTTCTCGCCGGCGCCGACGAACATGGTGCCGCGCTCTTCCAGGTTCCACAGCGCGTAGGCCGCGGTTTCACCGTCCGAGTTGGAGATCAGCACGCCCTTGCGCTGCTGGTCGATGGCGCCCTTGTAGCCCTCGTAGTGGCTGAACACGCGGTTCAGCACGCCCGAGCCGCGGGTGTCGGTCAGGAACTCGCCCTGGTAACCGATCAGCGAACGCGAGGGAGCGGTCAGCTGGATGCGGGTCTTGCCCGCGCCCGACGGACCCATGTCGCGCAGCTCGGCCTTACGGAGCGACAGCTTCTCGATGACGATGCCCGAGAACTCGTCGTCGACGTCGATCATGACGTCTTCCATCGGCTCCAGGCGCTTGCCGGTTTCCGGATCGTTCTGGAACACGACGCGCGGACGCGAGATCGAGACCTCGAAGCCTTCGCGACGCATGTTCTCGATCAGGACGCCCAGCTGCAGTTCGCCGCGACCCGACACTTCATAAGCGTCGCCTTCGCTGGTCTCGGTCACCTTGATGGCGACGTTCGACTCGGCTTCCTTCAGCAGGCGGTCGCGGATGACGCGCGACTGGACCTTGTCGCCTTCGCGGCCGGCCAGCGGGCTGTCGTTGACCGAGACGGTCATCGAGATGGTCGGCGGATCGATCGGCTGGGCCGGCAGGGCGTCGGTGACTTCCATCGCGCACAGGGTGTCGGCGACGGTGGCCTTGGACATGCCGGCGATGGCGACGATGTCGCCCGCTTCCGCGCCTTCATCGACGGGCTGACGCTTCAGGCCGCGGAAGGCCAGCACCTTGGTGATGCGGCCGCGCTCGATTTCCTTGCCGTTGCGGTCGAGGGCGTGGATGGCCATGCCGGGGACGGCCTTGCCGCTCTCGATGCGGCCGGTCAGCAGGCGGCCCAGGAACGGATCGCTTTCGATCAGCACGTTCAGGATCTGGAACGGCTCGTCCTTCTTGGCGATCTGCTTGGGTTCCGGCACGTGGCGGACGATCAGGTCGAACAACGGACCGAGGTTGTCGCTGGGCACGTTCATGTCCAGCGTGGCCCAGCCGGCGCGGCCCGAGGCGTAGATGTGCGGGAAGTCCAGCTGCTCGTCCGTGGCGCCGATGGCGGCGAACAGGTCGAAGGCGGCGTTGTGCACGCGGTCCGGATCGGCGTGGGCGCGGTCGACCTTGTTGATGCAGAGGATGGGCTTCAGGCCCATCTTCAGCGCCTTGGTCAGCACGAACTTGGTCTGCGGCATGACGCCTTCTTCGGCGTCGATCAGCAGGACGCAGCCGTCCACCATGCCGAGGATCCGTTCGACCTCGCCGCCGAAGTCGGCGTGTCCGGGGGTGTCGATGATGTTGATGCGGGTTTCGCCCGCTTCACCGTTCCACAGGACGCTGGTGCACTTGGCCAGGATGGTGATGCCGCGTTCGCGCTCCTGGTCATTGGAGTCCATGGCGCGTTCGGTCGTCGCCTCGTTGGCGCGGAACACGCCAGACTGGGCCAGCAGCTGGTCGACGAGGGTGGTCTTGCCATGATCGACGTGCGCGATGATGGCGATATTTCGCATGGACATGGGAGGACGGCGGGCTTTCGGAGAAAAATCGGATGAGACGCTGCGCGCGTCAGGCGCGCGGCTTTTACGCGACTGCGCTGCGTTTATCCACCCCGCCCAAACGGCGCCTTATGTCGCGGTTACCGGTGTCACGCCGCAAACCCTTATTCCTACCGGGTTTGGGGTGGTTTCTGGCGGTTGTCGTTTCTTGGGCAACTAATTGTGCAGCGCAGCAATGCCTATTTTATAGTCAAGCTTGGAGATCGATGTTCTCCGATCCTTGCTGTGCAAAGGGTTGCTACCGGATGTCGCAGAAAATTCGACAACGTTGTCCAACTTTCCGCTTGCCCGATTTCGCAGCGCACCCTATAAAGAAGGTGTGAGGCGGCGCTGCCGCTTCTGCCCTTCCTGGGCGTTTCCTCCCTAATGAACTAGCCCGGCCTTACCGCCGGGCTTTTTTTTGGCCCGAAGCCGGCGAGGCGCGATTTTGCAAGCCTTTGCGGCGGTTTGCGGACTTCTTGGCCTGTAATGGCCGTTTTTGCAGGCCGCGAGGGCGCTATTTCAGGCCCGACCAGTCGGCCCCGGCCAGCAGGGCCGTCAGTTTTTCGACATGCGCCGTCAGTGTCGCCAGGCCTTCGGTCGGCTCGCGGGTCGTCTCGTTCATATAGAGCGAGCGGTTGATCTCGATCTGCAGGGCGTGGGTGCGCCGGGCCGGGCGGCCGTAGTGCTCGGTGGTGTAGCCGCCGGCGTAGGGGGCGTTGCGGGCCACCCTGTAGCCCATCTCCTCCAGCGCCTGCTCGACCAGCTTGGTCAGTTCGGGCGCGCAGGCCGCGCCGAAGCGGTCGCCCAGCACGATGTCGCAAGGGCCGCCGCCGCGGGCCCGCGAACCGCGCGCCGCCGCCGCCGGCATCGAATGCCAGTCGATCAGCACCGCCAGGCCGTGGGCGGCCCGCGCCTGGGCCAGCAGGCGGGTCAGCATGTCGTGATAGGGGCGGTGGGCGCGCTCGACCCGGGCCTTGGCCTCGTCGAAGGTCAGCTTGCGGGCGTAGATCGGCCGTCCGTCCGCCACCCGGGCGATGGCTCCCAGGCCGGCGGCGACCCGGGCGGTGCGGCCGCGCGCGAACTCCGGCAAGTCGCCGTCGAACATCGCCGGGTCCATCTCCCACGGGTCGCGGTTGAGATCGATATAGGCCCGCGCCAGCCGCGCCCGGATGGTCGAGATCCCTTGCGTCGGGGCCTTGGCGATCAGCCGGTCGACGAAGGCGTCCTCGGAGCCGCGCAGCACGTTCTCGGGCAGGCGGGCGGCCGCCATCATTTCCGACGGGTACAGGGCGCCCGAATGGGGCGAGGCGAACACCAGGGGCGTCGGGGCGCTCTGGCCCTCCGGCGCGGCCCGCACGGCCTCGTACGCCGGCTCGCGCCCCTGGGCGGCGGTCGCGCCGGCCTGGGGCGAAGCGGTGTCCGGGGTGATCGGGTCCCATGCGTTCATGCGTCACATAGTCGAGAACCCCGGG
Organism: Caulobacter sp. GW821-FHT10C03; assembly: GCF_059415485.1. Classification (NCBI taxonomy): domain Bacteria; kingdom Pseudomonadati; phylum Pseudomonadota; class Alphaproteobacteria; order Caulobacterales; family Caulobacteraceae; genus Caulobacter; species Caulobacter sp. GW821-FHT10C03. The sequence continues at coordinate 265,352 of NZ_JBWKNI010000004.1, read as the reverse complement.
CTTGCGGTCAAATGTCCTCGCGCCCTGTCGTATCTGTGGACGGTCCGCGTCGGTTCACCGGCGATTTACCGTCCCGGGCCTAGATTCGGCTTTCCAGAGACGAGATCCAACGGACACGTAAGCGACATGGCCCGCATCCTCCTCGCCGAAGACGACGACTCGCTGCGCGGCTTCCTCGCCCGTGCGCTCGAACGCGCCGGCTTCGAAGTCACCGCCTGCGCCGACGGCGAAGAGGCGGTCGGCCACCTCGACCACCCGTGGGACCTGCTGCTGACCGACATCGTCATGCCCGGCATGGACGGCATCGAGGTGGCGCGCCAGGCTGCCGCTCGCGACCCGGACCTGCGCATCATGTTCATCACCGGTTTCGCCGCCGTGGCCCTGTCGGCCCAGGACCGAGCGCCCGCCGGCGCCAAGGTGCTGTCCAAGCCCGTCCACCTGCGCGACCTCGTCTCCGAAGTCGAAAAGATGATGGCGGCGTAAGCCTCCACAGCTTCCTGAAAACTTCTCCGAAAAAGTTTCCTCGGCGGCTTGCGCCCCGGCCAAGCCGCCGCTATACCCCCACACCTTCCCGGCCGGGACGCCTCAACGAGGCGCTTCGGATCGCTTCGGCGGACGCGTAGCTCAGCGGGAGAGCACTACGTTGACATCGTAGGGGTCACAGGTTCAATCCCTGTCGCGTCCACCATCCCTTCTCTTTAAAATCAGAGACTTGCGCCGAGCGCGCTGACGCGCGGCCGCGTTCGATCGCGCGGCCTGAGCTGTGCTAATCTCCGCAGATCGTGCGGAGAATGAAGCCGCTATTCTCCGCACTCATTTCGCCTGAAGCCCCGACCACCACGCGTCAAAGAAAAAGCGCCGCGTTTCGGTGGCGCTTTCTGTGGGTCGCTCGGGGCGGCCCGGTTTCGAATTGAAGGCAGCGACGCGGCGTCCGTACGCCGCGTCGCTTCCGTCATCAGTAGCGCAGGCGCAGGCCCAGCGAGGCGCCGGCTTCGCTGTAGGCGTCGTTGGCGCGCAGCTTGGCGTCCACGAAGCCGGTCCAGCCGCTCTTGCTGCGGCTCGACAGGTTGAAGCCGAACTCGCCATAGGCGCCGTCGAAGGCCTTGTCGGTGATCTTGAACGGCGCGCCGGCGCTGAGCAGGGTCACGTCGTTCTTGCCCTTCAGGTCGTCGACCACCCGCACCGAGACGGCGTAGCGGGTCGTCCAGGCCTGGCTGGGGGCCAGGACGCCGGTGACGCGGGCGCCGAGGCTGGCGCGCACGCTCTTGGCGTCCTCGAAGCGGAAGGTCGTACCCGCGGTCGAGACGTCGTCGATGCTGGTGTCGACATAGGTCACGCCGAGGCTCGGCTCGATCACCGCGCCGCCGAAGAACGGCCTGCGCAGTCCGGCCTCGACCGCGCCGCCGAGCGAGGTCACGTCCGCCTTCTGCTGGGTCCAGCCGGCCAGCTGCGAGGCGGCCAGCTTGGCGTTCAGCTGGCTGGCCGCGACCGTGGCCGAGACGAAGGTCCCGCCCGACAGCCAGCTGGCGTAGCCGCTCAGCACCGGGCCCTGCAGCTTGGTCAGGGTGTCGTACTGGTCGAAGCGGGCCTTGGCCTGGGCGTAGCCCAGCGCCGCGCCCCAGGCCAGGCCCCCGTCCGACGCGGCGTTGACGGCGTCGAAGCCGATCGTCGCGTTGGTGGAGTCCTGCTTGTAGGAGGCGTCGTAGGCGTAGGTGTTCGACAGCACGGTCAGCGACTGGCCGGTCTGGCGTTCGGCGCGGGCGGCGTCGGCCTTGAACCAGAAGCCGGTCTTGGCGGACGGCGCGTCGGCCTTGGCCGCCGGGTCCAGCGCGTCGCGCAGCTCGGCGTTGCGGGCGCCGCGGTCGGCCGCGCCGTGCCACAGGCCCTGGGCCTGGGCCGCCAGGGTGGCGAACTGGTAGGCCTGGGTCTTGGGGGCGCTGACCAGCACGGTTCCGGTCGAAGCGTTGGCCAGCTGGCTGAAGAACAGGCCCGGCTTGTCGATCGCCCCGCCGAAGATGGCGGCGTTGTACCAGGACGAGCCGCTGTCGAGCACGAAGTCGCCGGCGTGGGTAGTCCCCACGACGACGGCGGTCCCGGTCAGGTTCAGCGCGCCGAAGCCGCTGGCCCGGTCGGCGACCCGCACCTTGGTGACGCCCGAGGACGTGCCCACGGTCAGGGTGTCGGCCTTGCCGCCGGCGTTGAGGGCGGCGTCGATCGACAGCAGGGCCGCGCCCGAGCCGACATAGCTGGACCCCGTCGCCACGATGCTGTCGCCGATGACGCCGTTGGCCATCTCCAGCACGCCGCTGTTGTTGAACCGCGTCAGGCTCTTGAGGACGAAGCTCGAGCCGCCGACGGCCACGGGGTTGAAGCCCACATAGATCGTGCCGCTGTTGGTCAGGACGTTGGTCCCGCCGCGGAAGTCGAAGGTGGTCAGGGCGCCCAGGGTGATCAGCTTGCCGGAGTTGCCGAAGGCGTCGTCGCCGGCCGCGAAGATCGACTCGCCGCCGGTCTCGAAGTTGGTGCCGGCGGCGCTGACCAGCTGGCCGCTGTCGGCGCCGGTCAGGGCCGAGAAGTCGACCCGGCCGGCGATCGTGCCGCTGTTGTTGACCACGACCGAGCCGCCGGTGGCGCGCAGGGCCACATCGTAGACCGAGCCGCTGACCGACTGGATCGTCGCGCCCGACGCCACGTTGAGCGTCGAGTGCTCGCCCTTGGCGGTGTCGAGGGTGATGACCGCCGAATTGGCGCTGTCGATCTTGCCGGCGATCACCGCGCCCGAGGCGATGTTGATCACGCCGCCGCCGGTGGAGACGGCCTGGATGGCCGGGCCGCTGGCCGAGATCACGCTGCCGCCGATGTTCAGCTCCAGCCCGCCGGTGCCCGAGGTCGCCGCGATGCCGACGCCCGAGGCGCCGCTCACCGTCCCGGTGGTGGTCAGGCTGGTCGAGCCCGCGCCGCTGGTCGAGACGACCAGGCCCTGGGTGGAGCCGCTGACCGAGCCGGCGTTGACGACGCTGACGTCGCCGCCGGCCGAGGAGACGACGAAGCCCGCCCCGTCGAAGCCGCGGACGACGGCCCCGGCGGCGGTGGTCACCGTCACCGTCCCCGAACCGGTCGAGACCACCGAGGCGCCGATGTCGCCCTCGGCCACGCCGCCGGCGGCGGTGTAGGTGACGTCGCCCGCGCCTTCCACGACCACGCCGTAGGCGCCGGGATCGATGATCCCGCTGGTCGTGACGACGACCGCGCCCGTGCCGTGGTTGACGGCGTAGATGCCCGCGCTCTGCTGGCCCGAGCCCGGGGCGACATAGATGCCGCCGCTGGAGTTGATGACCAGATCCTGCGAGCCGCCGAGGATCTCGGCGCGGATGCCCGTGCCGACCCAGCCGTTGTCGCCGGCCACGCCGATCGAACCGGCCTGGTTGATGGTGATCGAGCCGGTGGCGGTGCTCGCATTGATGCCGACGGCCGCGCCGGGCGAGATGGTCCCGGTCGCGCCGGTGGTCACGGCGATGTCGCCGGCCTCCGTCGTGGCCAGGATCCCCGTGCCCGCCGTGACGATGGCGGCGTTGTTGGCGATGGTGATGTCGCCGGCCCCGACTGTCGCGGCCGAGACGCCGATCGCGCCCTTCAGCGTGGTTCCGGCGGCGGTCGTGACATTGATATTGCCGACGCCGCGCACCTGGGCGCGGATGGCCGCCTGGGCGCCCGTCACGTCGCCGCGGGTCTCGACGATCACGCCGCCGTTGGCCCCGCCGACGCCCGAGATCGCCTCGACGCCGTTGTAGCCGCCCGACACCGCGCCGCGGGTCAGGATCGAGATCAGGGCCGCCTGGTCGCTTTCGGCGTAGACGCCGTCCCAGGTTGAGCCGCCGGTCCCGTTGTTGGCGATCGCCGAATTGGCGTCGATGACGATGTCGCCGCCGACGGTCTGGGCGCTGATCGCCGAACCACCGGTGGAGGTGACGGTCCCGGCCGAACGGATAGTCAGGCTGTTGACGTTGAGGACGCCGTTGTTGCGGCCGACAATGCCGAAGGTCGAGGCGGCGTCGATGTCGCCGCCGATGTCGATCAGCACCTTGCCGTTGGGGTTGGCGCCCTGGCTGGAGGCCACGACGCCGCGCGTGCCGGCGTCGATCGTGCTGGCGTAGACGCTGACGTCGCCCGAGCCGGTGGCGAACAGGCCGGTGCCGCCCGAAGCCACCGCGCCGATGCGCTGGGTCGCCGAGCCGAGCGACACGGCGGCCGAGCCGCCGCGCACCCGCACGCCGTCGGTCTGGGCGGTGATCGCGCCGGTGGTGACGCTGACCGCGCCGCCGGCGCTCTGGATCTCGATCGCGCGACCGCTCGCGGCGGTCACGCCGGCCGTGGCCACGGTGATCGCGCCGGTTCCGCCGGTGGTCTGGGCGAAGATCCCGCCGGCCGCGCCGCCGGTGACCAGGCCGGCGGTCGTGACGTCGATCGCGCCGCCGCTGGACAGGGCGATGACGCCGTAGCCGCTGGTCTGGTTGACGCCGGTGACGTCGCTGAGGCCGTTCTGCGAGACGCCGCCGCCATTGGTGGCGGTGACCGCGCCGGTCGAGACCGACACCGCGCCCGCGCCGCTGGCGAAGACGCCCGGACCGCTCGTGCCGGTCACGGCCGCCAGGTCGAGGTCGATGCCGCCCTTGCCGGTCGAGATGGCGACGACGCCGGTCTGGCCCTGGATGGCGGCGTCGGCGGTGATGTCGATCGCGCCGTGGTCGACGGCGCTGCGCAGGAACGCTTCGATCCCGTTGTACGAGCCGGTGACCGCGCCGTGGGTCGTGATCGAGATATTGTTGTCGTCATAGCCCTCGGCATAGACGCCGTCCCACGAGCCGGTGGCCTGCGAGGCGTTGGCCTGGATGGCGCCGTTGGCGACGACGGTGATGTCGCCGGCGTTGGCCTGGGCGCTGATCGCCGAGCCGCCGGTCGAGGTGACCGCGCCGGTGGTGATGCTCACGGTGTTGGCCGCCAGCACGCCGTTGTTGAGGCCCAGCACGCCGTAGCTGCCGTTGGCGACGACCATCCCGTTGACGTCGATCACCACCTTGCCGTCGGGGTTGGTTCCCTGGCTGGAGGCCAGGACGCCGCGCGTGGCGGCGGTGACGTTGGTGGCGTAGATGCTGACGTCGCCCGAGCCGGTGGCGAACAGGCCCGTGCCGCCGGCGGCGTTGACCGCGCCGATGCGGTCGCTCGCCGTGCCGACGGTGATGGCGCCGGCCGTGGCGCCATCGCCCCAGCCGCGCACCCGCACGCCGTCCGTGGCGGCGGTGATGGCGCCGGCGGTGACGGTCACCGGGCCGCTGGCCGAGTTGACCTCGATCGCGCGCCCTGCGCCGGCCGTGACGTCGGCGAGGTCGAGGGTGACGCCGCCGGCGCCGTCGCCGGCCGCCGAGCGGACATAGAGGCCGCCGGCCGCGCCGCCGGTCAGGGTTCCGGTCGAGGTCACGTCCACCGCGCCGAGCGAGGAGACGGCGTTGATCGCATAGCCCGCCGCGCCGGTGACGCCGGTCGCGTCGTTGAAGGCGTCGAGGGTGATCGCGCCGCCGCCGGTCGCGGTGACCGCGCCGGTCGAGATCGAGATGTCGCGCTTGGCGCTCGCGAAGACGCCGTGGCCTTCGGTGGCGATCACGTCGGCCAGATCGAGGGTGATCTTGCCGTCGCCGGTGGATTCCGCGCCGACGCCCTCGTACTTGCCGGTGACGGTCTGGGTGGCGGTGATGTCGATCGCGCCGCCGGTCGTGGCCGCCGTGGCGTTGGCGTAGATCGCCCAGACGCCATTGACCGCGCCGTTGGTGACGACGCTGATGTTTCCGTCTTCGTAGCTCTTGGCCCAGACGCCGTTGCTGCCGGTCGACTTCAGGGCGCCGTCGGCGGTGATCGAGATGTCGCCGTTGACGGCCTCGGCGCTGATGGCGGTGCCGGTCCCGGCGGTGATCGCGCCCGCGGTGCGGATCGTCAGGTCGTTGCCCACGGCCTCGCCGTAGTTGACGCCGATGATCCCGTAGGAGCCGGCGTTGATCGCGCCGCTGACGTCGACCACCACGTCGCCGTTCGGCGCCGTTCCCTGGCTGGCGGCGACGATACCGCGCGTGCCTGCGGTCACGCCGGTGGCGTAGACGTTCACGTCGCCCTGGCTGGAGGCGAAGATCGCCGTGGCGTTGGTGCTGGTCGCCGAGCCCAGCCGGCGATCGGCCGTGCCGACGCTGACCGTGCCCGCGCCGCCGACGGTCGAGTTGTTGGCCGAGACGGCGTTGCCCGTACGGGCGCTGACCGAGCCGGCATGGACGGTGATGGAGCCCGCGCCGCCGGTGGCGACATAGACGCCGACGCCGTCGCCCCGGATCGAAGCGGCCACGTCGACGTCGATCTGGCCGCCCGCGCCGCGCAGGTCGACGCCGTTGCCGGTCGTGCCGATGAACGACGAGCCGGCGTCGGTCGCCGTGACGCTGAGCGCGCCCGCGCCCGAGGAGGTCAGGTAGACGCCCGTGGCGCCGGTGACCGTGCCGGGGCCGTTCAGGGTGTAGGAAATGTCGCCCGAGCCCGTCGTGCGGCCGAACACGGCGTTGCTGGACGCGCTGTCCACGCCCACCGTCGAAAGGGTGATGTCGCCCGCGCCCGAGGTGTTGGTCGAGATGCCGCCCGCGCCGGCGCGGATGGCCGCCGTCGCATCGACGCCGACGTCGCCGCCGGCCGACTGGGCGTAGATCGCCGCATAGGCGCTGCGCGTCGTCGCGCCGACCGTGTCGCCGAGCGTGACCTGGACGTCGCCGGTTCCGTCGGTCACGGCGAAGACGGTGTTGGCGCCGCTTTCCAGCTTGCCGCCCGCGGCGGTGGTGACGGCGATGTCGCCCGCGCCCGACGTCGTGGCGTTGATGGCCGAGCCGGCGGACGTGGCGGTGATCGCGGTGGTCACGCCGCCGTCGGCGCCGACGGTCACGTCGCCGCCGTAGGACAGTGCGCGTACGCCAACGGCGCTGACGATCGTTCCGCCCTTCGAGTCGATGGAGACGTCGCCGGTGCGGTAGGTCGCGCCGAGCACGCCGACGGCGCCGCCGCTGATGGTGTTGGCGCCGTTGAGGATGGCGACCGAGCCGTTCAGCGAGCTGGCGCTCAGGCCCGTTCCGTTGGCGACCGCGCCCACATAGGTCCCGAAGCCGCCGCTGGCGTCGAGCAGGATGTCCTGGGTGTCGGTGTAGACCGATACGGCGGCCGAGCCGCCCTGGATGCTGTTGACGCCGTCGAGCGTGACCAGGATCTGGCCGGCGGTGGTGTCGAGCGACGAGACGCTGACGCCGTTCCAGGTGTTGGCGGTGACGGCGATCACCGCGTCGGTGACGCCGACCTGGCCGTTGACCCCCGTGGTGACCGAAACGCCGCTGCCCGTGCCGCCGTCGAGTATGCCGCCGCTGGTGGTCGTGGTGATCGTCCCGGCGGTCAGGGCCTGGCCCGGGGCGCCGTTCAGCACGGCCTGGGCGCCGGCGAGGCTGGGTGCGAGCGCGCACAGCGCCGCGATCGAGGCGCTCGTCATCATCGTCCGCGACAGGCGGTCGTTGGTCTTCTTCATGTGGTCTCAGTCCCCCGAAGGACCGCGATCCGGCATCACGGCCCCGTCTGGCGCGTTGGCGCGCCATTGTTGCAAGCGTGACCGCTAGCACCGCGCTCGGTGACCGTCGTGTTCCAACATTGGAACATTTGAGGGGGTAGACGAGCGTCTGGCCGCCGAGTCGAGGCGGCCTCGGCGACTGCGGCTCGATCCGCGCTGCGGCGGCGCCATGAAATTCGATCTGGCCGTGCAATGTATTTCAATGCGCGGCGTTCAAGCTTCCACGCAGTAACGCCGCCTTGGCGTTTGTAAAATGATGGTTTTCGAATCGTGAGGGGCGGCTATGGGGAAGTAATGCGGCTTTTGGTCGCGGCGGCGAGCCTGGAACGGGGACGAGAATAGTCATACAGCCACGCTTGTAGGTCGCAAGCGCCGGCCGCTAGCATCGGCGGCGAAGACTTGGTGAAAGCTTGACTGTTCGAACGAGAGATCCAGCGACGATGACCGCAGCGCGGCCTGGGCCGTCGACCGGAGGGTTGGGCCGATGGACGCTGTGACGTCGCCTTCTGCTTCGGGGCCGGCTTCAGGGTCGCTGCTGGCGCGGCTGGCCTCGCGCGTGGGTGTCGCGCTGCTGATCGCCGCCGTCCTGGCGGTGGCGCTCGTCGCGATCGTCATCCCGCTCAGCTTCAAGGACCAGGCCCTGTTCGCGCTGGCGACCATCGTCGGGGTGATCGCGGCCAATCGCCTGTCGCAGTCCAAGCACCTGACCATTGCGCTGTGCGTGGTCTCGGTGATCGTCAGCACCCGCTATCTGTGGTGGCGCACGACCGAGACCCTGCATTTCCGCAATCTCGGCGAGGCCTTCTTCGGCACGGGCCTTTACCTGGCCGAGATCTACGCCTGGCTGATCCTGCTGCTCGGCTACCTGCAGACCGCCTGGCCGTTGCAACGGCCGGTGCGGCCGATCACCGGCGCGCCGGCGACCTGGCCCAAGGTCGACGTCTATATCCCGACCTACAACGAGAGCCTGGAGATCGTGCAGGACACGGTGCTGGCGGCGCTGGGCATGGATTACCCGCGCGACCGGTTCAGGGTGTACCTGCTGGACGACGGCCGCCGGCCCGAGTTCAAGGCCTTCGCCGAGAAGGCCGGCGCGATCTACATGACCCGGCCCGACAACTTCGGGGCCAAGGCCGGCAACCTCAACCACGCCCTGGGCCAGACCGAGGCCGAGCTGGTCTGCATCTTCGACTGCGACCACATCCCCACGCGCGCCTTCCTGCAGATGACCGTCGGCTGGTTCCAGGAGGACGCGCGCCTGGCCCTGCTGCAGACGCCGCACCACTTCTATTCGCCCGACCCGGTGCAGCGGAACATCCAGACGGTGAAGGACATCCCCGGCGAGGGCGACCTCTTCTACGGCGTGGTCCAGCCGGGCAACGACCTGTGGAACGCCGCCTTCTTCTGCGGCTCCTGCGCCATCATCCGCCGCGCGGCCCTGGAAGAGACCCACGGCTTCGCGCACGAGACCGTCACCGAGGACGCCCACACCGCGTTGAAGCTGCAACGCCGGGGCTGGAACACGGCCTTCCTGGAAATCCGGCTGTCGGCGGGTCTGGCGACCGAGCGCCTGGCTTTGCACATCGGCCAGCGCATCCGCTGGGCGCGCGGCATGACCCAGATCTTCCGGATCGACAATCCCCTGTTCGGCAAGGGTTTGAGCCTCGCCCAACGGCTCTGTTACCTGAATGCGATGCTGCACTTCCAGTTTCCGCTGCCGCGCATCGTGTTCCTGACCTCGCCGCTGGTCTTCCTGCTGCTGGGGTTCAACATCATCAGCGCCTCGGCCCCGATGATCCTGGCCTACGCCCTGCCTCACCTGGTGCACTCGATCGTCACCAACAACCGCATGCAGGGCGAGGAACGCATGGCGTTCTGGGGCGAGATCTACGAGACCCTGCTGGCCTTCCACCTGCTGGGGCCGACGATCGTCACCCTGTTCGCGCCCAAGCACGGCAAGTTCAACGTCACCGACAAGGGCGGCCGGCTGGAGAAGGGCTATTTCGACTGGTCGCTGATGTGGCCGCACATCGTGGTCGCGGGCCTGCTGATCGCCGGCCTCTGCTTCGCCATGTGGCGGCTGGCGACGGCCGAGCCGGACTTCGTGCTGGTCGGCACCCTGGTGCTCAACGCCTTCTGGACCCTGTTCAGCCTGCTGGTGCTGCTGACCGCCATCGCCGTCGGCCGCGAGACCCGGCAGGTGCGCCAGCACGTCCGCATCGAGGCCTCCCTGCCCGCCCGCCTGCGGCTGACCAACGGCGAGGTGCTGGAGGTCCAGACCCTGGAGGTCTCGATGGGCGGCCTGTCGGCGATCATTCCCGACGGCTTCTGGGGCGACGAGCGCCAGCTCGACACGGTCGAGTTCCTGCAGGACGAGCGCGCCCGGCCGTTCAAGGCGCGGTCCATCATGTTCGACAAGGGGGTCCTGAGAGTGCAGTTCCTGCCGCTCGGCTTCGCCGAACGCCGCGACCTGGTGCGCAACGTCGTCGGCCGCGCCGACGCTTGGGTGCCCAACGCCCACTGGGCGCCGGTGCGTCCCCTGGCCGCCCTGGCGGGGCTGGTCCGGGCCAGCGCCAGCATCCTGTTCTGGTGGCGGGCGGCCAAGCCCGCGGCCCTGGCGCCGCGCTCGCGCACGGGCGGCGGACCCGACGGCGGCCGGGCGGCGGTGATCGTCGCGGGCCTGCTGCTGGCCGGCGGCCTGGGCTGGAGCGGGCAGGCGAGGGCGCAGGATCCCGCGCCCGTCGCGGCGGCGCCGTCCGGCACGACCCGCGTGCTGACCCTCAAGGATCTCGGTTTTGGCCAGTCCCTGCGCCTGCGCGGCGTGCAGGGCGAGGCCGGCGTCGACTTCACCCTGCGCCGCGACGAGGTGGTGACCGCCGCCCGTCTCGTCGTCTCGGGCGCCTATTCGCCGTCGCTGCTGGGCGACCTGTCGCAGCTGGCCGTGACCCTGAACGGCGAGCCGGCCGGCGCGGTCATGCTGACCCCCGACCGGGCGGCCGGAACCGAGTGGTCGATCCCGATCGATCCGGCCCTGTTCCTGCGCGACAACAATCTGAACCTCCGCTTCATCGGCCACTACACCCGCGCCTGCGAGGACCCGCAGCATTCGTCGCTGTGGATGACGCTCAGCAACCAGCGCTCGCGCCTGGAGCTGACGGTCTCGCGCCTGCCGGCGAGCCCGGACCTGGCGATGCTGCCCGGGCCGTTCTTCGACAAGGGCGGCGGCAAGCTGGTGCTGCCGTTCGTGTTCGCCGAGACCCCCTCCGACGCGGTGCTGCGCGGGGCGGGGGCGGCGGCCTCCTATTTCGGCATGCGGGCCAGCTATCGCGGCTTCGCCTTCCCGACCCTGATCGGCGCCCTGCCGCAGGGCGAGGGCGTGGTGTTCGGCCAGTCGGGCCAGACGATCGGCGGCCTGACCCTGCCGCAGGTGAACGGCCCGACCCTGGCCGTGGTCGCCAATCCGCAGGCCCCCGACCATCGCCTTCTGCTGGTGATCGGCCGCGACACCTCCGAGATCCGCCGCGCGGCCCTGGCGCTCAGCATCTCGCAGGGCGGGCTGAACGGCGCCATGGCCCAGGTCGACACCGCCCTGATCGCCCCGCGCGCGGCCTATGACGCCCCGCGCTGGCTGCGCATGGATCGTCCGGTCCGCCTGGGCGAGCTGGTTGACGCCCAGCTTCTGCAGGCGCCGGGCCTGTCGCCGGCCCCGGTCTCCGTGCCGTTCCGCGTCGCGCCCGATCTCTTCCTGTGGCCGGTGCAGGGCGCGCCGCTGCGCGTGCGCTACCGCTATCCGAAGGGGCCGTGGTTCGACCGCGAGCAGTCGCGCCTGGACGTGTCGCTGAACGGCCAGTACCTGCGCTCCTATCGGCTCAGCGCCCAGGACCGCACCGCCGAGGTGCGGGGCCTGTTCAACCGCTTCGCCCGCAACGAGCACAGCCTGGACCTGCCGCCCTACCTGCTGTTCGGCGCCAGCCAGCTGCAGTTCTATTTCGACATCAAGAGCAACAAGACCGGGGCCTGCCAGGGCCAGCTGCCGACCAACGTCCACAGCGGCATAGACCCGGACACCTCGATCGACCTCAGCGGCGGCCGTCACTTCGCGGCCCTGCCGAACCTGGCCTTCTTCGCCAGCGCCGGCTTCCCGTTCACCCGCAACGCCGACCTCGACAAGACCACCGTCGTGCTCGACGCCAATCCCGGAGCGGCCGACATCGAGGCCTATCTGGCGCTGATGGGCCGGTTCGGCGACGTCACCGGCGCGCCGGTCACCCGGGTGGCGATCGCGCGCGACGCCGACGCGGCTTCGCTGAAGGGCCGCGACGTGCTGCTGATCGGCCGTCCGGACATGGTCCGGCGGTTCGGGGCGCTGTTCGCCGGCGCGCCGGTGCGCTTCGAGGACGACCGACTGCGCCTGAAGCTGGCCGCGCCGATCGAGCGGCTGTTCCTGATGGCCGACGGCGAGGCTTCGGCCGGTCGCGACCACGCCGACGACCTGCTGGTGGCCGGCGAGGGCTTCGAGGGCCTGGTCAGCTTCCGCTCGCCCTTCGATCGCGGCCGGGCGGTGGTGGCCGTGCTGGCCAGCGACCCGACCCGCCTGCCGGCGGTGGTGGCCCGTCTCGACGACCCGGCCCAGAACGCCCGCATCCAGGGCGATCTGGCCATCGTCACCGAGGAGGGCTTCTCCAGCTTCCAGGTCGGCAAGGTGTTCCACACCGGCGACCTGCCCTGGTGGGTCTACGGCATGTGGTGGCTCAGCCAGCGGCCGCTGCTGCTGGCGCTGTCGATCTTCGGCGTCGGCCTGGCCCTGTCGTTCCCGCTCATCGTCGCGCTGAAGGCCATCGCGCGACGCCGTCTCGAAGGTAGCGCCAAGTGAAGTCCCTGCGTCGCATGTCCGTGGAAGCCGCCCTGGCCGCCATCCTGCTGGCGGGCGGAACGGCGTCCGTCGCCCAGGCGCAGGCCCAGGGGGGAAGCGCCGCGGTTGGCGCCCTGGTGCGCCAGGGCGATTTCTGGAGCCAGAAGGGCCGTAAGGACCTGGCGGCCGACGCCTACAAGCGCGCCCTGGCGGCCGATCCCAACAACGCGGCGGCCAAGCGGGGCCTGGCGGCCCTCGACGCGCCGGGCGGCGGGGCCAAGACGCCTTCGGGCGGAGCGACGGCCGGCGGCGCCGACCTGGCCAAGGCCCGGGGCCTGGCCCAACGGGGCGAGAACGCGGCCGCCGCGGCGGCCTACCGCCAGGCGTTCGGCGGCTCGACCCCGCCCGACGCCGTCGCGCTGGAATACTACCAGACCCTGGCTGGCGCGCCGGGCGGCGTCACCCAGGCCCAGACGGGCCTGCGGGCGCTGTCGGCCCGCAAGCCGGGCGACCAGAACGTGCAACTGGCGCTCGGCCAGGCCCTGACCTATCGCGAGGGCACCCGCCGCGAGGGCGTGGCCCTGCTGGCCCGCTTGGCGGGCGGCGGCGGTTCCGTCGCCGGAAAGGCCGCCAGCGCCTGGCGCCAGGCCCTGACCTGGATGGACGAGAGCCCGCGCAACGCCGACCTGTTCGGCGACTACCTGGCGGCCCGTCCCAACGACGCCGAGATCTCGCGCAAGCTGGCCGCGGCCCGCACCGCGCCCAAGGCTCCGGCCGCTGCGGCCGTCGATCCGTCGGCGGGCGACCGGGCCAAGGGCTTCGAGGCCTTGCAGGGCGGCGACGTCGCCGAGGCCGAACGGCGCTTCCAGGCGGCCCTGGCCCGCCGCGCGGGCGACGCCGACGCCCTGGGCGGGCTGGGCCTCGTGCGGCTCCAGGCCCAGCGGTTCGGCGAGGCCGCCGATCTCTTGGGACGGGCCAGCCGGTCCAGCCCCGCCAGCGCCGGCCGCTGGAAGGAGGCCCTGACCAGCGCCCGCTTCTACGCCGGCCTGCAGGACGCCCAGGCCGCCCTCGACCAGGGTCAGGTGATCAAGGCCGAGCAGACGCTGCGGCCGCTGACCGCCGAGACCTATCCCGACCGGCTGCTGGCGCGCGGCCTGCTGGCCGAGGCGCTGCGCCGCCAGGGCAAGGCGGCCGAGGCCGAGAGCGCCTATCGCGCCGTGCTGGCGGCCGCGCCCAACCAGGCCGAGGCCCAGCAGGGTCTCGTCCAGGTGCTGCTCGACCAGGGCCGCACGGCCGAGGCCGACGCCGTGGCGGCCGCCTCGCCGGCCCTGCAGCCCGACGCCAGCGGCCAGAACGTGCTGCGCGGCCGCATCGACCACGAGCGCGCCAGCCAGCTGTGGGCCAATGGCGACCTCTCGGGCGCCAACGCCGCCTTCGAGAGCGCCCTGGCCGCCGCGCCGTCCGATCCGTGGGTGCGGCTCGACTTCGCCCGCTTCCTGGCCGGCCAGGGCGAGGCCCAGGCCGCCGAGGGGCTGATGGCCCCGGTCGGCGCCGGAACCCAGCCCGAGCAGATCCACGCCGCCGCCGTCTTCGCCGACCAGCAGGGCCGCCCGTCCGAGGCCCTGGCCCTGCTCGACCGCGCGCCCGTCGGCAAGATGACGCCGGAGATGACCGCCCTGCGCGGCCGGCTCGAGATCGACGCCGCCATCGATCAGGCCAAACAGGGCGGCGGCGTCGCCTCGTTGCGCGCCCTGGCCGCCCGCCCGGCGCTGCCGGTCGCGGCGCAGGGGCGCCTGGCCTCGGCGCTCTACGACCTGGGCGACCGCCAGACCGCCCTGGCCATGGCCCAGCGCACCCTTGTGGAGGGCGTCACCGAGGCGCCGGCCGGCTATGACGGCATGGTCGCGGTGCTGGCCAAGGCAGGGCGCGACGCCGAGGCCGCCGCCATCATCCGCCAGGCCTCCTCTCGTTCCGGCGCTTCGCCGGACGGGGTTCGAGCGGTCGCCGACCTGACCGCCACCCTCGGGGCCGAGCGGGCCGACCGCCTGCGCCAGGCCGGCGATCTGGCCAGCGCCTTCGACGTGCTGTCGGCCGCCTTCGCGGTGGCCCCGCGCAACACCCGCCTGCTGGCTCCGCTGGGCCGCGTCTACCAGGACGGCCGGATGTACGACGAGGCCGCCCAGGCCTTCGCCGTCCTGCTGCGCGCCAAGCCCGGCGACAAGGAGGCCCTGATCGGCCTGGCCGACGCCTCTGCCGCCAAGGGCGACGTGGCGAGCGCCCGCCGCACGCTCGCCCAGGCCATCGCCGCCAGCCCGCGCGACGCCGACCTCTATCTCGCCTCGGCCCGGGTCGAGCGCCAGGCCGGCGACGAGAAGGCGGCGCTGGAGGCCCTGCGCATGGCCCGCACCCTGCGCGAGCGGCGGCCGACCTTCGGCTCGGGTCTCGACGCCGTGCTGGCGCCGGGTGGCTCCAACGCCACCCCGGGCGGCGGCCTCGGCCCCAATCCGTTCACGGCCGGCGGCGTTCCAGCGCGGGCGGCGGTGCTGCCGGTGGCGGCCGGCCGATACGACCTGATGACCTCGGCCGCCGCCGCGCCCCTTACCGGCGTCGATATCGCGTCCGGCGGCGACCAACTGGCCGGCGTGCTGACCCCAGCGGCGCCCGCGCCGACCGCCCAAACGGCCGCCGAACGCGGCTTCGCCGGCGTCGCCTTCCCGTTCACCGGCCGCAACGGCCGCGCGGGCGAGGCCGCCTCGCCGCGTCCCACGTCCACCGTCTCGCCGTCGCCGGGCAATCCGTTCGTGGCTCCGGCCGCGCGCGACCCGGTGGTCGGCGACATCGACCGCCAGATCGCCGAGATCACCGCCCGCACCGCCGCCGAGGTGTCCGGCTCGGCCCAGATCCGCGCCCGCTCGGGCGAGGCGGGCCTGGGGCGGCTGCACGAGCTGTCGGCCAGGGCGTCGGCCTCGGCGTCGTTGGGCGAGGTGCGGTTCACCGCCTCGATCTCGCCGGTCAGCATCGACGGCGGCACGCCCTCGGGCTCGGCCGAGCAGCGCTACGGCGCCAACCAGATCATCAACGCCCGCGCCATCGTCGGCGCCTTCGCGCCGGTCTACGCCGCCGCCCCGCCGCAGAGCGCCTCGGGGGCGGCGATCAACCTGGCCATGGCGGCGGGATCCCTGTCGGCCGACATAGGCACAACCCCGATCGGCTTCGGCGACATCGACGTCGCCGGCGGGGTCGCGTTCTCGCCGCGCCTGGGCGCCAACGGCCAGGGCAAGCTGTGGGTCGAGCGCCGTCCGGTCACCGACAGCGTCGCAGCCTATGCCGGGGCCCGCGATCCGGTCACCGGCCAGCGCTGGGGCCGCGTCATGCGCACCGGCGGCGGGGTCAGCCTTTCCTATGACGACGGCGCTTCGGGGCTCTATGGCGACGCCAGCTACGGCCACTACGACGGCGAACACGTGGCCGACAACGACAGCTACCAGGTCAATCTGGGCGGCTACATCCGCCCCTATCGCCGTGGCGAGACCGAGGTTCAGGTCGGCTTCAACCTCAACCAGCAGGGTTTCGACAACAACCAGAACTTCTTCAGCCTGGGCCACGGCGGCTATTTCAGCCCCAAGTCGTTCACCAGCCTGACCGCGCCGATCAGCGTCACCGGCCGCCAGGGGCCGTGGAAGTTCAAGGGCGCGATCGCGCCGGGCTACCAGACCTACAACCAGGCCGGGGCGGCCTACTTCCCGATGGACGTCGCCTTGCAGACCGAGCTCAACACCCTGGCCCTGTCCGACAGCGACGTCTTCCCGCGCTATCTGGCGGAGAGCGCCAGCGGCTTTGGCATATCGGGCGGGTTGTCGGCCGACTACCAGTTCCGGCCCGGCGCCAGCATCGGCGGGGCCGTCAACTTCAACACCTTCGGCGTCTACAACGAGACCGCCGTCAGCGTGGGCGTGAAGCAGACCCTGGGCGGGGAGGGCGGCCGATGAGCGGAGATGACGCCCAGGCCAGAGACCTCGACTACCTGAACCGCCGCCGCGTCAGCCCGCAGTGGTCGCCGTTCCTGGCGGCCCTGGCCGGGGAACTGACCGCCGTCGCCGACCCGACCGCCGCCCGGCGCTTCCTGCGGGCCACGGGCGAGCGCATGGCCCGCCGCTTCGCCCTGCCGACGGTCGAGACGCTCGACGAGCTGGAGACGCAGCTCAATGTCGTGCTCGGCGGGATGGACTGGGGCTGGACCCGGCTGGCGGCGGCGGACGATCATATCCTCATCACCCATGGGGCCTGTCCCAATGCGCTCGACGACGACGACAGGCGGGCATGGCCGCCGCTCATGGCCGAGGTTCTGGCGGGGGCCTACGGCGCCTGGCTCGCCGCCCAGGGCAGCCCCGGCGGCGTCACCACCTGCCGCGATCCTTCGGCTTCGCCGCTGGTGTTCGAGCACCGGGTCTAGGCTGCTGATGGCGGTGGTGATCGCCGCGACCGGAGCCTCGGGCGCCTGCGCCAGGCCGCCCGGCGAGGGCTGGGCCGCGTTCAAGGCCGCCTATGTCCAGCCCGACGGCCGCACGATCGATCCCGAGAACGGCGGCGTCAGCCACAGCGAGAGCCAGGGCTACACGATGCTGCTGGCCGAGGGCCACGGCGACCGCGAGACCTTCGACCGGGCGTGGAACTGGACCCGGACCAACCTGGTCCAAAAGAACGCGCCGCTGCTGGCCTGGCGCTACGATCCCCGCGCGAAGCCGCCCGTCGCCGACCAGAACAACGCCGCCGACGGCGACGTGCTGGCGGCCTGGGCGCTGCTGCGGGCCGGGCGGCGCTGGCGCGACGACGGTTATCTGGTCGCCTCCAAGGCCATCCGCGACGCCATCGCCGAGCGGCTGGTGGTCGAGGTCGGCGGGCGCACGGTGCTGCTGCCAGGGCTGGAGGGTTTTCGCGGCCCGGCCGGAGTGATCGTCAACCCGTCCTATTTCATCCTGCCGGCCTTCCAGGACTTCGCGTCCGCCGACGGGGCCGAGGCGCCGTGGCGGACCCTGATCGCCGACGGCGTGACCCTGGCGCGCGACGGCCGGTTCGGGCCCCAGAAGGTTCCGCCCGACTGGCTGCTGGTGCGTCCCGACGGCAGCCTGGCGCCGGCCCCGGACAAGCCGCCGCTGTTTGGTTTCGACGCCATCCGGGCGCCGCTCTATCTGGCCTGGGGCGGCCAGGATTCGCTGGCCGCGCAGACCGCGGACTACTGGCGCGGAAACATTCAAGCCCAAAAAAGGCCGCCGGCATGGGTCAATATGTCCGACGGTCATGAAGCCGACTTTCCGTTATCTAGCGGGGGTGTCGACATCGCCGCCCTGGCGCTGAACGACCCGTCGATCCAGAGGCTTCGGGGGACGCCGCCGGATCGCACGTACTACTCGTCCGCCCTCGTCCTGCTCGCCGAAATGGCGGGGAGGGAAAGGCGGGCCAGACGACCTTGAACCCCGAACCGCCTTGCGGTGGAGCCACGACATGTCCGGCGACGTCAACCGCCTCTTCTCGATGATCAACCAGATCAATCTGCCGTATCAGATCTTCGAGACGGCGGAGACCGAGGCCGATTTCGAACCCGAGCCCGGGCGTCCCTCGCTGCAGGCCGAGGCTGAAGCCATGGTCCGCGCGCTGGAAGGCTTCTTCGGCTGCCCGCCGGCCGCCGCCAACGAAGACGTCGCCGCCTGCGACCTCGGCTTCCTGCAAGCCTATGCCGAAAAGCCCGCGCCGGTTTCCGCCGCCGCCAGCACGCAGCCGGGCGACAACCGGCTGTCGGACATCTTCAAGCGCATGCGCGAACGGGCCTGAGGCCCGCACCTCTCCGCGCCTTCCCGCGACGGCGGGATCCAACTGACGCCCTTATCCCCATAACCGTGAAATCCCGTATTGTAGGATTAATCGGCTTCGCTATGGTAGCGCTCACAATATCAAGGACGACCCCGGCTCGGGCCTGAGGATCGTCCGGAGCGCAGTGGGGAAACGAATGCTCTTCGATCGGATGAAGCCTGTCCTGCGACCAGCCCTGGGCGGCGCGGCGCTGGCCCTGATGCTGGCCGTGGGCGGCCCGGCGGCCCAGGCCCGCGCGGCCGACCAGCCCTATGGCTGGGCCAGCGTGCCCTATGGCGCGGGCGGCTATGTCGACGGCTTCGTCTATCACCCGCGCGAGAAGGGCCTGCTCTACGCCCGCACCGACGTCGGCGGCGCCTATCGCTACGACTACGCGGGCAAGCGCTGGATCCCGCTGCTCGACCACCTGCCGCGCGAGGACGCCGACCTGATGGGCGTGCTGAGCCTGGCGGTCGATCCGGCCGATCCCAACAAGCTCTACGCCGTCTGCGGCCTCTATCTCCAGGACTGGGCGCGCAAGGGCGCCGTGCTGCGCTCCGACGACCGCGGCGCCACCTGGAAGAAGACCGAGCTGCCGATCCGGGTGGGCGGCAACGCCGACGGCCGCGGCGCGGGCGAGCGGCTGATGGTCGATCCGACCGATCCGAAGACGATCTGGTTCGGCTCCAACCAGGACGGGCTTTGGCGCAGCACGGACAGCGGTGTCAGCTTCGCCAAGGTCGCCGCCTCGCCGGCGCGGGCGATCAATCTGGTGATCTTCGAGCCGAAGAGCGGCGACCTCTATGTCGGCGGGGCCGACGGCAAGGGCGGTCTGTTCGTCAGCCATGATCGCGGGGCTTCGTTCCAGCCGGTGGCGGGCGCGCCGGCCCAGCTGCCGCAGCGGGCCGTGTTCGCTCCCGACGGGACGCTCTACGTCGCCTTCGCCGAGGGGGATGGCAGCGCCTTCGCGGTCAATCCCAGCCACGCCAAGGGCGGCAGCGTGCAGAAGCGCGACCCGGCCTCGGGCAAGTGGCGCGACATCTCCCCGCTGAAGGGCGAGGCCCGCCAGGGCGGTTTCTCGGGGATCGACATCGGGCCGGACGGCGCGCTGGTGGTCTCGACCCTGGACCGCTGGTGGCCCAACGACGACATCTTCGTCTCGCGCGACGGCGGGGCCAAGTGGAGCGCGCTCAGCCGCCAGGCCGGCTTCTCGGCCGGGGCCTATCCGTGGCTGGCCGAGACCAATCCCGAGCGCAAGATGGGCGGCTGGATCTCGGACCTGCGGGTCAATCCGTTCGACGCCGACGAGCTGATCTATGGCCACGGCGGCGGCCTGTGGATGAGCCGCAACCTCACCGCCGCCGGCGGCGAGGCCCCAGTGGCGCTGGACGCCCGGATCGACAATCTGGAAGAGGGCGCGGTCACCCAGCTGGTCTCGCCCACCGGCGGGGCGACCCTGCTGGCGGCCATGGGCGACACCGCGGGGGCTGCCTGGGACGATGTCGCCCGTCCGCCCGCCAACGGCCTGTTCCGGCCCAACACCGAGAGCAACTGGAGCGTCGACTACGCCGGCCAGAAGCCCGGCTATATCGTCCGCACCGCCAACGGCAAGGCCAACGCCTTCTACTCCACCAGCGGCGGCGCCGACTGGCGGCCGATGCCGGCCCAGCCCTACAAGGTCCCGGGCGAAGGCCAGCCCTGGCGCGGGCCGGGCGCGATCGCGGTGTCGGCCAAGGGCTCGGCCCTGCTTTGGGCGCCCGAGAAGGACGTCGGCTACGCCTCGCTGGACGGCGGCAAGACCTGGACGGCCTCGGCCGGCTGGCCCGCCGCCGGCGACCAGACCCTGGTTCCGGTCGCCGACAAGGTGGTCGAGCGGGTGTTCTACGTGCACGACCGGGCCGGCGGCCGCGTGCTGGTCAGCGTCGATGGCGGCCTGACCTTCACGCCGATCGCCTCGGGCCTGCCGGCGACCCAGCACTGGGACCGCGCCCAGCTGGCCGTCGTGCCGACCCGGATGCGCGACCTGTGGATCGCCCTGCCGTCGGGCCTGCTGCATTCGCGCGACGCCGGCGCGCCGTTCAAGCCGGCCCGCAAGGTCGACGCGGCCTGGTCGGTCAGCTTCGGCGCGCCCAAGGAGAAGGACGGCTACCCGGCGGTCTATCTCTACGGCAAGGTCGATGGGCGCGGCGGCCTGTGGCGCTCGGACGACGAGGGCGGGTCCTGGACGCGGATCAACGACGACGCCCACCAGTTCGGCGACATCCAGGGCGTGGCCGGGGACCTGCTGGAATACGGCGTCGTCTACATCGCCCCGCACGGTCGCGGCGTGCTGGTCGGGCGGCCGCCAAAGGCGCCGTAAGGCGCCTCGCGGTCTAGTCCAGCTCGTTCAGCCAGCCTTCCCAGCGCCGCTTGGCCAGGTCGGGGTCGTTGCGGGGCTTGTCGCCCACGGCCTCGCGATAGGCCTGCAGGCCGGCGCCATAGACCTCGGCGAACAGCCGCTCCATCTGCGCGACGCCGCCGAAGCCGAGGCGCTCGGCCAGCTCGTCCTCGCCCGGGGCCGCGTGGCCCTGGGCGTCGAGCACGGCGCGCAGGGCGTCCAGGCGGATCAGCTGGATGAACCGCGCCACCCCGCCCTGCTTGTCGAACAGCCGGTAGAGCGACGAGCGCGAGATGCCGGCTCCGGCGCTGATGGCGTCGACCGACAGGGCCTTGTCGGCCAGGCGGGGCAGGACGAAGCGGCGCACGCTCTCGCGGCGGGCCAGGTCGCGGCGCTGGTCCTCGCGGCCGGCGCGGGCCGCGTCACCGCCGATCGACGACAGGATGTCGATGAAGGCCCGGCCCAGGGCGGGCAGGGCGGTCGGGGCCAGGCCGTCGCCGCGCCGGGCCAGGGACGAGAGGAAGTCGGCCAGGACCAGGTTGTCCGGCGGGGTCAGGATCTGGCCGTGCAGCCGTCCGGCCGGGCCGAGCGCCGCCTCGATCACGTCGCGGGCGATGCTGGCGGTCAGGATCACGGCGTCGCGGTGGTCGGTGCGCATCGGCCGGCGGGTGTCGAGCAGCACGCCTTCGCCTGGTCCCAGGGTCCGGGGCGGCCCCGGCGCGTCCAGCCGCACCTCGCCCTCGACCACGTGGGTCAGGACGAAATGATCGAAGCCGTCGCCGGCGATCCGCTCGCGCCGGGCATGGACCACGCCCGACAGCCGGCGCTCGAACAGCAGGATCTTGTCCAGCCGCCAGGCCCGCACCTGGGCGAAGAACGGGCCTTCGCCGCGGCTGACGTCGGAGCCGCGCGAATAGAGGGTCGCATAGAGCGCGAAGGCCTCCTCGGCCGGGTGCTCGTCGCTCGAGAAATGGAAGCTGTCGGTCACTGAAGCAGACATCTAGGCGCGCGCCATCCCGCTCGTCTCTTGCGCCAGCCGCCGCCAGGGCTCCGCACCGAGAAACGCGGCGAGCCCGGCCAGTGATCCCGCCGCCGTCATCACCGCCGCCAGGGCCATGGCCAGGCCGTGCGGTCCAGAGAACAATCGGTCGCTCAGCAGGCCGGTCAGCAGCGGGCCAAAACCCAGGCCCGCCACCGTGACGAAGGCCAGGTAGAGGCCGTTCATGGCCGGGCGCAGATGCGGCGGGCTCAGCGGCTGCAGGCCGGCCAGGGCCGCCAGGGCCGCAGCCCCGCCGCCGGCCGTGATCAGGAAGAGCGCGGTGGCCGCTATCGCCGGCGAGCCGGCGCGGCTCAGCAGCAGGGCGCCGAGCACGGCGAGCAGGGCGCCGCCGGTCACGACCAGGGCCGGTCCGCCGCCGGCCTTGCGTCGTTGGTCCAGCAGCCAGCCGCCGCCCAGATGTCCCGCCGGGGCGGCGACCAGCACCACCAGGCCGGCCAGCAGGGCGCTGGCGGCCGGGTTCAGGCCGCAGGCGCGGTTGACGATCGAGGGCGCCCAGGCCGCGGCGGCCTGCACCAGCAGGATCACCGCGCCGGCGGCCAGGAAATGCAGGCCAAGGCCCGCCGGCCGCGCGGCCAGATGGGCCAGCGCCTGGGCCAGGCCCTGTCCCCGGGGAACGGCCTCGTCGCGGCCGCGCACGCGCCAGGCCAGCAGGGCGACCAACGCCAGATTGGGCAGGGTCAGCAGGAGGATGGCCGCGCGCCACGGCGCGTGACCGAAGGCCTGGAAGATCCCCGCCGAAAAGGCGCCCAGGGCCAGGCCCCCGGCCAGCAGGGCGCCGCTGCGGCCCATCGACGATCCCGAGGTGAACACCGACACCCAGCGCGACAGCCGAGCGGCGGGGGCGCCGGCCACGATCACGGCCAGGGCCGTCGGCGCGAACACCGCCTGGGCCAGGCCCAGCACCAGGCGCGAGGCGAACAGGGCGGCGTAGGTCTGGGCGAAGGCCATGGCCATGGTGGCCAGGGTCCAGAGGGCGGCGGATCCCGCCAGCAGCAGTCCGCGCGGCAGGCGGTGGCCGCGATGGCCGGTGACCAGGGTGGCGATGGTGTAGAACGCCACGAAGGCGGGCCCCTGCAACGCGCCCAGCTGGGTGTCGGTCAGCTGGAAGCCGGCCTTGAGGGCGGGGGCGTAGACGCTGGGCACGGCCCGGTCGACGAAGGCCATGAAATGGCCGGCGGCCAGCAGCAGGACGATTGGGAATTCGAGAAGCGGGCCTTCATCCGGGCCCTGCCGTACGCGCTCTGACATCGGGCTCTGAAAGCTTTCCGGGAGCGCACTGTTTCCCCCGCGCGAAGTCGTAGTTAACGCAACCGCATGTACTGTCCAGCCCTTCGCGGCGCGCCGTGTCGCGGAATGTTCCAGGTTTGGGACGCGACAATTCCCCGGAGCGGGTGCTAGCCGTCGCCCTCGAGCGCTTCCATCGCATGGCGAGGGAAGCGACGAGCGTCTCCTGCGTTCTGGCCGGGCCCGTCGATCCCTCGATCCCCGCCGTGACGCTGCCGGGGGACGGCTCGACGTCGTCACGCACTCCACAAGCGGTCGGCGGCGTCGAGACGGACCCGACGAGATTTCGCCCGTGGCCGCGATGATCGGCGCCCGGACGACGACAGCCTTCGCCGCTTCCTCCAAGCGGTGAAGAGGAGAGGGTGGCCTGGCCGCAGGGTCGTGGGGGCGATCCGCGGCCCGGTCCGCGACCAGCGACGCGCATTCTGCGCCGCTGGTCGCCTCCCCGCTGATCAAACAGCGCTCACCATCCACCGTTCTGCCAATAATCGCCTGGGTTGATCTGGACGCTGATTGCGAACACGGCGATTATTTCCCGGCTCGCGCGAAGACCGGCGCGAGGCGATCACGACGTCCGTGGACCGATCGTTTCAGAGGAGGTTCTGTCGAGATATCGACGAAACTCGCTCACTGTGGCGCCAGCGCCACAGCCGATTTGCGAGGTCACGCGTTTGTCGTCGTGGAAGCCGCCCCGCGGGGGGCGTCCTGGCTAATTTAAAGAGGGTTCTCACATGAAATTCGGGTTGCTGGCTGGCGTCGCAGCCGTCGCGCTTTGCGCGGCGTCAGGCGCCTCCGCCCAAAGCGCGTTGAGCGGATGGTACGTGGCCGGCGACGTCGGTTACCACTCGACCGAGGGCGTCGAAACGAGTTCGTCGGTGGACGCCTCCGACGGCCGTCCCTACGACTGGACCTTCTCGACCGACAAGGACTGGGCGGGCTTCGCGCGCCTCGGTTACCGTCTGTCGCCGAACTGGCGCGTCGAAGGCGAATACGGCTATCGCGGCGGCGACATCAAGGGCGTCCGCTCCGAGGACGGCTCGCGTCCGCAGCCGCTGGGTCTCTGCACCGCCGGTCCGATCCGCACGGTGACCAGCCCGACCTGCGGCGAGCCGAACGGCGAGCTGAAGGCCACCACCCTGATGGCCAACGTCATCTATGACTTCCTGCCCGACTCGTCCTGGCGTCCGTTCGTCGGCGTCGGCGTCGGTACGGCCTGGGTGCACAACAAGGTCTACGGCCAACTGAGCGGCGTGCCGACCGGCGCGGCGCCCTACCAGAACCTCAGCATCGACGACGTCGATCAGGCGTTCGCCTATCAAGGCCTGCTGGGCCTGGCCTGGGACATCACCCCGAACTGGTCGCTCGACCTGACGGGCCGCTACCTGACCGCCAAGAACGTCACCTGGGGTTCGGTCTCGACGAACGTGGGCGCGGCCGGTCCGGCCCCGACCTCGCTCGGCTACTTCGAAGGCGACTACAAGGACAGCTCGATCACCCTGGGTGTGCGCTACACCTTCGGCTCGCCGCCGCCCCCGCCGCCTCCGCCCCCGCCGCCGCCTCCCCCGCCGCCTCCGCCGCCCGAGCCCCCGGCTCCGCCGCCCCCGCCGCCGCCTCCGCCGGCCTACGAGGCCCGCGAGTTCGTGGTCTACTTCCCGTTCGATCAGTACGTGCTGACGCCGGAAGCCCAGGCCGTGGTGCAGCAGGCCGCTGACTACGCCAAGGGCGGCAACGCGACCAAGATCACGGTCGTGGGCCACACCGACACCTCGGGCTCGCCGAAGTACAACGTCCGCCTGTCGGAACGTCGTGCGAAGGCCGTGGCCGATGGTCTGGTCGGCGCCGGCGTCCCCGCCACGACCCTGGCGGTCGACTGGAAGGGTGAAAGCGCCCCGGCCGTCGCCACCGGCGACGGCGTGAAGGAACCGCTGAACCGTCGTTCGACGATCTCGATCAACTTCTAAGATCGGGTCCCGGACGGAGGCTTCACGCTTCCCGACGAAATGCGAAGGCCCCGGAGGAAACTCCGGGGCCTTTTGCTTTGCGCGGGGTCTCCCTTCCCCCTTGATGGGGGAAGGGGCGGGGATGGGGGTGACCTGCTGAGCCGGCGCGCAGCGCTAGGCTTCCGACGCCGCATCACCCCCACCCAACCCTCCCCCATCAAGGGGGAGGGTTATCTGCCAGGCTCCACCAACCCCGCCAGCGCCCGCGGCAGCGGCGACGGCGCGCCCAGCATCAGGGCGACTACGTGCTCGGCCAGCAGCGGGGCGGTGGTGAAGCCTCGCCCGCCCAGGCCGCCCAGCACGAACAGGCCGTCCGGCGCGCCGGGAACCGCGCCCGCCAGCGGCAGATGGTCGGCCGTCGTGGCGCGCACGGCGGCGCGGCCGTCCAGCGGGGCGTCGGCGAGGCGGGCGGCGAGGTCCGGCCGGCCCTTGGCCAGGGCCGCGCGGTTGCGGGCGTGATCGGCCTCGCGAAGCTCGGTCGCCGTCTCGCCCCGGTCATGGGTGGCGCCGAACAGCACGCCGCCCTCGCGGGTGGGAACGGCGTAGCCGCCGAAGGCGGCGGGAGTGATCGCCGTGTCGATAGGGCCGGCCCAGCTGGTCTGGCCGCGCACCGGGCGGATGGGCGCCTCGGGCCAGAGCCGGACCAGGTCGGCGCCGCCGGCCAGCACGACGGCGTCGGCGGTCGCCAGGACTGCGCCGGCCTCGTCCAGCAGACGCCAGCCGTCGTCGCCGGGCTCGATCCGCGCGACCTCGGCGGCGATCGCCTCGCCTCGCCAGGCGGCGAGGACGGCGGCGGGCTCGACCACGCGGGCCAGGGCCATGGAAAGCGCGCCGCTCGCCGGCTCGCCCAGGGCGGCGCTCGCCGTCCCGGCGTCCAGGACGGTCATTTCGCCGGCGGCGAACAGGTCCTGGTCGGTGACGGCGGCGAAGCGGTCGGGGTCCTTGGGGCCGGTCGCCAGCCGCAGCACGCCGCGCGCCAGCTCCGCGCCGGGAAGGGCCTCGTAGAGGGCGGCGGCGCGCGCCAGGGCCTGGGCCGGAAAGGCCGCGCGCGGACCGCCGCCGGCGTCCAGCGCCGGGGTGACCAGGGCGGCCGGGTTGCCGGAGGCCGGGTCGCGGCCGGCGTCGATCACCGCGACGACCAGGCCCTCGGCGCGGGCGGCGCGGGCCAGGCTGGCCGCCGCGATGCCGCCGCCGACGATCGCCAGGCTCTTGGGCCGACGCGGCGCGGGGCGCTCGCCGGGGAAGGTCGCCTCCAGTCGTTCCTTCTTGCGGCCGAAGCCGGGGCGCTTTTCCCAGGTGAAGCCGGCGGCGGCCAGGCCACGGCGCACGGCCCCGGCGACGGTGAAGGTCGCGGCCTTCGCGCCGGGCGCGGTGCGGGCGGCGACGGCGGCGAGGATGTCCTCGCTCCACATGGCCGGGTTGAGGGCCGGCGAGAAGCCGTCGAGGAACCAGGCGTCGGCCGCCCCGCTCCAGGCCTCCAGCGCCTCCGTCACGTCCATGACGGCCAGATCCAGCACCGCGTCGAAGCCGGGCAGGTCGATGCGGTGGAAGCCGCGCGCGGCGCTGGGCCAATGGTCGAGCAGCACCTGGGCGGCCTCGCCCAGCTCCGGCCAGACGGCCAGGGCGCGGGCGGCTTCGTCGCGGGTGATCGGGTGGGCCTCGATCGAGAAGATGTTGAGTTTGGAGCCCGTGGGTTTTTCCCGCCGCCACAGGTCCAGCAGGGCGGCGATGTTCAGTCCCGTGCCGAAGCCCAGCTCGCCGACCATGAAGCGGTCGCGTTCGGCCCAGGCGCCCGGCAGGCCGCAGCCGTCGAGGAACACCGCCCGGGTCTCGGCCAGGCCGTCGGCGCTGGAGAAGTAGACGTCGCCATAGAGCCGCGACTGCGGCAGGCCGTCCTCGCGCCAGATCAGCGGGGAGCCCGGGGCGGTGTCTGAAGAGTCGGAAGTCATGGCGCCATCATAGAAGAAGGGCCGCCCTCGCGGACGGCCCTTCGGATAGTCGAAGCTCGAAAAAGCCTGAAAAGGCTCAGTGGCCTTCGGTCTTCTTCTCTTCGGCAGGAGCGGCGGCGGCGGCCGGGGCCGTACCTTCGGCGGCCGAGACGGCGTCCGGTTCGGCGGCGGCGTCGGCGGCGGCCTTGTTGGCGTCGGCGGCGGCCTGGTCCTCGGCCGAGCCGGCGTCGGCGGCGGTCACTTCGCTGGCGCCGGCGGCGGCCGCGGCGGCGGCCTTCTCGTCGGCGGCGGGAGCCTCGTCCTTCTTGCCGCAGGCGGCCAGCGACAGGGCGGTCATGGCCGCGCCGGCGATGAGGATCTTGCGGAGGACTTGGGTGGTCATCGGGGCATCCCTTGCGACGTCTAAATGGAAACGCCCGGCGTGGGAGCCGGGCGCCATGCTGGCAAGGAACCGCTTTTCACGCCCCGTTGCAAGCAAAGATCACGGGCGCGTGATCTGGCCGTGCACGGACGGAAGGATCGGGCTCAGCCCTCGGCCGGGATCTGCGACAGGGCCTCTTCCAGCTCGACGAAGCTGGGCTGGCAGACGCTGGGCACGTTGCCGCGGCCGATCTCGACGCTGATCTGGGCGGCGTTGCCGTGCAGGTGGGCGACGAGCACCGCCTGGATGATCTTGTAGAAGGCGCCGTCCTCGTTGACGACGGCCTGCAGGCGGGCGGCCATCGGGCCGACCAGGCCGTAGGCCATGAACACGCCGAGGAAGGTGCCGACCAGGGCGCCGCCGATCATGCCGCCGAGCACGGCGGGGGGCTCGGTGATCGAGCCCATGGTCTTGATGACGCCCAGCACGGCGGCGACGATGCCCAGGGCGGGCAGGGCGTCGGCCATGGATTGCAGGGCGTGGGCCGGCTCGAGCGCCTCGTGGTGGTGCTTCTCGAGCTGCTTTTCCATCGCATCCTCGACCTGGTGGGGATCCTCCAGGTTCATGGTCATCATCCGCAGGGTGTCGCAGATGAAGTCGACGGCGAAGTGGTCCTTCGAGATCTTCGGGTAGCGCGAGAAGATCGAGCTGTCGTGCGGCTTTTCGATGTGGCTTTCCAGGGCGATGACGCCCTTGGACTTCATCGTCTTGGTCAGCAGGAACAGCAGGGCCAGCAGGTCGCGATAGTCGCCGGCCTTCCACTTGGGGCCGGCGAAGATCTTGCCGAAGCCGCCCGCGGTGGCCTTGATGACGGTCATCGAGTTCGAGATCAGGAACGCGGCGACGCCCGCGCCGAGGATGGCCATCAGTTCGTGAGGGGCCGCCTCGATGATGACGTCCATCTTGCCGCCACCCATCAGGTAGCTGCCGAACACGAGGCCGAAGAGCAGCACGATGCCGATGATCTGGAACATGACGTCAGGAGGCCCCGAAGAATTCAGCCCGCATCATGGCTGTTAATGATTAATCCAAGGTATCGGCGGTTTGCAGGTCCGTGCGGCGGCTGAGCGCAGGCCGCCCCGTCACGTCACGCCCCGTCACGCCGCGCGCGCCGGTTTGCGGGCCTGGGTCGCGCCGCCGACCCGGAAGCGGCCGATCAGGTGGGAAAGAGTGGCGGCCTCGGTCTTGAGGCTGTGGCTGGCGGCGGTGGACTGTTCGACCATGGCGGCGTTCTGCTGGACGGTCTGGTCCATCAGGTTGATGGCGCCGTTGACCTCCGACAGGCCGGCCGACTGCTCGGCGGCCGAGGCGGCGATCTCGCCCACCAGCCCGTCGATCTCGCCCACCTTGTCGGCGATGGCCTGAAGGGCCTGGCCGGTCTCGCCGACCATCGACACGCCCTGCTCGACCTCGCGGGCGGCGGTGGCGATCAGCACCTTGATCTCGCGGGCCGCTTCGGCCGAGCGCTGGGCCAGGGCCCGCACCTCCATGGCGACGACGGCGAAGCCCTTGCCGCTGTCGCCGGCCCGGGCGGCCTCGACCCCGGCGTTGAGGGCCAGAAGGTTGGTCTGGAAGGCGATCTCGTCGATCACCCCGACGATGCGGCCGATCTCGCGCGAGGAGGCCTCGATGCGGGTCATGGCCCCGACGGCGTCGCCGACCACGACGCGCGAGCGCTGGGCGTCGCTGCGGGCCGCCCCCACCACGATGGCCGCGCTCTTGGCGCCGGCCGAGCTGCGGCGGACCGTGGCGGTGATCTCGTCGAGGGCGGCGGCGGTCTCCTCCAGGCTGGCGGCCTGGCGCTCGCTGCGGCGGGAGAGGTCGTCGGCCGCCGAGGCGATCTCGTCGCTGCCGGCCTCGATGCCGCCGGCCGAGCGGACGATGACCTTCAGGGCGTCCTCCATCTGGGCGATGGCGGCGTTGAAGTCGGCGCGCAGGCGCTCGTACTCGGCGGGGAAGGCGATGTCGACGCGGCGGGTCAGGTCGCCCTGGGCCAGGGCGCGCAGGCCGCCGGCCAGGCTGTCGACCACGGCCTCCAGCTGCACGCGGGCGGCTTCGCGTTCGGCCTCGGCGGATTGGCGCGCGACTTCGGCCGCCTGGCGCTCGATCTCGACCTGGCGTTCGACGGCGATCTTCTCGATGGCGGCGTCCTTGAAGCGCAGCACGGCCTTGGCCATGGCCCCGATCTCGTCGCGGCGGTCGACGTCGGGCACCTCGACGCCGTTGTCGCCGCCGGCCAGGCGGGTCATGACGCCGGTCAGGGCGGTGACCGGCCGGCCCAGCACGCGGGTCAGCAGCCAGGCCAGGCCCAGCGAGGCGAGGAGGCCGAGAATCCCGCCGACCACGATGCCGAGGAAGGCGCGCCCGAAGGCCCGCTCGCGGCTGGCCGAACGCACAGCCTCGTCGCGATGCTCCTGGGCCTCGACCTCGGCCAGCACCTTGCGCAGGTCGGCCAGGCGATCGCTGGCCTCCGTCCGCGTCGCGGCCTGGGCGCGGCCCTCTGGCGTGGCGGCCATGGCGATCAAGGCCTGGGCCTCGGCCTTGTACTGCTTGCGGGCGTCCGAGAGCTTGGCGGCGGCGGTCGCGTAGTCGCCGGCCGCGTCGGCGTTGCGCAGGGCGTCGAGATCGGCCTCCAGGGCTTTTTCGGCGGCGTCGAAGCGCTTGATGTGCTCGCTGGCGCCCGAGGCGACATAGCCGAGGATGGCGTTCTGCTGCTCGAGCGCGGCGGCCTGCATGCGGGCGCTGGCCATGGTCAGGGCCATGGAGTCGTCGGTCATCTCGGTCGCCTTGCGCAGCGACCACAGGTCCAGGGCGACCACGGCGCTGGCCGCGCCGCAGATGGTGATCATGGCGGCGAAGGCCAGCAGCAGTTTGTGGGGGACGGAGATGTGACGCAGCATGGGTCCAGTACGCGCCCGCGCCATGAGCGGACCCTTAACCGGGACCGCCCCAGGGTTGCGACATAGCGTCCCTGGAGCGTCCGGGCGTCGCCCGGCGCTTCCACGGGCTTCCCCTGGCGACGAACGCACTCTAACGTTTGTTCGATGTCTGCCGCCGCTCAAGATCAACAGGTCAACCGGCGGGCCTTCGCCATCCTTTTCGGGGTGTCGGCGGCCACGGCGCTGGGCAATACGGGCATGCTGTCCGTCCTCCCCGCCATCGGCCGGCAGATCGGCATCCCCGACGCCATGGTGGCGGCGATCTTTTCGCTATCGGCCCTGCTGTGGGCGCTGTCGTCGCCGTTCTGGGCCAAGCGTTCGGACGTGCGGGGGCGCAAGCCCCTGATCCTGCTGGGGCTGGGCGGCTTCTGCGTGTCGATGACCCTGTGCGCCTTCGTGGTCAGCGCGGGCCTGCACCATCTCTTTCCGCCGATGCTGGTGTTCGTGCTGTTCCTGCTGGCGCGAGCGCTGTTTGGCCTGTTCGGCTCGGCCGCCAATCCGGCCACCCAGGCCTATCTGGCCGAGCGCACCAAGCGCGAGGAGCGCACCCAGGCCATGGCCACCCTGGCCGGGGCGTTCGGCCTGGGCACGGTGGTCGGACCGCTGCTGGCGCCGCTGTTCGTGCTGCCGGTGGTGGGCTTGGCCGGGCCGATGTTCGCCTTCGCCGGGCTGGCGGCGGTGATGATGTGGATCGTGCACCGGGGCCTGGAGGAAGCCAGGGGGCCGGCGAGCGCGGGCGAGGTCCAGCCGCGCGCGCGTCTGGCCTTTCCGTCGCTGCGGCGGGGCGACAGCCTGTGGCGCGACCCGCGCCTGATGCCCTTCCTGATCTTCGGCTTCCTGGTGGCCACCTGCCAGACGGCCCAGACCCAGACCCTGGGCTTTCTGATCATCGACAAGCTGGGCGTCGCGCCGGTCAAGGCCCAGGGCTTCATCACCCTGGCCATGGCGGCTGGCGCGGTGGCGGGCCTGCTGGCCCAGTGGGGCCTGATCCGGATGTTCGCCATGGGCCCGCGCGAGCTGATGCGCTGGGGCGTCGGCGTGGCGGCCCTGGGCAACGTGGTCGTGGCCTTCGCGCCGGACTATGCGGCCGTGGCCATCGGCTATGCGGTGTCCTCGCTGGGCTACGGCTTCGCGCGGCCCGGGTTCACGGCGGGAGCGTCGCTGTCGGTCGAGGCCAAGGACCAAGCAGGAGCGGCTGGCGCCATCGCCGCCATCAACGGCCTCAACGTGGTGGTCGCGCCGCTGTTCGTGCTGCTCTACGAGGCCGTGCGCTGGGCCCCGTTCGTGCTCAACGCCCTGATCCTGGCGGCCATGCTGGCCTACGCCCTGCGCCAGGCCGTGCTGCGCAAGGTCAGCGACGAGGAGACGCCGGGCGAAGCGACCCTGGCCGGCCTGGAACGCGGCGACGAGGGCGGGGTGTAGGCGGTCGTGGAATTTTGGGATATACTGTCTGTATATCCAAAGTGGGGATCTTTCATGGTCAAGACCACCTTGTTCCAATCGAACCGCTCTCAGGCCGTTCGACTTTCCAAGGAAGTGGCTTTTCCCGAAGGCGTTCGCTCGGTGACCGTGCTGCGTGAAGGAAACCGGCGGGTCATCGTACCGTCCGACGCGCTTTGGGATGATTTCTTCGACGAGCCCGGTATCGATCTCGGCGAGCGCGATCAGCCCGTGGCCCAGGATCGCGAAAGCTTCTGATGCTGCGCTATATGCTGGACACCAGCCTGTGCATCCGTGTGCTCAGGGATCGCCCACCCAGCTTGCGCGAACGATTCAACAGCAATGCCGATGCGCTTTGCATCTCGACGATCGTGCTGACTGAACTCTTGCACGGTGCGGCCAAGTCGGCCCGGCCCGAGCATCATCGTGACTTGGTGGAGCGTTTCGCCGCCAAACTAGAGGTGCTGTCCTTCGACGCCTATGCGGCCGATCACGCTGCGGATATTCGAGCCCGCCTTGAACGCGCCGGGCGTCCGATCGGCGGATACGACCTGCTTATCGCCGGCCACGCTCGTTCGCGTGGCCTTGCCGTCATCACCGGCAACCTTGTCGAGTTCGGTAGGGTCGAAGGATTGCGCTGTGAGGATTGGACCGCCAGCGACATCGGCTGACGGTCCTCAGAGGCTCACCCCTTGCGGATGATCCGCGCGGCGGCGGCGTGGAAGGCCGCGTCGGTTTCGGCCAGGGCGGCCACCGCGCCGTGGCGGTCGGCGGCGACGCTCATGCCGGTGGTGGTGTAGGACTGCGACACCCGGCGGGCTTCCTCGCCGCGCAGGGCGGCGTTGGCGGCGGCGGTCTCGTGCCACTCGGCCAGCTCGCCGGCGGTCAGGGGGTGGTCCTCGGCGGCGCTCGGGTGGTGCACCACGTCGCCGAAGCCGATGGCCACGAAGCCGTGAATGACGCCGTAGTCTTCTTCCGACAGCAGGAAGGTGATCTGACGCTCTTCGATCTGACCGGTATAGACGTCCTGATCGGGATCGAACTCGCGCAGCACCAGCACGTCGCCGACCTTGAATTCGCGGTCGTTGCGGCGGATCTCGAAGCGCTTCTTGCCCGAGCGCACGGCGGCGAAATACTGCGGCCAGGTCTTCAGTTCGTGACGGGTCATGGAAAGTCTTTGAATTGGCGCCCGAAAGCGCCGGAAAAATCGAAGGCGACGCTCTTAGAGCGCGTCGGCGGCGAGGAAAAGGCGGTTTGTGACCGGGCCGTGACGCGCAGGCGAGGAAACCAGCGGCATCATAGCAGCAAGTCGCGCCAACCCCAGGCGGCGATTGACGATGCGCGGGCGTCGCGGTCAAGTTCGCGCTCAACTTTTGGGGGAGATGCGCGTGCGGCGGATCGGGGTGGTGCTGGCGGTCTTCGGGCTGGTGGCGTCAATGACGGCCTCGATGGCCGAGGCCGCTTCACCGCCCGGCGCGGCGCGCTATGTCGAGCCGGTCGAGGAGCGCTTCTGCCTGCAGGCCGCCGACGCCGGACTGCCGGGCGACGGCGTGGCCGTGCTGGTCTGGCGGACGCCGTCGAGCGGCCCGGGGAAGGCGTTCGTGTCCTTCGACTCCCGCCTGAAGCCGGGCGGCGAGGTTTTGAGTTTCTCGCCTGAATTCCTGACCCCGGCGGCGGACGGCTCCGGGACGGTGCGGTTCGTGGACAACTGGGGCGCGCCGGCGAGGGCGCGTGTCCGCCGGTCCGGAGACGAGGTCGAGATCGATCTGGCGCGACGGGGCGAGGCGCTGGCGCCGTCGCCGGCCAAGGCCGTCAACTATGGCCGCTTCACGCTCAGCAAGGCCGCCTGCCGCGCCGCGGATCTGGACGAGCTGTCCTGGGCGGTCGCGGCCGACGCGTACGATCTGTGGCGCTACACGCCCGGACGAAACGGTCACGGCGCGGTGGCCGAGTTCATCGCCGGTCCGGGCAGCATTCCCTTCCGCGCGACCTGCGAGCGCGCGACGCTGCGGCTGGAGTTCTTCACCGACGAGGGCGATCCGCGCACCTGGGACAAGGATCTGCGGGACCTGCTGCTGATCCTCCGGGACCCGGCGACGGAGCACGAGCAGAACCTGGTCCTGAAGGGCGAGCCGAAGGTCCGCAGCATCGTCGGGCGCCTGGCGCTGACGCCGGCTCTGGCCCGCGCCGTGGCGACGGCGCCGATGATCTCGCTCTATGGCGAGAACGGTCCGTCGAACGAGTATCCGGGCGGCCGCTCCGAGGGCTTCCGGCGGCTGGTGCGGGAGTGCGCGCCCAAGGCCTGATCCGGGTCCGGTCCACGCATGAAAAAGGCCGCCGCGGGGGAGCGCGGCGGCCTTCTTGCTAGGCGAAGGGGGAGCCTTACGCCTCGACCATGTTCTTGGCGAGGGCCGCCTCGCGCATGGACTTCTGCAGCTTCTCGAAGGCCCGGACCTCGATCTGGCGGACCCGTTCGCGGCTGACGCCGTACTGGGCGGCCAGGTCTTCCAGGGTGGTCGGGTCGTCCTTCAGGCGGCGCTCGGTCAGGATGTGACGCTCGCGGTCGGTCAGCTCGACCATGGCCTCTTCCAGGAGGCTCATCCGCATGGACTTCTCCTGGTTCTCGGCGACCACGGTCTCTTGCGAAACCTGGTCGTCGTCGGCCAGCCAGTCCTGCCACTCGCTTTCGCCGTCGGCGCGCAGGGGCGCGTTCAGCGAGGCGTCGGGACCGCCCAGGCGGCGGTTCATCGAGATGACCTCGCTGTCCAGCACGCCCAGCTTGGTGGCGATGTAGCTGACCTGGTCGGGGCGCAGGTCGCCGTCCTGGAAGGCGGCGATCTGGCTCTTGGCCTTGCGCAGGTTGAAGAACAGCTTCTTCTGCGCGGCGGTCGTGCCCATCTTCACCAGCGACCACGAGCGCAGGATGTATTCCTGGATCGAGGCGCGGATCCACCACATGGCGTAGGTGGCCAGGCGGAAGCCCTTCTCGGGCTCGAACTTCTTGACCGCCTGCATCAGGCCGACATTGCCTTCGGAAATCACTTCCCCGATCGGCAGGCCGTAGCCGCGATAGCCCATGGCGATCTTGGCCACGAGGCGCAGGTGGCTGGTGACCATCTTGTGCGCGGCGTCGCTGTCCTGATGCTCTTTCCAGCGCTGGGCGAGCATGAACTCCTCGTCCTTCGCCAGCATCGGGAACTTGCGGATTTCGGTGAGGTAGCGCGACAGGCCGCCGTCCGGCGACATCACCGACAAGGAATTCACTGCCATGAGTTCAACATCCCCTGGGCCCGAAGCCAACGTGGCTCCCGAGGCCCACTTTCGAATGGGTGAGATAGGTACGGGTTGCGGCGAAGGTAAGGTCGATAACGCAAATGTAATGTCCGACACCGTGGCTCAGGTATTGGACATTTCGATGGCGGAATGAACGTTCATTCTCAAAAAAATGAACGATCATTCTCAAAATTGCAAGAGGCTTGAATAGGCCCCTCTCCCCTTGCGGGAGAGGGTGGCCTCCCGGAGGGAGGTCGGGTGAGGGGTCTTTCAGAGCTCAAAGCCGCGAGTGGCGGGCAGGCTGGCGCGGGCGTCGGATGTCCGAGAGACCCGTCATCCGACGGCTTCGCCGCCACCTTCTCCCGCAAGGGGAGAAGGATCACCTACCCCGCCGGCGCGTCCAGCTCGGCCCGCACGCCGGGATTGTTGTCGTGATAGGCCAGGGTTCCGGCCAGCTGGCGGACCATGGCGTCCATCATCTTGCTGCCGAAGCCGACGCGGGGGCCCTGCTTGCCGCCGCCCTGGTCGGCGACCGAGATGCGCACGCGGCCGCCGTGCTCGACCAGGCCGACATCGATGCGGCCCGGCCGGCCGCCATAGGCGTACTTCACCGCGTTGATCACCAGCTCGGTGACCACCAGGCCGATGGTCACGGCCTTGTCGGTCGAGACCGTGGCCGGGGCGGCGTCGACGCGCAGCATCCGCGCCCACTCCAGGCCCAGGGATTCCACCAGCTCCTCGGCCAGCTCGACGAGGTAGCGGTCGAGCGACACCGTCTCCAGCTGGTCGCCGCGATAGAGCCTGCGGTGGACCAGGCCCACGGCGGTGAGTCGGCGGCTGGCCTCTTCGAGCGGCGCGCGGGCGGCCGGATCCTCGATGGTCTTCATCTGGATGGTCAGGAAGCCGGCGGCCAGGGCCAGGCTGTTCTGGACCCTATGATTCACCTCGCGCAGCAGAAAGTCCTTCTGCCGCAGCAGGTCGTCCTTGTCGTCCAGCGTGGCGCGCAGCTGGCTGTTCAGCTCGGCCGTGCGGCGGGCGCGGCGCAGGTCCAGGAGGTCTTGGCGCAGGCGCAGGGCGGCCTCGGTCTGCGAGGTGCTCCACGGGCGCGAGCGGCCGCGGACCGTCTCGCTCCAGGCGTCGAACGAGGCGCGCGGCGTAAGCGCCCCGTCGCCGCCGGCCGCCTTGGCGGTGCGGTAGGGGTCGCCGGCCCAGTGCACGACCTCGACTTCCTCGGCGCGGGTCCACAGCACGGCCAGCAGCGGGGAGCGCTCGACCACCACGCCCATCAGGCCCGAGGCCCAGCTCTTGAAGGCGCTGGCGCCGGGGAACACGGCGGCGCTGCGGTCGGTGGCGATCACCCCGCCGGCGTCGACGTCCAGCAGCCAGTCGCGCAGCATGGCGAGAGCCGTGTGCGGCGGTGTCTTGCCGGCCGTCTCGATGCGGTCGTCGCGGAACAGGGCCACGCCGTCGGCCTCGCCCAGGGCGACGAGGTCGGGAACGTGCTCCTCCAGCGCCAGGTCGCCGATGTCGGACTGCGACAGGACCGAGGCCAGGTCGTCGCCCAGGGCGCGCAGGCGCAGCTTCTCGCGCCAGGTCTCGGCCTCTTCCTTGGCCTTGATCTGGCGGGCCAGCCCGCCGGCCAGGGCGCGGCAGGCGGCGCGGATCTCGTAGGGCAGCAGGCGCGGGCTGTTGTGATGGCAGGCCACCAGGCCCCACAGGCGGCCGTCCTTGACGATCGACACCGAGGCCGAGGCGACGACGCCCATGTTGCGCAGGTACTGCAGGTGCACCGGCGAGACGCTGCGCAGGGCCAGGTCGCTCATGTCGAGCTGGCCTTCCGGCGCGGGCTCCAGCGGGGCGGGCGTGTAGGCCGAGTCCGGGATCACCCGCACCAGGTTGCGCACATAGAGGGCGCGGGCCTGCCTGGGGATGTCCGAGCCGGGGAAGCGGTGGTTGAGGAAGCTCTTCAGGTGCTGGGCGCGGTCCTCGCCGACCACCTCGCCGGCGTCGTCCTCGACCCCGAAGCGATAGATCATCACCCGGTCGAACCCGGTCAGGCGGCGGAATTCCAGGGCCGCGCGGTCATAGAGCGTCTTCAGGCCCGGGCAGCGCTCGAAGGCGGCGGCCGCGGCTTCCAGGTGGGTCAGGATCTGCGAGCCGGCCATCGGCCGCTCGAGGCCGGGCTCGATCTCAAGCAGGACGAGCTCGCCCTGCACCGTGGCGCTGAGGTCGAGATTGCGGCCGTTCCGGTGCAGCACGCCGATGAAGCCGCCGGCCGGGCGGGAATTGGAGATGGTGGCCACCTGGCCGGCCAGGTCGTCGCCGATCACGGCGCCGACCGCCTGGTCCAGCCACGTCCCGACGCCCAGCAGGCCGGCCACGTCGCCGGCCGCGGCGCGCACGGTCAGGCCGTCGCGGTCCAGCGCCAGCAGCACGCCGTGCGGCTGGATGGCGCCGGGGATGTGGATCGGCTCGCGATCGCAGGCCTGGATCTGCTCGGGCGTCGGCGCGGCCGTCATGCGTCAAGCCTGTCCAGCATGGGGGCGTGCGACGGGAAAGCTACGGTCACGGCGGCGGCTCCAGACGGCCTAGGCCGGTGCTTGACAGTACGTCGCATTGAACAGGCTGACCGTCGTCTTGTCGACATTTGGCCCACGACAACGCGAACAGGGCTTGTCTGCATCTTTCGAGAGCGTCACGGTCGCGCTTGTTTTTTTCGGGAGACCCATCCGCATGACCGGCTTTCTTCTGCGCGCGCTGTTCGCTGGGCTGGGGCTCTGGCTGGCGTCGCGGATCGTGCCGGGGATCAGCGCCTCTGGCTGGCAGACGATCGCCATCGCCGCGGTGCTGCTGGGGATCGTCAATGCGGTGGTGCGGCCGATCGTGGTGCTGCTGACCCTGCCGATCACCCTGGTGACGCTGGGTCTGTTCCTGCTGGTGGTCAACGCCGCCATGCTGGGCCTGGTGGCGATGCTGCTGCGAGGGCTGGTCGTTCACGGCTTCTGGGCCGGCGTCTTCGGCGCGATCGTGATCGGCGTGGTCAGTTGGCTGGGCCACCTGCTGCTGGGCGAAGGCGCCGAGCGGGAATGAGCCTGAAGCTCTAGCCGTCGGCGACCTGGATCCGAACGCGCACGCGGCCGTCCTCGCCGCGCGTGGCGACGCCGACGCCGCCATTCGCGGCGCGGCGGGCGGCGACCTTTTCCTTCATGCCCTCGGGCCAGCGCGACACCTGGGCCAGGCGCACCTTGCGCGGCACGCGTGCGGCGGCCTTCAGCGGCAGGTCGTCGGCCTGCGCGAAGGTCTTGTCCATGAACAGGGCCGGGTTCAGCGGCCGGCCCTTGCGGCTGATCTCGAAATGCAGGTGCGAGCCGGTCGAGCGGCCGCTGTCGCCGACCAGGGCGATCGGCGTGCCGCGGCGCACGAAGACGCCCTTCTTCATGCCGAGATTGCGGCCCAGGTGCGCATAGAGCGTCGTGAAGCCGTCCTTGTGCCTGACCTCGACGAAGCGGCCGTAGCCGGCGTCGACGCCGGTGCGCAGGACGACGCCGTCGGCGGCGACCTTCACCGCCGTGCCGGAGGGGGCGGCGATGTCGACGCCTTCATGCAGGCGGCCGCCTTCTTCCCAGGGCAGCTTGCGCAGGCCGAAGGGCGAGGCGATGTCGCGGCCGGGCAGGGGCGCGTCGAAGGCGTAGGCGGGCGGCGGCGGGGCCGGCGGCGCGGGCTCGGCGGCGGCCTGGACGACGGGCGCGGTGATGGGGGCGGGCGCCAGCAGGTCGGCCAGGGCGCGGGCGGCCGGCACGGAAGCGGCGGCCACGACGACGGCGAAGCCCAGCGTCAGCGGCAGGGCGAGATTGCGGGCGGGCGGGGCCTGGGTGTCTGGCGCCAAGAACGGAACCTCGTGGATCGGTCATGTGCGAGGATCGCGGGCCGGGCGGTTCTAGGGGCTTGGCCTTTCGCGATCGTGAACGCGGCTCTTTGCCCGCCTGATCGGGCGGAAAGGCGGCAGCTGAGCCGTGGTGTTCGCCAGAGCTTGGCTGGAGGCTGTCGCGAATTTGTCAAACATTACACGAATTTTAGAATATTAAATCCAGTCAATACTATGAATATGGAGTCATGAACGACACTTAACGAGACTCTTCAAGTATCGTTCAGTACACCTTTGTCCATGGAGGCGCGGCGGACGCGCCCGGGAACAGAGGGAAAATTCCAATGCGCAAGTTCATGATCAGCCTCACCTCGATCGCGACCCTGACCCTGGCGGCCGTGCCGCTGATCGGCCTGACCCAGGCGGCCCACGCCGCGCCGGTCACGGTTCGCGTCGGCGACCTGAACCTGGCCGATCCGGCCGACGCCGCCGAGTTCGAGACCCGCGCCGCCGACGCCACCAAGCGCTTCTGCCGCGCCCGCGCCAACCACGAGCGTCTCGACCTGATGTCGCAGCGCGCCTGCAAGATCGACGTCCGTGACGAGATCAACGACAAGCTCTCGGACAAGCAGCGTCAGGCCCTGGCCTCGGCCGCCCGCGCGACCCCGATGGCGGTGGCCGCTCGCTGAGCCCCGCATGCAAAGCCATCCGCCGCGGAGGCCCGGGTAGACCCGGGGCCTTTGCCGGAGGGCCCCCTCCGGTCCTGCGGACCACCTCCCCCAGAGGGGGAGGATCAAACGAAAAAGCCCCGGTCCTGCGACCGGGGCTTTCGCGTTTCTGGCGGGAGAAGAAGGCTTCAGAGCCCCTTCACGATGCCTTCGACCATCTTCTTGGCGTCGGCGAACAGCATCATCGTGTTGTCCTTGAAGAACAGCTCGTTCTCGACCCCGGCATAGCCCGAAGACATGCCGCGCTTCACGAAGAGGACGGTGCGGGCCTTCTCGACGTCCAGGATCGGCATGCCGAAGATGGCGCTGGTCGGGTCGGTCTTGGCGGCCGGGTTGGTGACGTCGTTGGCGCCGATCACGAAGGCCACGTCGGCCGTCGAGAACTCCGAGTTGATGTCTTCCAGCTCGAAGACCTCGTCGTAGGGGACGTTCGCCTCGGCCAGC
The DNA here is from genome assembly GCF_059415485.1 of Caulobacter sp. GW821-FHT10C03. Classification (NCBI taxonomy): domain Bacteria; kingdom Pseudomonadati; phylum Pseudomonadota; class Alphaproteobacteria; order Caulobacterales; family Caulobacteraceae; genus Caulobacter; species Caulobacter sp. GW821-FHT10C03. The sequence continues at coordinate 225,240 of NZ_JBWKNI010000004.1, read as the reverse complement.
AGCACGTTCATGTGGCCCGGCATGCGGCCGGCGACGGGGTGGATGGCGTACTTCACCTCCACGCCCTCTTCCTTCAGCTTGTCGGCCATTTCGCGCAGGGCGTGCTGGGCCTGGGAGACGGCCATGCCGTAGCCCGGGACGATGATCACCTTGCTGGCGTTCTTCATGATGAAGGCCGCGTCGTCGGCCGAGCCCTGCTTGACCGGACGGGTCTCGACCTTGCCGCCGGGGCCGGCGGCCGCGGCGTCGGCCCCGAAGCCGCCCAGGATCACCGAGACGAACGAGCGGTTCATGCCCTTGCACATGATGTAGGACAGGATCGCGCCCGAGCTGCCGACCAGGGCGCCGGTGATGATCAGGGTTGTGTTCTCGAGCGTGAAGCCCAGCGCCGCCGCGGCCCAGCCCGAATAGCTGTTCAGCATCGACACCACGACCGGCATGTCGGCCCCGCCGATCGGGATGATCAGGGTGACGCCGATCAGCAGGCTGAGCGCGAAGATGCCCCAGAAGGCCCACTTGGCCTGGCCGCCGCTGATCACCAGCACCACGACCAGGGCGACGATGGCGGCCGCGATCGCGATGTTCAGCAGGTGGCGGGCCGGCAGCAGGATCGGCGCGCCGCCCATGTTGCCGTTCAGCTTGGCGAAGGCGATGACCGAGCCGGTGAAGGTGATGGCGCCGATGGCCAGGCCCAGCGACAGCTCGATCAGGCTGTTGAGGTGGATGGCCCCGTCCTCGCCGACGATGCCGTAGGCGGCCGGGGTGTAGATGGCGGCCACGGCCACCAGGCAGGCGGCCATGCCGACCAGCGAGTGGAAGGCGGCGACCAGCTGCGGCATCGAGGTCATGGCGACCTTGCGGGCGATGATCGCGCCCACCGCGCCGCCGACGGCGACGCCGCCGAGGATCAGGCCCAGGGTCACGATGTCGAGCGCGCCTTGCGTCCACAGTGTGGCCAGGGTGGTCGCCACGGCGATGGCCATGCCGATCATGCCGTTGCGATTGCCGGTCTGGCTGGTCACCGGGCTGGACAGCCCGCGCAGCGCCAGGATGAAGAGCACGCCCGAGACGATGTAGAGGATGGCGGCGAGATTGGCGTTCATGATGTCATTTCCCCCAAGTGGCTCTCGCCGCTCACTTCTTTTCTTTCTTCTTGTACATGGCCAGCATCCGCTGGGTGACCAGGAAGCCGCCGAAGATGTTGACCGCCGCGAAGGCCGCGGCGAGCGCGCCGGCCCCCTTGGAGATCCACACAGAACCGGCGTCCGGCGCACCCGACGCGCCATGCGCGGCGGCGGCCAGGAGCGCGCCGACGATGATCACCGACGAGATGGCGTTGGTCACGGCCATCAGCGGGGTGTGCAGGGCGGGCGTCACGCTCCAGACGACGTAGTAGCCGACGAAGATGGCGAGCACGAAGATCGCCAGGCGGAACACGGTGGGGTCGACAGCTTCCATGGGAGCCTCCCTTTCTATGCCGGTTAGGCGGTCTTCAGGTTCGGGTGGACGATCTCGCCGCCGCGGGTGACCACGGCCGCCTTGAGGATCTCGTCCTCGAAGTCGGGGGCGAAGGCGCCTTCCTTGGTCAGGAACAGGGCCGACAGGGCGAACAGGTTGCGCGAATAGAGCGCCGAGGCGTCGGCGGCGATGCGGCCGGGCAGGTTGGCGTGGCCGAGGATCTTGGCGCCGTTGGCGGTGACCACGGTCTCGTCCAGCTTGGCGCCCTCGACATTGCCGCCCTGCTCGATGGCAAGGTCGACCAGGATCGAGCCGGCCTTCATCGACGCCACCTGGGCGGCGCTGACCAGCTTCGGCGCCGGGCGGCCCGGGATCAGGGCGGTGGTGATGACGATGTCCTGCTTGGCGATGTGGCTGGAAACCAGCTCGGCCTGCTTGGCCTGGTACTCGGCCGACATCTCCTTGGCGTAGCCGCCGGCGGTCTGGGCGTTCTTGAACTCCTCGTCCTCGACGGCGAGGAACTTGGCGCCCAGGCTTTCGACCTGCTCCTTGGTGGCGGGGCGGACGTCGGTGGCGGTGACCACGGCGCCCAGGCGGCGGGCGGTGGCGATGGCCTGCAGGCCGGCGACGCCGACGCCCATGATGAACACCTTGGCCGCGGCGACGGTGCCGGCGGCGGTCATCATCATCGGCAGGGCCTTGCCGTAGGCCTCGGCGCCCTCGATCACGGCGCGATAGCCGGCGAGGTTGGCCTGGCTGGACAGCATGTCCATCACCTGGGCCCGCGTGATGCGCGGGATGAACTCCATGGCGACAGCGCTCGCGCCCGCCTTGGCCAGGGCGTTCAGCGTGTCCTTGTCCTGGTAGGGATTGAGGGCGGCCGCGACGATCGCGCCGCTCTTCAGGGCCGCGATCTCGGCGGCCTCGGGCGCGCGGACCTTGAACAGGACATTGGCGTCCTTGATCGCGTCCTTGGCGGTCTTGGCCAGCTTGGCGCCGGCCGCTTCGTAGTCGGCGTCGAGATAGGAGGCGGCCGTTCCGGCTCCGGCCTCGACCACCACCGAAAAGCCGGCGGCGGTCAGTTTCTTGACGGTCTCGGGCGTCGCGGCGACCCGCGTCTCATTGGCGCGGGTCTCTTTCGTGACGGCGATGACGGCCATCGGCATACCTCCCCCGTGAGCGTTGTTCGCTCCCCGAGCCCGCGAGGTCTCGCAGGCACGGGATCCTAAAGTTGGAGCGGCGTTCAGCGTTGATGCCGCTGACACTTTCGCCTAACGCCGCTCCAGCAACTTGAGCCGCTCTTTAGGGGAGGTTCTTGCCTCTTGTCGAGAAATACCCGCGTGTCGGGCGCAAAAAATTGCCGATGTCCACCGGTGTCAGTGAGCCGGGGCGGCTTTCTCGCGAAGGGCCAGGATTCCGACGACGGCCAGCACGACAGCCGTTCCGGCCGCGCCGATGAAGCCCGCGGGGGTGCAGAAGAGCAGGGTAAAGAAGGTCAGGGCGACAGCGATCGCCAGCGAGCCCCACTTGGTCATCTTGCCGAACGCCGCATAGGTCGCGGCCTGTTCGTGGATGTCCATTTCACCGCGGTGGTAGTCGGACGCTTGGTTGCCCATCGAGGAGCCTCTCCCTGAATTTTTTCCACAGCCGAAGTATATCAAGCCCGCCCGGGGCTCAAGCTGGGGCGGCGCCATGACGTAGAACGACGTTCCAACTATTCCCAGGCCGCCAGCAGACCGCGCAGTCCGGCCACGAAGGCCAGCGGCTGGTCGAGCATGACGTGGTGGTCGGCGTCGGGCACGGGCAGGCGCAGCACCGCGTCCGGCATCTGGGCGATCATGTAGTCCAGGGTCTCGGCGTGCATCAGGCCCGAGCGCTCACCCCACATCAGCGCCGCCGGGCAGGCGATTTCGGTCAGCAGCTGGCCAAGGTCCGGCATCGAGAATCGCTGCCAGATCGCCGGATCGAACTTCCAGGTCCAGCCGCCCTCGACTTCCTTCAGCGAGCGGCGGGCGATGTAGTCGGCGACGTAGAGGTTCTCGCAGGGCTGGGGCGGAGCCAGGCGGAAGCGGGCCAGGGCCTCCTCCAGGGTCGGATAGACCTTGGTGCCGAAGCCCGAGCGCGGCGGCGGGCCCTTCCAGCGCTTTTCCGGCGGCTGGATGCTGGTGTCGACCAGGATCGCGCCGCGCAGCCGTTCGGGATGGCGGGCGGCGCAATAGAGGGTGGGAAAGCCGCCGAACGAGTGGCCGACGAAGATCGGCTTCACCCCGCCGGCTTCCAGCTGGGCGGCCTCGACGGCGGCGAAGGCCTCGGCCGCGAAGGTCTCGGCGCTGTAGGCCTCGCGCCAGCCGCTGCTTCCCATGCCGGCCCAGGAGATGGCGGCGATCCGCCACTCCTTGGCGAAGGACGGGGCGATGAAGCTCCACCAGTCGGCGTGGGCGCCGTTGCCGTGCAAAAAGAGCAGGCCCGGCTTGCCGACCTCGCCCCAGGTCAGGAGCTCGATGGGCGTTCCCAGGACGTCGATGGTCGAGCGCTCGGGCTGGTGGGCGATCGCCGCGTCGAACCAGGCGGGGGCGGGCGGCGGCGCGCCGTGGAACGGGGCCAGCAGCGAGGCGGGGGCGTGGTCGTCGGCCATGGCTCAGCCCTCCTCGCGGAAGGCGACCTCGCCGGGGCGGGGCTTGCGGGGGGAGAGCGCCTTGAAGATCCCCGTGCCGGTCATCAGGGTGCGCTCGCCGGTCCAGATGCGGCCGCGCACGGTGAAGACCAGGTCCTCCTCGGCCAGCAGCTCGCCCCGACCCTCGACGAATTCGCCCAGCTGCGCGCCGGACAGAAAGTCGGTCATCAGCCGGACCGTGACCCAGCTGTAGGACTTCTGCAGCGAGATGATCCGGCCCCAGGCCATGTCGGCGAAGCTCATCAGCATGCCGCCGTGGCAGTTGCCCAGGCCGTTGGTGTGGTGCTCCTCGACCCGGAAGCCCAGCGTGGCCTCGCCGGGCCCGTCGGCGCGCTCGTACAGCGGCCCGATCTGTCGGCCGAACCCCCGCGTCCAGTTCAGCTGGGCGTAGCCGGGCGGGATGGCGGCGCTCTGGGCCTCGGTCAGGTCGTCGGACATGGGGGAAGTCTAACGGCCGTTTGAACCGGTGAGCAAGTTTCCTTTGAGGACGGCTGAACGGTCCCCCTCCGGCCCTCCGGGCCACCTCCCCCAGAGGGGGAGGATCTAGCGACGTCGCGCCAGGAAGATGCTCCCCCTCTGGGGGAGCTGTCGCGGAGCGACTGAGGGGGTCTTACCTACGCCCGAACCTCGCCGAACTTGCCGGCCTGGTAATCCTGGATCGCCTGGATGATCTCCTCGCGCGTCGTCATCACGAACGGCCCGTGCGAGACGACCGGTTCGCGGATCGGGTCGGCGTGGCCGAGCAGCAGCACCGCGCCGTCCACGGACGACAGGTCCAGGCCTTCGCCGTCGGTCAGTTCGACGAGGTTGGCCGCGCCTGCGGTTCGCTCGCCGATCGCGATCGACCCGCGCACCACGTAGAGGAACACCGCCCGCCCGGCCGGGATCGGCAGCGATAGGTCTGCGCCGGCCTCCAGCCGCACGACGCTCATGGCCACGCCGGTCAGGGACTCGATCGGGCCGATCACGCCGTCGATCTCGCCCGAGATCAGCTCGATGGTCGCGCCGTCCTTTTGGATCTTGGGGATGTCCGGCGCCTGCAGGCCGACATAGTGCGGCTTGGTCATCTTCAGGCGGCTGGGCAGGTTGACCCACAGCTGCAGGATCTCCAGCGGTCCGCCGCTGCGCTTGAAGCTCTCCGGCGACAGCTCGGCGTGCACCAGGCCGCTGCCGGCCGTCATCCACTGCACGCCGCCGGCGTCGATGACGCTCTCGTGGCCGCCGCTGTCCAGGTGCGACAGCTGGCCTTCGAGGATGAAGGTCACGGTCTCGAAGCCGCGATGCGGATGCGGCCCGAACGGCAGGCCGCGATTGCCGGGGCGGTAGGTCTGCGGACCGTGGTGGTTGAGGAACAGGAACGGGTCCAGCTGGTCGATGGCCGGGCCGGGCAGGGGGCGACGGGTCGAAAGGTCGCCGATGTCGTCGCGATAGGCCGCGTGCAGGCGGGCGATGGTGCGGGTGGTCATGCGAACTCCTTACTCCTCCCTCGCGAAGCGGGGGAGGGGGACCACGAAGTGGTGGAGGGGGCGAGACTGGGCGCGGCGGCGGCGGTCGCCCCCTCCGTCACGTCGCCGATGGCGCCGCGCCACCTCCCCCGTTTTACGGGGGAGGAGAAAGACCAGCCGCCCCCAGCACCGCCTTCTGCCGCTCCGCCAGCCCGTCCTCCGAGAACCCCTCCAGCGAGGCCTCGAACAGGGCGCGCCAGTTGTGGCGGGCGCCCAGGTGCAGGAAGGCCGCGCCCAGGCCGATGGCGGCGCGGTCCATGAACACGAACTCGCGGGGGATGACGACGCCGCCCACCGACTTCAGCGCCTGGCGCACCTTGAAGGCCTCGCGGCGGCCGTACTCGCCGGGCGGCACGTCGTCGGCCACGGTGCGCACGCGGTCGTCCAGCAGCGGGCCGTAGATGAACCTGGCCCAGACGTTCAGCACGTCGACCAGCTCGTCGGTCAGGTTGGCGAAGCCCCAGCTGCGATAGGCCTCCATCTGGCCGGCGCGGTCGTCTTCGGAGAGGGCGCGGTAGAGCCGCACCACACCGGCCACGAAGCGCGGCGGGAACACCCGGATGCAGCCGAAGTCGAGCAGGTTGAGGTGCGCGGCCCCGTCCTCGCCGCCGCCGAAGGTGTAGTTGCCCAGGTGCGGGTCGCCGTGGATGACGCCGATATGGGTCATCGGGCCCCACCAGGCCTCGAACAGCAGGGCGGCGATGCGGTCGCGGGTTTCCTGCGGCGCGGTCTTGAAGGCCATCAGCCCCTGGCCGTCGAGCCAGGTCATGCTTAGCAGGCGCTTGGTCGACAGCGCCGGCACCGGCTCGGGCGTCCTGATGTCGTCGCGGCCAGCGAAGAAGCTGGCATAGACGGTCATCATCCGGGCCTCGCGCTCGTAGTCGAGCTCCTCGCGCAGGCGGTCGCCGATCTCCTCGATCATCTCGGTCGGGTCGATCGAGCCGTCCATCCGCTTGAGCAGGGCGATCAGCGCGCGCAGCTGGCCAAGGTCGCTTTCGACGGCGCTCTGCATGTCGGGGTATTGCAGCTTCACCGCCAGCCTGCGGCCGTCCGGCGCCGTGGCGCGGTGCACCTGGCCCAGCGAGGCGGCCGCGGCGGCCTCGTGCTCGAAGCTGGTGAACCTGCTCGCCCAGTCGGCGCCCAGTTCGGCGGCCATCCGCCGACGGACGAACGGCCAGCCCATGGCCGGGGCGTTGGTCTGCAGCTCGGCCAGCTCCTTGGCGAACTCCGGCGGCAGCAGGTCCGGCACCGTGGCGAACATCTGCGCCGCCTTCATCAGCGGGCCCTTCAGCCCGCCCAGCGCCGCCTTCAGCGCCTTGGCGTTGCGGGCGCTGGCGTCGTCGCCGGCGAACAGGCTGTTGGCGCCGTAGCTGACGGCCGCGCCGGAGAGCCCCGCGCCGACCTTGGCGAAGCGGGCCAGGCGGCCGGACAGGCGGTCGCGTTCCGGGTCAGACATGATCTCTCCTTCTCCCCTTGCGGGAGAAGGTGTCGCGAAGCGGCGGATGAGGGGTCGATAGGCCTGTCGGTTCGCACGCAGCGGCGCCGGCGGCGCGACCCCTCATCCGACCGCCTGCGGCGGCCACCTTCTCCCGCAAGGGGAGAAGGGTCGCGAGCATCGTCCTCACACCAACGCCTCGAACTCGTCCACCAGCCGTTCCAGCTGCCGGCAGCCCGCCGCCCAGAAGGCCTTGTCGCGCGGGTTGAGACCGAACGGCTTCAGGGCCTCGACATAGGTGCGGGTGCCGCCGGCGGCCAGCAGGTCCTCGTACAGAGGCGCGAAGGTCGCCGGATCCTCGCGGCGCTTCTCCATCAGGCCGCGCACCAGCAGGTCGCCGAACGCGTAGGCGTAGACGTAGAACGGCGCGTGCACGAAGTGGCTGACATAGGCCCAGTAGTGCTCGTAGCCCTCGTTCAGCACGACGGCCGGACCCAGGCTCTCGGCCATGGTCTCCAGCCACAGGCCGCCGATCTGGTCGGGCGACAGCTCGCCCTCCTGGCGGGCGGCGTGGAACCTGCGCTCGAAGCGGTGGAAGGCGATCTGGCGGACGACGGTGTTGAGCCCGTCCTCGATTTTCCCTGCAAGGAGCCCCTTGCGGTCGGCCGGAGTGGCCTCGGCCAGCAGGCGGTCGAACACCAGGCCCTCGCCGAAGATCGAGGCGGTCTCGGCCAGGGTCAGAGGCGTGTCGGCCAGCAGGGTGCCCAGCGGCGCGCACAGGGTCTGGTGCACGGCGTGGCCCAGCTCGTGGGCCAGGGTCAGCACGTCGCGCCGCTCGCCCATGTAGTTCATGAAGACGTACGGGTGGCGGTCGGCGGTCACCGGGTGAGAATAGGCGCCCGACTGCTTGCCGGCCCGGGGACGGGCGTCGATCCACGGCTGGGTGAAGAAGGTCTGCGCGGTGTCGGCGAACTTCGGGGCGAGGGCCTGGAAGCTTTCCAGCACCACGTCCCTGGCTTCGTTCCAGGGGTAGGTGCGCGGCTGGGCGGCGTCGAGCGGGGCGTTGCGGTCCCAGTAATCGAGCGACTTGCGGCCCATGGCCTTGGCCTTCAGCGCATAATAGCGGTGCGACAGGCGCGGATAGGCCTCGACCACGGCGGCTTCCAGGGCGTCGACCGCATCGGCGTCGACCTCGTTGGCCAGATGGCGCGAGTGGGCCGGGTCATCATAACGCCGCCAGCGGTCCTCGACCTGCTTTTCGAAGGCCAGGGTGTTCATCACCAGGGCCTGGGTTGAGGCGCGCTCGTGCAGGGCGTGGGCCAGGCCGTCGGCGGCGGCCTTGCGGCGGCGCACGTCGGGATCCGACAGCCGGTTCAGCGCCTCGGGCAGGGTCAGCTGCTCCTTGCCGACCTTGGCGCTGAGTTTGGCCAGGGTCTCGTCATAGAGCCGCACCCAGTTGGCGACGGCCGGACCGCGATCGACGATGTAGCGCTCCAGCTCGGCCGACAGCTCGTGCGGGCGCGACAGACGCAGGCGGCGCAGCCACGGCGTCCAGCGGCGGGCCGGTTCATGCGCCTTGAGGGCCGCGTCGAGCTCGGCGTCCTCCAGCTGGTTCAGCTCCAGCGAGAAGAACAGGCTGTCGGCGGCGATCTGCGAGGAGCGGGCGCGAAGATCGGCCTCGAACTTGGCCCAGGCCGGGTCGTCGCGGGCGGTCGAGGCGGCCAGGCCCGCATAGGCGCCCACGCCCCACAGGCCGTTCGTCGCCTCCTCATAGAGGCGGATCCCACGATCCAGCAGCTTGCCCAGCCGCGCCGGCTCGCCCCGCGCTTCGAGGAACATGCCCTCCAGCGAGGCCAGTTCGTCATTGGCGGCCTTGGCGGCGACCAGGTCGGTCTCGATCCTCGGATCCTCGCGGCCGGCATAGAGGTCGGCGAGGTTCCACTCGGGAAGGGCGTCAGGCTTGAAGGGCGCGTTCATGGCAGGAAGGGATATGGCGTCTGGCGGGGATGAAGCAATCGGGAAGGGTGGAAATCCCTCTCCCCTTGCGGGAGAGGGTGGCCTCCCGGAGGGAGGTCGGGTGAGGGGTTGAAGGGCGAGGCAGCTGCGGAAACGTGTCAGCCAGCGAGGCGGTTCAGGTCTGAGAGACCCCTCATCCGTCGGCTACCGCCGACACCTTCTCCCGCAAGGGGAGAAGGATCAGGAATGCCGCTTCACCAACGCCTTCGGCGCCACGAGCGTCCAGGCCGTGCGCAGCAGGCCCGCCAGTTCGTCCGCGTCGATCGCCGCCAGCCGCACCAGCACCGCCGGATAGCCAAGATAGTGGGAGTCGTCGAAGAACCGCTCCGGGGCGGCCTCGATCAGCATCTGCTTGGTCTCGATCAGGCAGCGCACGGCGATGACGCCGGGCACCAGCACGCGCCTGGCCTTGGGCGCGGGCCGGGCCAGATAGCCCCAGGCCAGGCCCTTGCCGGCCACTTCGTAGGCGACCTGCCCGCCGTTGGAGGCTTCCACCACCTCCGGCAGGGCGATCGCCAGGGCGCGCAGGGTTTCGTCGTCGACCATGGAGAGATGAAGCGCTTTTCTCCCGCCCCGTGCAACGGGCGAGGAGCCGGTTTGGTCAAATAGCGTAAACCGTTGTTAAGGCTCGCTGTTAAGGTCTGCGACACCTCTCCGAAAGCCGGTGTTTACCCCCGTGCTGTACCACTCTGAACCAACAAGAGCCTCGCTCCATGTCGGGCGCGGCCGGTTCTGGTGGATGGCCTTCAATGACCAAGACGGTGCTCGTCGTCGACGACGATCCGACCCAACGTCGACTGATCCAGGCGGTGCTGGAGCGCGAAGGATTCGCCGTCTCCCACGCCGAAAGCGGCGACGCGGCCATGGCTCATCTGGCGGCCGGGGCGCCGGCCGACGTGATCCTGCTCGACCTCGTCATGCCCGGCCTGCCGGGCCAGGAGGCGCTGAAGGAGATGCGCGCGCGGGGCTACGCCCAGCCGGTGATCGTGCTGACCGCCAGCGGCGGCGTCGACACCGTGGTGAAGGCCATGCAGGCCGGCGCCACCGACTTCTTCATCAAGCCGGCTTCGCCTGAGCGGATCACCGTGTCGATCCGCAACGCCCTGTCGATGGGCGACCTCAAGGGCGAGGTCGACCGCCTCAACAAGCGCGTCTCGGGCCGCACCACCTTCGCCGACCTGATCGGCGCCTCGCCGGCCATGACCATGGTCAAGCGCATCGGCGAGCGGGCCGCCAAGAGCTCGATCCCGGTGCTGATCACCGGCGAGAGCGGCGTCGGCAAGGAGCTGATCGCCCGCGCCGTGCACGGCTCGTCGGATCGCGCCGGCAAGCCGTTCGTGGCCGTCAACTGCGGCGCCATTCCGGAAAACCTCGTCGAGTCGATCCTGTTCGGCCACGAGAAGGGCTCCTTCACCGGCGCCTCCGACAAGCACTCGGGCAAGTTCAAGGAAGCCGACGGCGGCACCCTGTTCCTCGACGAGGTCGGCGAGCTGCCGCTCGACGTCCAGGTCAAGCTGCTGCGCGCCCTGCAAGAGGGCGAGATCGACCCGATCGGCTCCAAGCGCTCGGTCAAGGTCGACGTCCGCATCGTCTCGGCCACCAACCGCGACCTGTCGGCCGCGGTGAAGCAGGGGCTGTTCCGCGAGGACCTCTATTACCGCCTGAACGTCTTCCCGGTGGAGGCGCCCAGCTTGCGCGAACGCCGCGAGGACATCCCGGCCCTGGTCGAGGCCTTCGTGCGTCGCTTCAATGTCGAGGAAGGCAAGCGCGTGGTCGGGGCCTCGCCCGAGACCCTGCAGATCCTCTGCGCCTTCGACTGGCCCGGCAACGTGCGCCAGCTGGAGAACGCGGTCTATCGCGCCATCGTCCTGGCCGACGCGCCCTACCTCCAGCCCTACGACTTCCCGGCCATCTCGGGCGTCATGGCCCCGCCGCTGGAGGCCTCGCCCACCGAGGCCCTGCCGGAGATGATCCAGGCCGCCGCCGTCTTCGTCGACGGCCCGATCGGCGAGGCGCCGGTGCGCATCCTCGACGGCCACGGTCACCTGCGGACCCTGGAGGAGATCGAGCGCGACCTCATCCAGCACGCCATCGAAGTCTATGCCGGCCACATGAGCGAGGTGGCCCGCCGCCTCGGCATCGGCCGCTCGACCCTCTATCGCAAGGTGCGCGAGCAGGGCATCGACGTGGACGTCAAGGAAGCCTCCTAGGCGGCTTCCCTCGCGGCCTCGCCCGCGCCCCACCGCGCCACGAGCGCGATCGGGATCCCTACCAGCGCCAGGTGGGCGCCGAGGTTGTTGATGAAGCGCGGCCAGGCGAAGGCGGCCGGCGGGGCCACGGCGCTGAGCGGCAGCACCACATAGTTCATCACGACATAGGTCGCCGCCCCGTAGGCCAGGCCCATCAGCAGCGGCCGGCGGACCAGCACCGGCAGCCGGCGCGCGGCGGCGACGTAGAGCCCGGCCATCACCGACATGATGAAATAGTGCAGGACGAGGCCCAGCGCCGCCGTCGCCGTTCCCCCTTGGAACGCCGCCTTGCCCAGCAGGCCGCTGGCGATCGACTGCAGGATCCGCTCGGGCGGCACGCCCTTGGTCACGGCCCAGAAGGTGAAGGCGTCGGTGATGTCGAGCGTGCCGGCGACCAGCGTCGCCACGGCGACGACGAGCACGAGCGGACGCGCGCCGGCGGCGCGGCTGTCGGTGGTCATTGGACGGTTCCTCCCCGTTCCCGGCGGCGAGGCTATTGCGACGAACGACGTTCGGCAATCTGGGGCGAGGTTCAGTCCTCGGCCTCTTCCGCCGCTTCGGGCTCGGGCTGGCGACCGCGGCGGGAAAAGCCCTTGCCGCGCTGCATCGGCTTGCGCTCGCCCTTGGCCTTGGCGGTGATCTCTTTGAGCTTGATGGTCTGGTTGACCGACAGCGCCTGGCCGGCGCCGCCCTTTTCGGGGTCGCCGAACGCCCGGCCGTAGGTCTCGATGCGTCGGGCGACCGAGCCCAGGAACTCGCCCTCCCAGTCGGAGAGTTCGATCCCGCCCTTGTCGGCCATCCGCTTGGCCTTCTTCAGCGCGTTCAGCGCGGCCTTCTTGGCCTGGGTGCGAGGATCGGGCGGCTTGGCGCGCATGAGGCCAGCCTAGCAAAAAGGCCCTCTCCGGGGAGAGGGCCTTTTCAAAATCAGATCTCGCCGATGGCCGAGAGGTAGAGGTCGAGGATGGCGTCCTCTTCCTGGCGCTTGGCGCGGTCGGTCTTGCGCAGGCGGACCACCTTCTTGAGCACCTTGACGTCGAAGCCGTTGCCCTTGGCTTCGAGGTAGACTTCCTTGATCTGCTCCATGATCTCGGCCTTCTCGACCTCGAGGCGCTCGACGCGCTCGATGATCGACTTCAGCTGGCCCTGGGCGGTGGAGTTCAGAACGTCGGCGTGCGGGATGGCGTCGTCGGCCATGGAGATCTCTCGCGAAAAGGGCTGGAAACTGGAGGCGCGGAAACTAGTTCGGGACGCGCCCGAGGGAAAGCCGATTCAGAGCAGGCCGTGGGCTTGAATCGCCGGACGCAGGGCGGCCGGGTCGGTGAAGTGGTGGACATGGAAGCCCATCGCCCGCGCCGCCTCGATATTGGCCGCGCTGTCGTCCACGAAAAGAAGATCCGTGGGCGACAGGCCCGTGCGCTCCAGCGCGATCTCGTAGATCCGGCGCTCGGGCTTGATGGTGCGTTCCTCGGCCGAGACGACGGCGTCGCGGAAGTGGCGGAAGACCGGGCTCATGGCCTGCACGCCGGGCCAGGATTCGCTCGACATGTTGGTCAGGGCGAATTGAGGCACGCCGGCGGCGGCCAGGTCCTCGATCAGGGACTCGGTCTCGGGTATCGCGCCGGAGAACATCTCGTCCCAGCGATCCCACCAGGCGGCCAGATGCTCGGCGTGCTCGGGGAACCGAGCCGCGCGCAAGGCGATGTTCTCGCCGAAGGTCAGGCCCCGGTCGGTTTCGCTGTGCCAGTCCAGGGTCCCGACATGCGAAAGGAACCGGTCGAGATCGGCCGGTTCCTTGAAGATCTTCGCGTAGAGCGTGCGCGGGTTCCAGCGCACGATGACATTGCCGACGTCCCAGAGCATGGCCCTGGGAGACGCGGGCAGGGTCATCAGCCCTGCTTGGCCTTGAAGCGCGGGTCGGTCTTGTTGATGATGTAGATGATGCCCTTGCGGCGCACCAACTTGCAGTCGCGGTGGCGACCCTTCAGCGACTTCAGCGAGCTGCGAACCTTCATGACCGTCTCTGTTTTCAGCGGAGAGGTTCGGGCGCGCCAAGAGACTCGCCGGAACATCCGGATGTTTCGGAGGGCGTGCGTATAGGCAAGACCTGGGCGAGAGTCAATCGACCTGGGGCCTTTCCCGCGCGGCGTTTGCGCGCTGTGGCGCTCAGGCCTCCGTCTTGGGTCCCGCCAGGGCCGGCTTGAACGACAGGCCCTTGGGCGGGGGCGGGCCGAAGCGGTTGTCGGCGGCCTTGCCGGGCAGGGCGCCCAGCGCGATCAACAGGCCCGCCAGCAGCAGCACGGCCACGCCCAGGGCGCTCTGATAGGGCTGGGGCGACAGGACGAAGCCGCCGCCGAAGATCAGGGCCGTCTCGGCGATGAAGAAGCCGCCGGCCCACCAGCCGCTGCGTCCCAGGTCGTGCAGGCGCGGCACGGCGGCGATCAGCAGCACCACCTGGGCGGCCGGCATCGGCCGCTTGAACACCACGCCCGAGATCAGGGCCGCGGCGATGGCCACGCCGACGATGATCCAATAGGTGGCGCGGTTGATCCGGCCCTTCAGCAAATGCACGGCGATGATCTCCTGGATGGGCGGTCAGCGGCGCAGCGGCGCGACGCTCAAGATGCGCTCGGCATAGAGCCGGCTTTCGGTGTCGTGCAAGTAGGCCTTGGGCTTGCGCTGGACGGCGCGGCGGCCCTCGAAGGCCACCACCACCCTCACGCCCTCCCGCAGGTCGCCACCCAGCGCCTTGATCCGCCGTTCGAGTTCGGCGCAGGCGTCGGGCGCGCACTCCAGCCATTCCGGCTCGGCGGCCCCGGGAGGATTGCAGGGCGCTCCTTTGGCCGGGCAGGCGGTCAGGGTGCTGTTTTCCCAGTTGCTGAAATAGACGCCGGTGAGGCGCTGCGACGGGCCGTAGGCGCGGCCCTCGACAACCAGCCGGTCGCCCGCGAGCGCGGAGCCCGCGGCGAGCAGGACGGCGCACGAAAGCAGGGTGGGGACGACGATCCTCATGGGGCCAGCCTGGCACGGCGGGAGTCAGCTTGACCATGCCCGAAAGGGAACTCACCGCCTCCTGGCGTCCTTGTGATTGAAGCTTTCGCACGAACCCCGGTAGCCTGCCCGCATGGATAAACGCGTATTCCTCGTTCTGCTGCTGGCCGGTTGCGCCGACACGACCGTCAACGCGCCGCTGGCGCCGTCGACCCCGGTCGCCCCGCCGCCGAAGGTCTCCACGCCCGCCGCCCCGACCCAGCCGAGCGCCGTCACGGCGGTCGAGACCGGCGGCCAGGTCGCCGCCTTCAACGCCTGGCTGGCCGACTTCAAGCCCCGCGCCGTCGCCGCCGGCGTGCCGCAGGCGGTGGTCGATCGCGAGCTGGACGGCCTGACGCCCAACCCACGCGTCATCTCGCTGGACGGCCGCCAGCCGGAATTCTCCAAGCCGGTCGGCGACTACATCAAGGGCGTGATCAGCGACGATCGCGTGGCCGTGGGCCGCGCCAAGCGCGACGCCCTGCCCTTCCTGCCCACCGTCGAGAGCCGCTACGGCGTGCCGCGCGACATCCTGCTGGCCGTCTGGGCCATGGAATCGGCGTTCGGCAAGATCCAGGGCGACTTCGACGTCGTCCGCTCGATGGCCAGCCTCGCCGCCGACGGCCGCCGCCGCGCCTGGGCCGAGGGCGAGCTGATCGCGGTGCTGAAGATCATCGCCTCGGGCGAGGATCGCCGCGACCAGCTGAAGGGCTCGTGGGCGGGCGCGATGGGCCAGACCCAGTTCCTGCCGTCCAGCTATCTCTCCACCGCCGTCGACTTCGACGGCGACGGCCGCCGCGACATCTGGGGCAGCGACGCCGACAGCCTGGCCTCGGCCGCCAATCTGCTGGCCAAGGGCGGCTGGAAGCCGGGCGTGGGCTGGGCCAAGGAAGTGATCCTGCCGGCCGGCTTCGACTACAGCCTGGCCGAGGGTCCGCGCGAGGTTCCGTCGTGGTGGGAAGCCAAGGGCGTGAAGCGGGCCGACGGCCTGCCCTGGACGGCCGCTGACGCCGCATCGCCCGCCGGGCTGATCCTGCCCGCCGGCGCGGCCGGTCCGGCCTTCCTGGCCCTGCCCAACCACTTCGCGATCCGCAAGTATAACAACTCCACCTCCTACGCCCTGGGCATCGGCCTGCTGGCCGACCGCTTCGGCGGCGGCGGACCGCTGGTCGCGCCCTGGCCGGTGGAGCAGCCGCTGTCGCTGGCCGACCGCATGGCCGCCCAGATCGCCCTGGCGCGCCTGGGCTTCGATCCCGGCCCGGCCGACGGCGTCATCGGCGCCGGCACCCGCAAGGCCCTGCGCGCCTGGCAGCAGAGCCGCCAGCTGCCGGCCGACGGCTACCTGTCGTCGGACATGGTGGTGAAGCTCAAGGCCCAGGCGGCCATCTCCTGACCCCTCTCCCCTTGCGGGAGAGGGCAGCCCCACGGAGTGGGGTCGGGTGAGGGGTTTCTCAAACGCGAAACGCCGCGGCAGCTGTGCAGCTGCCGCGGCGTTTTTCGTGGGTGCGACCCCTCATCCGTCAGCTTCGCTGACACCTTCTCCCGCAAGGGGAGAAGGGCTTTACGCCGCCTGGCTGACCTGCGGCGGGAAGACGTCGTCCATGCGCAGATAGGTGATCAGGCGGGTGTCGACCGACAGGATGGCCTGCACGAAGCGCAGTTCGTCGGCGCCCATGTCCGGGGCCGGCTGCAGGTGGTCGCGGGTGATGGTGAAGGTTTCCGACACGGCGTCGACCAGGATGCCGGCCAGGCGGTCGTGGCACTCGACGACGACGATGACGTGGCGGGTTTCCGGGACGGTGACGCCCAGGCCCAGGCGGTTGCGCAGGTCGATGACCGGCATGATCGCGCCGCGCAGGTTGATGACGCCCTTGAGGAAGCCCGGCGCATGCGGGATCGGGGTCGCCGGGGTCCAGCCGCGGATCTCGCGGACGGTCTTGACGTCGATGCAGAACTCCTGCTCGCCGATGCAGAAGGAGATCAGCTCCAGGGCCGGTTCGGCTTGGTCGGTCATCAGGAAATCCCCGGGAATTGGAAGGCTTGCGCGGACGTCTCCGCTCGCCTGCCACAAGAGCCCGGGCGCCGTTTAACAACGGTTAATGCTGAAGTTTTCCGGTGGTTTTCAGGGCGAGGCGGATTGTCGCGCCCCTCCAGTGCTCAAGGAACGGGCGTCAGCTCGCCGCGCGCAGGCGCTTCTTGAGGAACATGGCCGCGTCGGCTTCGGCGAGAGCCGTCTCCGGCTCGGCGTTGGTCTCGATCTCGCGCACGCCGAACGAGACGTGCAGCGGGGCGCTCCACTCGCCGAACTGGACGGGCGTGTTGCGGATCGCACCGGCCAGGCTCTCGCCCTTCATCTCGGCGGTGGCCTTGTCGGCCTGGACCAGAAGCACGGCGAACTCGTCGCCGCCCATGCGGCCGACGATGTCGCTCTCGCGGACATTGGCCAGCAGGCGCTCGGCCACGGCCTTCAGCGCCGAGTCGCCGGCGGCGTGGCCGAAGCGGTCGTTGACGGCCTTGAAGTTGTCGAGGTCGAAGAACACCAGGCTGGCCGGCGAGCCGTAGCGCTGGGCGAAGGACGAGACGCGGCGCACCTCGCGCAGGAAGGCGCGGCGGTTCAGCACCGGAGCCAGCACGTCCATGTCGGCCAGGGTCTCGGCCTCGGTCAGGCGATACTTCAGGCGCGAGACTTCCGAGCGAAGATCGTCGATCTCGGTCATCAGGGTCTGCAGGGCGGCCTGCACCTGGGGCGTCAGGTCGGCGGGCTCCAGACCGAGAAAGCCGGCCTTGTCGACGGCCACGCTGCCGCGCGGCGCCGAGGACACGCCGGCGGCGTCGGCGAGCGCCCGGCGGCGGATCGCGGAGAAGGTTTCGGTGCGGGCGCCTGAGATCTTCATCGGAGGTGCAGCGAATCACTTTCGGTCAAGCTGAATGGAAATCTGCGTTTTCTCGTTAACCATGACAATGGCGGGCCGGGGCCGGCGCCAATACGCCGCAGGCGAGGGGCGGGGCGATCCGGGCGCGCCCCGGGCGCGTCAAACTCCGCGCAACCTGCGGAAGCGACATGAAAAACGTCCGAGAACGGGCTTTGGCCTGGGGATGCGACCCGCTATAAGGCGCGCGATTCAAGGGGCCGCCCTGGCGCCTTCGTCGTTCTAGGAAGACGCCGATGACCACGTCCGCGCCGCCTGTCGCCATCGTCATGGGCAGCCGCTCCGACTGGCCGACGATGAAGAAGGCGGCCGACGCCCTCGACGAGCTGGGCGTCGGCTACGAGGCCAAGGTCGTTTCGGCCCACCGCACGCCCCAGCGCCTCGTCGAATTCGCCACCGGCGCCAAGGCGGCCGGCTTCCAGGTGATCATCGCCGGGGCCGGCGGCGCGGCGCACCTGCCGGGCATGGTGGCGTCCATGACGCCGCTGCCGGTGCTGGGCGTGCCGGTGCAGTCCAAGGCCCTCAGCGGCCTCGATTCCCTGCTTTCCATCGTGCAGATGCCCGGCGGCATCCCCGTGGCGACCCTGGCCATCGGCGAGGCGGGCGCCAAGAACGCCGGCCTGCTGGCGGCCCAGATCCTGTCGCTGGCCGATCCCGCGCTCGCCGCCCGCCTGGACGCCCAGCGCGCGGCCCAGACCGACAGCGTCGCCGAAAGCGTCGAGGACTAAAGATCATGACCGCCTCTCCGGCTCTTCCCCTGCCCCCCGGCTCCACCCTCGGAATCCTCGGCGGCGGGCAACTGGGCCGGATGCTGGCCCAGGCCGCCTCGCGGCTCGGCTTCGACGTCGTGATCCTCGATCCCGAGGAGAACAGCCCGGCCGGCCGCGTCGCCGCCCGCCAGATCGTCGGCGCCTATGACGACCGCTGGTCGCTCAAGCGCCTGGCCGAGGCCTGCCAGGTCGTGACCTACGAGTTCGAGAACGTGCCGGCCGACACCGTCGCCGAGCTGACGGCCCTGGGCTGCGAGGTCGCGCCGGGCGCCGCTGCCCTGGCCGCCGCGCAGGATCGCGTCGTCGAAAAGACCTTCCTGGCCGAGATCGGCGTGCCGACCGTGGCCTTCGCCGCCGTCGACGACGAGGAAAGCCTGCTGGCCGCCGTCGCCAGGATCGGCGCGCCCAGCCTTCTGAAGACCCGGCGCGAGGGCTATGACGGCAAGGGCCAAGCCTGGATCCAGCGTCCGGGCGACGCCGTCGCCGCCTTCGAGAAGATCGGCCGCCAGCCGGCCATTCTCGAGGCCCCGGCCGATTTCGGCCGCGAGCTGTCGGTGATCGCCGCGCGCGGCCGCAACGGCGAGATCGTCTGCTATCCGCTGTCGGACAATCACCACGAGAGCGGCGTCCTGCGCCGCACGATCGCCCCGGCCAAGGTCACCCCGGCCGAGCGCGACCAGGCCGAATCCATCGCCGCCAAGATCCTCACCGCCCTCGACTATGTGGGCGTGATCGGGGTGGAGCTGTTCGAACTGGCCGGCGGCAAGCTGCTGGTCAACGAGTTCGCCCCGCGGGTGCACAACACCGGCCACTGGACCCAGGACGGCTGCGAGGTCGACCAGTTCGAGCAGCACATCCGCGCCGTCGCCGGCTGGCCCCTGGGCCCGACCGCTCCGCTGGCCCGGGTGGAGATGACCAACCTGCTCGGCCCCGAGGTCGACGCCTGGAAGAAGCTGGCCGCCGAGCCCGAGACCCGCATCCACCTCTACGGCAAGGGCGAGGCTCGGCCGGGCCGCAAGATGGGCCATGTGAACCGCCTGCGGCCTCTGGAGGGCTGAGATGGGCGGTCAGGTCACCATCGGCCTGATCGGCGGCATGAGCTGGGAAAGCTCGGCGCATTACTATCGACTGATCAACGAGGCGGTGCGGGCGCGGCGCGGGCCGACGGCGTCGGCCCAGTGCCTGCTGTGGTCGTTCGACTTCTCCGAAATCGAGGCCCTGCAGCACGCCGGCCGCTGGAGCGAGCTGGCCGAGCGGCTGGTCGAGGCCGGCAAGGCGCTGGAGCGGGGAGGGGCCGACTTTCTGGTCCTCTGCACCAACACCATGCACCGCCTGGCCGGAGAGCTTCAGGCGGCCGTCGACCTGCCGCTGCTGCACATCGCAGACCCGACCGGCGCGGCCATCCAGGCGGCGGGCCTGCGCAAGGTCGGCCTGCTGGGCACGGCCTTCACCATGGAGCACGCCTTCTATCGCGGACGGCTGGAGGAGCGCTTCGGGCTGGAGGTGCTGGTCCCGGAGGCGCAGGACCGCGCCCTGGTCCACCGGGTGATCTACGAGGAGCTGGTGGCCGGCGTGGTGCGCGAGGAGGCCCGCCAGGCCTATCGCCAGGTCATCGCCCGGCTGGTCGCGGCCGGCGCGGAGGGGATCATCCTGGGCTGCACCGAGATCATGCTGCTGGTCGGGGAGGGCGACAGTCCCGTCCCTGTGTTCGACACCACGACCCTGCACGCGCTGGCGGCCGTGGAGCGGGCGCTGGGCGGCTAGGTCCTTCTCCCCTTGCGGGAGAAGGTGTCGGCGAAGCCGACGGATGAGGGGTCTCTCAAAAGCAAGACGCGGCGCCCAGGCATTCCGCTGTCGCGGCGGACAGGGCTATCGACCCCTCACCCGACCCGCTTCGCGGGCCACCCTCTCCCGCAAGGGGAGAGGGATCAGCCTTTGGCGTAGCGCATCTTGGCCAGGGCGGTCAGGAACTCCGCCGCCAGGTTCGGCGCCTTCACGCCGGCCTTCCACTTCTCGAAGGCCATGACGCCGTCGATGCGGGCGTCCAGGTGCTTGAGCGCCGAGTCGCGGCCCGAGGCCAGGTCGACCGCCAGGGTCGAGACCAGGATCCCCGACAGGATGGCGCGCTTTGAATAGTGGTTCTCGTCGGTGGCCGTGTCGCCGGCCCAGCGCCACAGCTGGTCGGCGCTTTCCCACAACAAGGTGAGCGCCAGCGGCAGATTGGTCGGGAAGGCCAGGAAGGCGGCCCAGCGTCGGACGGCCTCGCTGTCGTGGGCGGCCGCGTCGATGCGGGCGATGACGCCCTCGCGAATCTTCTGGCGAATCTTCAGCGCCGCCGGATCGAGCTTGGCCAGCGTCGCCATGGCCTGGGCGTCGTGCCGGCGGGCCAGCAGGGCGGCCAGGTCCCGCGGGCCCTGGGGCAGCAGAAGATCGGTCTCGCCGGGCGACAAACCGGCCGCGGCGGCGGCCGCGCGGGTCAGGGCCGCGTTCCAGCCAAGGCGCGGCGACAGGCGCAGGGCCTCGTCCAGCACCTTCTGTTCGGCCTTGTCGGCCCAGTCCTGCGTGGCTTTGGTCGCGGCGTCGCTCATGAATCCGAGTCTACACCGGTGTTTAGCGCTCGTCGCGCATGGACACGCGCCCTCGCCTCTGCTATCTGCCGCCCCTCGTCGCCCGGAAGCACCCCTTTCAGGGCGTAAGGTTTTTATTCGCCCGCCCGGCCCCTCAAGAGGGACTTGGGAAATTGGTCGGGCCGTCGAATGGAGAGTCACCCCTGGTCCAGATTTTCGTCCGCGACAACAACGTCGATCAGGCCCTCAAGGCCCTGAAGAAGAAGATGCAACGCGAAGGCTCGTTCCGCGAGATGAAGCGTCACGTGCATTATGAAAAGCCCTCGGAAAAGCGCGCCCGTCAAAAGGCCGAAGCTGTCCGTCGCGCTCGCAAGCTGGCCCGCAAGCGCGCTCAGCGCGAAGGCCTGCTGCCGATGCCGAAGAAGGCTACGCGTTAAGAGCGCCGTCGAGGCGCGGATCTTCGCGCCTCCGCGTTCCACGCACCCGAAAACAGACGAAACCCGCGCCGGGCGACCGGCGCGGGTTTTGTTTTGCCTGGAGTCCTGTTTGCCCTCTCGACGAGGGCCGGAAGCTCGCCTAGGTTTCGCCTCCGGAACAAGAGGGGAACGCGCATGGGCGGCGACATCCGCATCGGCATCGGCGGCTGGACCTTCGAGCCCTGGCGCGGCCACTTCTATCCCTCCGACCTGAAGCAGAAGGACGAGTTGGCCTACGCCAGCCGCCAGCTGACGGCGATCGAGATCAACGGCACCTACTATTCCAGCTTCAAGCCCGACAGCTGGCGCAAGTGGCGCGACGAGACGCCCGACGACTTCGTGTTCGCGGTGAAGGCCTCGCGCTTCACCACCAACCGCAAGGTGCTGGCCGAAGGGGGCGAGTCGGTCGGTAAATTCCTCGACCAGGGCCTGACCGAGCTCGGCGACAAGCTGGGGCCGATCCTCTGGCAGTTCATGCCGACCAAGAAGTTCGACGAGGCCGACTTCGGGGCGTTCCTAGGCTTGCTGCCCAAGGAGAAGGACGGCGTGCGCCTGCGCCACGCCGTGGAGGTGCGCAACGACACCTTCATGACCCCGGCCTTCCCGGCGCTTCTGAGGGCGCACGGCGTGGCCGGCGTCTACGCCAAGCACTTCGACTATCCGGAGTTCGCCGACGAGACGGCCGACTTCGTCTATGCCCGCCTGCAGACGGGCTCCGACGAGGTGGCCACGGCCTATCCGGAACCGGAGCTGGATGACTGGGCGTCTCGCCTGAAGACTTGGTCGCGGGGCGAGCGCCCCGGCGACCTGTCGCGCATCGACAAGGACGCAGCGCCCGTCGCCGACAAGCGCGACGTCTTCGCCTTCATCATCCACGAGGGCAAGGTCAACGCGCCCCACGGGGCCAAGGCGCTGATCGAGAAGGTCCGCTGATCCTTCTCCCCTTGCGGGAGAAGGTGTCATCCGAAGGATGACGGATGAGGGGTCTCTCAGACGCAAAACGCCGCGACAGCTGAACAGCCGTCGCGGCGTTTCTGTCTGTGCGACCCCTCACCCGACCCGCTTCGCGGGCCACCCTCTCCCGCAAGGGGAGAGGGGTCAGGAAGAAGCGGCCGCCGCCATCTCGCGCCAGCCCTTGGCCTCCTTGCGGAAGCGCGGGTGGGTCTTGGACAGGCGCTTGTCGAGTTCGGCCAGGGCTTCGCGGGCCTCGGTCTTGCGGCCGGTCTCGCCCAGGAACACGGCGTAGCGCGCCATGCCCTCGAAGCCCGGCAGGTGGGCGGCGGCCCAGCGCAGGGAGACGTCGGCCTCCTCGGTGCGGCCCAGGGCCGCCTGGGCCCGTCCCAGGGCCAGGGCGGTCTGCGGGGTGCGGCTCTTGACGCCCTGTTCGCCCAGGGCCTCCAGCAGCGGCAGGGCCTCGGCGGCGCGGCCAAGCTCGATCAGGCTGTTGGCGCGGGCCAGCATCAGGGCCGGATCGTCGGCATAGTGGCCCTGCAGGGCCTGGGCGTAGATCCGCTCGGCTTCCTCGTGCTTGCCCAGGCTCGTGGCGGCGGCGGCCAGGCGCGAGAGGTTGGTGACGGTCGGCGCGTCCTCGGCGTCGCGGCTGGCCTCGCGGTATTCGCGCTGCGGGTCCAGCGCCTGGCGGGCGGCGGCCTTCATCTGCTGGGCCTTGGTCCCGCCCATGAACTCCGGCGCGACGATGGCCAGCAGATAGACGATCCCGCCCAGCGGCTGGAACATCAGGATGATGAACAGCCAGTACATGGCCTGGCCCGAGCGCACGACGTGAACACAGAGGGCGATCGAGAAGATCAGCGACAGGCCGAAAAGCGGGATCATCGAAAGGGCTCCAGGACGTCCCGGCTATGTGTGGCGCGAGGGCCGCCGCGTCAATCGGTGGGATGGCCGTCCAGGACGCGCGGGGGTGCGCGGCCGCTTGATGGGCAATCTGGGGACTAACCGGCAGGCGGGGACTTGTGCTTCAGTCTTGTCACAGTATTCTCCCTATATTGCGAGACGGTATCCCAAAAGATGGGATTTGCTCTCCGCTGACATAAGCAGACCGGGAAAACCGGCGCTTTGGGTTGGAAACATAAGGCGGGCCGCCGAGCGGCGCCGCCGTCAGGAGGGACCTATGTCGTCATCATCCTTGCGTAACCTGCGTGCGGGCGTGTCCATCGCCGTCCTGGCGGTCGCGGCCCTGGGAGCGGTGAACGCTCAGGCCCAGACGGCCGCCCCGCCCGCCGGCGAGACCACCGAAAACGCCGTCGAGGAGGTGATCGTCACCGGCTTCCGCGAGAGCCTGCGCAGCGCCCTCTCGGTCAAGCGTCAGTCCTCGGGCGTGGTCGACGCCATCAAGGCCGAGGACATCGCCGACTTCCCTGACGCCAACCTCGCCGAGTCGATCCAGCGGGTGCCGGGCGTGTCGATCACCCGCGTGGCGGGCGAGGGCCGCACGATCACCGTGCGCGGCCTGCCGCCCAGCTTCACCCGCGTGCGCATCAACGGCATGGAGGCCCAGTCGACCAGCGGCGCGACCACCAGCGACCGGGGCGCGAACCTGGGCCGGGGCTTCGACTTCAACACCTTCGCCTCGGAGCTGTTCAGCGGCATCACCGTGCGCAAGTCGGCCCAGGCCGAGGTGATCGAGGGCTCGCTGGGCGCCACGGTCGATCTCGACATCGCCAAGCCGCTCGACCAGAAGGGCCGCACCCTCGTTTTGGGTGGCTCGCTGGGCTACAACGACCTGTCCGAGAAGATGGACAAGAAGTTCACCGCCGTGGCCGGCGACCGCTGGGACACCGCCTGGGGCGAGTTCGGCGCCCAGGCCTCTCTGGCCTTCAGCAAGCGCAAGTTCCTCGAGGACCAGTGGGGCTCGGGCGGCTGGAACCCGGCGACGATCGACGGCGGCTTCTGCACGCCCGTGGGCCGCACGGCGCAGAACCCGGCCACCGACCCGGCCACCGGCGCCGACGCCCTGAACTGCGCCACCGGCGTGGCCCGCCCGGCGGCCAACGACACCCTCTACGACCTTGGCAACCAGACCACCGTCTTCTTCCCGCGCCTGCCGCGCTACGGCCGCTTCCACCACGACCAGGAGCGCACCGGCGCCACCCTGGCCCTGCAATGGAAGCCTAACGACCGCACCTCGTTCGGCTTCAACGCCCTCTATTCGAAGTACGACGTGGTGCGCGAGGAAAATTGGCTGGAAGGCTTCTCCTTCGCCCGCGCCATCAGCCAGAACGGCAAGCCGCAGACGGCCATCCGCGAGCTGATCCTGCGCAACGCCGGAACCAGCAGCACCGCCGGGATCAATTTCGGCAAGACGGTCTACGACGTGGCCTATGGCCGCTTCGACGGCGTCGACGTGCGCTCCGACACCCAGCACGACGAATTCCAGAACGTCTTCCAGCAGTACACCTTCACCGGCAAGCACGAGCTGACCGACAGCATCACGCTCACTGGCCTGATCGGCTATTCGAAGTCGGACTACGACCAGCCGGTCACCACGACGATCATGTTCCAGCGTCCCAACACGAGCATGACCGTCGACTTCCGCGAGGATCGCGACCAGCCGACCATCACCCACGGCTTCAACGTCGCCGACGCCAGCCTCTACACCTTCGGCACCGGCAACGCCGAGGTGCGGCTGTCGCAGATCTTCACCACCAACATCTACAAGACCGCCGAGGCCAACCTCGCCTGGCGGGTCGACGACGACCTGACCATCAAGTTCGGCGGCCACTTCCACGAGTTCTCGTTCGACACCTCGGCCTTCCAGCGCTCGAACAACTTCCTGGTGCCCAACCTGACCACGGCCCAGTTGCAGGCCGTGACCAAGGTGGTCGAGGGCTTCGGCGGCCACGGCATCAAGAGCGGCGTGTTCCCCAGCAGCTGGGCGACCATCGACTACGACAAGTTCGTCGCCGACCAGAACCTCTACAGCAAGACCGGCATGTACGCCCTGATCCCCAACACGGGCGGCATCCGGCGCGTGGAGGAGAAGGTCTCCTCCGGCTATCTGCAGGCCGACCTGAAGACCGAGATCGGCGGCCTGCCGGTGCGCGGCGACGTCGGCTTCCGCATCGCCAAGACCGAGCTGTGGGCGCGCGGCTACCAGATCGGCTCGACCCGGGTGACCGCCGAGAACGACTATCTCGACGTGCTGCCGGCCCTGAACGTGGCCTTCGACCTGCGCGACGACCTGGTGCTGCGCTTCTCGGCCGCCAAGGTCGTGTCGCGGCCCGACCTGACCTTCCTGTCGCCCGGCGGCAGCCTGAACCTGACCGGCACGCCGTCGATCACCTCGGGCAACCCCGACCTCGACCCGATCCGCGCGACCACCTTCGACATCGGCGGCGAATGGTACTTCTCGCAAGGGTCCGTGCTGAGCGTGGGTCTGTTCTACAAGGACATCGACACCTACGTGCAGAACCAGTCGCAGCAGATGAGCTTCCGCCAGACGGGCCTGCCGCTGAGCCTGCTGGGGACTTCGCAGCTCGACCCGGACAACACCCTGTTCACGGTCACCCGTCCGGTGAACACGCCCGGCGGGCCGCTGAAGGGCTTCGAGATCAACTACCAGCAGGCCTTCACCTTCCTGCCGGGCCTGCTGCGCCATACCGGCGCGCTGGTGAACTACACCTATGTCGACTCGACCATCGACTACTTCCTGGCCGACGGCAGCGTCACCACCAACGATCTCGTGGGCCTGTCCAAGAACGCCTACAACGCCACGATCTACTACGAGGACGACAAGTTCAGCGCCCGCCTGTCGGCGTCGTACCGCGACAAGTCGATCGTCGCCCTGCCGGCCAACAACCCCTACCAGGACGTCGAGGGCTACGACGCCAACCTGACCTTCGACATGGCCGCGTCCTACCAGATCAACGACAAGTTCAAGCTGTCGCTGGAAGGGCTGAACATCTTCGACCGCTTCAATCGGCAGTACATCGACTCCGACCGCGACAGCACCTTCGTCTACACCCACACGGGCCGGCAGTTTAATCTGGGGCTGCAGTACCGGTTCTGATGAAAGGACCCCTCTCTCATGGAGAGAGGGAGGGGCCCGCGCCGCAGGCGTGGGAGGGGGAGAGGTTTCACCCTGTCCGAACCAAGCGCGAACCCGCCAACCGCGCCTCTCTAGGCCTTGTGCCTAGGGGCCAGGTTTCCGCCGTTGAGATCTTCGAACGGTGCGCCCCCACGTTGGCGGCGCTTTCTCGAAAGTCGCCGCGCCTGGCGCATTCATGGATCCTCGCCACGAGGGCGAGGAAGGCAGGGATTTGAAGGCCGTCTCGAAAGGGGCGGCCTTTCTTCTTGCTCGCAGGGGAACGCGCCGAGGTTTCCCGGCAAGCAGTGAAACCTCTCACCCTCCCATGGCTTCGCCATGGGCCCCTCCCTCTCTCAAAGAGAGAGGGTTCAGGAGCGCGGCTTCTTTGGATCGGCCTTGGGCGACGGGGCCAGGCGAAGCACCTCGGCCTGGTAGCGTTCGTCGTCGCCGGCGGCGGCGAAGGGCAGGGCGTCGCAGAGGGCGTCCAGCAGCGGGTCCAGCCACTGGTGCTCGACCTTGTGGAAGTCGCCCAGCACATAGTGCATGACCATGTCCTTGTCGCCGGGATGGCCCACGCCGATGCGGCCGCGGCGGAAGGCGTCGCCGATCTGGCTGGTGATCGAGCGGATGCCGTTGTTGCCGGCAGCCCCGCCGCCGGCCTTCATCCGGAAGCGGCCCGGGGCCATGTCGATCTCGTCGTGGAAGGCGATGACGTCTGCGGGCTTCAGCTTGAAGAACTTCATGGCCTCGCCCACGGCGCGGCCGCTCTCGTTGTAATAGGTCTTGGGCTTGAGCAGCAGCAGCTTGACCGGCCCGTTCGGGGTGTCGACCTGGCCCTCGCAGGCCAGCCCCTGGAAGCGCGCGCGCCACGGCGCCGTGCCCCACTTGCGGGCCAGGGCGTCGACGGCCATGAAGCCGACGTTGTGGCGGTTCTTCTCGTACTTGGGCTCGGGATTGCCGAGGCCGGCGAGGATCAGCATCGCGCGGTGCTCACGTATTCAAACGAAAACGGGCGGACCCGAAGGTCCGCCCGCTTCCTAGATCAGTTCGGTCGGAAGACCGAGCCCGGATCAGCCTTCGACGGTGGTGTCGCCGGCGCCCGACTGGGCCGAGGCCGAGGCCTTCAGGGTCGCGATCACGAAGTCGCGGTCCACGGCCGGCTTCACGCCTTCCGGCAGCTTCACTTCCGAGATGCGGATGGTGTCGCCGATGTCGTGGTCGGCCAGGTCGATGATCAGCTCTTCCGGGATCTGGTCGGCCGGGCAGGCCAGCTCGACGGTGTGACGGATGACTTCCAGCGAGCCGCCCTTCTTCAGGCCGACCGAGGTTTCGTGGTTCTTGAAGTGCACCGGCACTTCGATCTTGATCAGCTGGTGCTCGCTGACGCGGTACAGGTCGAAGTGGACCGGCTCGTCGGTGACCGGGTGGAATTGCACGGCCTTGGCGATGACCGATTGCTTGTCTTCGCCGTGCTGCAGCGTGACCAGGTGGCCGAGCAGCTTGCCGGTGTAGAGCGCCTTGCGGAATTCGTTGACCTTCACCGCGACGTTCACGGGATCCTTGTCGCCGCCGTACAGCACGCCCGGGACCAGGCCGGCGCGGCGGGTTTCACGAGCGCCGCCGGTGCCGGCGCGGTCGCGGATTTCAACGTTCAGGATGATCTCGGCCATGTCAGTTCTCTCTTGAGGGCCAATGCCCTCGAAATGCGAAATCGCCGCACAGGACCAGATTGCCCCGCTCGGTCGACGTTTTCAGGAGGGCGCCCAATACACGAAGAGGGCCGCCGGTGCAATCCGGCGGCCCTCTTGTGTGAGCGCGCCAGGGTTAGGTGTGGGCGGCTAACCCGCCCGGGCGCGCTCTGATGTTTGGACCTAGAGCCTGCTTGGCAGGCTCTAGGCGAAAGGTCTGAAGGATCAGGCCTTCTTCTTCTTGGCGGCCGCGGGCTTGGCGGCGGGCTTCTTCTTGGCGGTCGGCTTTTCCGGCGGCGGGGGCGGCAGCGGCTCGACCGGCATCGGCGCGCCCGAGGCCTTGATCACGCAGGCGCCGGTGTCGATCATGATGTGCTGGCCAAGGCAGAAGATGTCCTCGTAGTGCGGCTTGGACACGGCCAGGCACTGATAGAGGTTCAGCTTGGCCATGTTCAGGCACGAGCCGGCGTTGGGCTCGGCCATGATGGCCTCGATGGTCGGCAGGTTCTCGTCGCCGGCGGCGCCCAAGGCCGCGAGTGCGGCGACCGCCAGGCTGCGGATGACCAGCGGGCGATAGGGCGGCGGAGCCGAGCGCGGGCCGGACGGGATGGTCGAGGCCAGGGCCGCGTCGATGCTGGCGGCTGGGCTGGCGGCCGGGGCGGCGGGCGGCGGCGGGGCGCTGACGGTGGCCAGCGAGGCCTGCTGCAGCTGGGCCACGTCGGCGGTGTCGGCCAGGGCCGGGGTGGCCGAGGCCGACTTGGCGTAGGCCAGGCGGCCGTCGCGATCGGTCACGGCGGCCTTCGACCAGGTCGCGCGTTGCACGTCGTAGGCGGCCTGCTTCACCTTCTTGCCGGCGTCGTAGACCTTGAGGCCGTCGGCGCCGAGGGTGTCGATGATGCGGGCGGCGGCGGTGTCGCTGCCCTTGAAGCCGACGGCGTAGGCCGGGTCGGCGATCAGTTGGTTGATGACCTGCTGGCGCTGGGCCGGATCGGCGGCGAAGGCGCGCACCGAGGCCACGAAGGTCGGGTCCTGCAGGGCCAGCACCGCGCCGTACGACATGGCGCCGCTGAGGAAGTGCTTCTGCTCGTAGCCGACGCCGACCTTCAGCGAGGCCTGGATCTGGTCGCCGTTCTGGAAGTCGGGCGTGATGGAGCCGGCGCGCTGCATGTAGCCGCGGAAGGCGCTGGCGCGCTCGACCACCTTGTTCGACAGGGTGATCGGCGGCGGAGCCGGCGGGGCCTGGACGACGGGCGGCGGCGGGGGAGGCGGCGGGGTGCTGCAGCTGGCCAGGACGGTGGCCGCGGCGATCGCGACCGCCGTCAGAGCGGCGCGCGGACGCAGGTTGGAAAGCATGCTGACGACATCCCCGTGTAGATGGAGCCGGCATAACATCGCCGGCGGGCGACATTGTGACAGTCAGTCCGTTAACCAGACTTTGACAAGCGGGGCTGTGTCGCGATTTCCGCGAGAGCGCGGATTCCGTTGGATATTTTCCCGACGGAAAATGTGGCGCCGATGTGGCGGAGAGGTTTGGGGGTTAACTGCTCGGACCGCCCCACCCCCGTAAAATCCCCGCAAAAGCGGGGACCCAGGCGTTTTATCGTCGAGCGCCTAGGGTTTCAGAAAAAGCCTGGGCCCCCGCTTTCGCGGGGGTTTTACGGTTTGAGAGAACCGGGATGCCGATCAGTCGAACAGCTTCGACACCGACTCTTCGTTGGCGATCCGGCGGATGGCCTCGCCGATCAGCGGGGCGCACGAGACGTAGCGGATCTTCGGGCAGGCCTTGGTGGTGTCCGAGGCCTCGATCGAGTCGGTGACCACCAGCTCGGTCAGGACCGAATTGGCCACGCGGTCGGCGGCCGCGCCCGACAGCACGCCGTGGGTCACATAGGCGCTGACCGAGGTCGCGCCGTTGGCGATCAGGGCGGCGGCGGCGTTGCACAGGGTGCCGGCCGAGTCGGCGATGTCGTCGAACAGGATGCAGCGGCGGCCGGCGACGTCGCCGATGATGTTCATCACTTCCGACTGGCCCGGACCCGAGCGGCGCTTGTCGACGATGGCCAGGTCGGCGTCGTCCAGGCGCTTGGCCAGGGCGCGGGCGCGCACCACGCCGCCGACGTCCGGCGAGACGACCATCAGGTCGTCGCCCAGCGGGTAGTTCTTGATGATGTCGTCGGCCAGCAGGCGCGAGGGCAGCAGGTTGTCGGTCGGGATGTCGAAGAAGCCCTGGATCTGGCCGGCGTGCAGATCCATCGTCAGCACGCGGTCGGCGCCCGAGCGGGTGATCAGGTTGGCGACCAGCTTGGCCGAGATCGGGGTGCGGCCGCCGGTCTTGCGGTCCTGACGAGCGTAGCCGAAGTAGGGCAGCACCGCAGTGATCCGCTTGCCCGAAGCCCGTTTCAGGGCGTCGATGCAGATCAGCAGCTCCATCAGGTTGTCGTTGGCCGGGTAGCTGGTCGACTGGATCACGAAGACGTCCTCGCCGCGGACGTTCTCGTCGATCGTGACGAACACCTCGAGGTCGGCGAACCGGCGCACCTGGGCGCGGGTCAGCGGCATGTCGAGGTACTCCGCGATGGCCTGGGCCAGCGGACGGTTGGAGTTGCCGGACAGCAGCTTCATTTTGGATTCTCGGTGGGGGGACGCCGTTGCCGGGCCTTCTAGCAGCGATCCGCCCCGGGGCAACCCGCTTAAGCCCGCTGGTTGCGCTTCATGACCATTTCGTGTCGTTCAGGCCGCACAGCCCCGTCCTTCTCCCCTTGCGGGAGAAGGTGTCGCCGAAAGGCGACGGATGAGGGGTCTCTCAGAAATCGAACGCCGCACCCCGTCGGTCCGTTTTCGCGGCGGACAGGGCTTTCGACCCCTCACCCGACCTCCCTCCGGGAGGCCACCCTCTCCCGCAAGGGGAGAGGGTCATCCTTCCAGCATGATCGCCGACAGCAGCCGGCCGTAATCCTTCTGGCCGTTCAGCACCGCGCGGCGGTTGGAGAAGAAGTGGTCGCCCTCGGCGCAGGTGTCGCGGCCGATCCATTCGCGCTGCTCGATGCCGGCGGTCTCGATGCGGTCGAGCACGAAGGACGGCAGGTCGAACATCCGCTTGTCGTCGGCCTTGCCCGGCTTGAAGAACCGCTTGGAGCCGGGGCAGTCGGCCTCGAACCGGTGCAGGAACTCCAGGCCCACTTCGTAGGAGTCCGGGCCGATGCAGGGGCCGACGGCGGCGACCATGCGTTCGGGGCGGGCGCCGAGCTCGACCATGGAGTCGACGGCGGCCTGGACGACGCCGTCCAGCGCCCCGCGCCAGCCGGCGTGGGCGGCGGCCACGATGCGGGCCTCGGGATCGACGATCAGCACCGGAGCGCAGTCGGCGTGCAGGGCGCCGCAGACCACGCCCGGCGTCTTGCTGACCACGGCGTCGCCCTGCGGCCGAGCGTCGCCCCACGAGCCGTCGGCGACGATGGCGATGGTCGAGTGGATCTGGAAGCAGGTGTTGAGGTCTTCGCGGTCGACGCCGAACCAGCCGGCGGCGCGGGCGCGGTTCTCGATCACGTCGGCCGGCTCGTCCTGGCTGCCGCGGCCGACGTTGAGGCTGTCGTAGAGGCCCTGCGAGACGCCGCCGTTGCGGGTGAAGAAGGCGTGGCGCAGGCCGGGCACGGTCGCCAGCAGCGATGACTGGACGGTGGGGATGTGAGCTTGCGTCATGCCTCGTCCTCGAAGAGCGGGGCGGCCAGCCCCGGCGCGCTCAGGCACGCGACCTTGAAGAGATCGCCCATCTGCGCCGCTCCGGTCAGGCGATCAAGCTGTCTTGCGATCATGTCGGCGCGATCGGGCCGCGCGGCCGCCAGCGCCTGGGCGCGGGCCTCGATGCCCAGGGCGCGCAGGAACTCGCCTTGGGTGATCACCGGCGGGGCCTCGGCCCCGGCCTCGCGGGCGGCGTCCAGCACCGACGGGAAGTCGGCCCAGACGGTCAGGTCGGCCTGGCCGGGATTGTCCAGCGGGCCTTCCTTCCTGTGGGCGCGCAGGGCCTGCAGGGTGTCGCCCGGCTCGGGCGTGGCGCGGCCGTAGTCGATCAGCAGCGCCGCGCCGCCGTCGCGGGCCAGGCGGTGGCCGATCTCCGAGCCCAGGGCGGCCTGGGCGGGCGAGGATTCGAGGATGGAGCCGACGGCAAGATCCTCCCCCCCTGGGGGAGGTGTCGACGAAGTCGACGGAGGGGGAAGAATCCCAGGCTCGGCGGCGGCTGAAAACGCCCCCCCTCCGGCCCTTCGGGCCACCTCCCCCAGGGGGGGAGGATTTAGTTTGCGCAGCCCGAACGCCAGTTCCCCGTCCTCGCCGAGCCCCACGACCCGTTCGGCCCAACCGTCGGCGGTCTTCACGAACTGTCGCGCCGGCAGGCAGTCCAGCAACTCGTTGGCGACCAGCAGCAGCGGCGTGTCGGCCGGAACCTCTTCCAGCCGCCCGGCCCAACGCACCGACGCCCCGGCCAGCTTGGCCTCCTGCGCCGCGCGCAGCACCGGCGATACCTCGACCAGCCACAGGTCGGCGGCCTGCAGGAACGGCGGCAGCAGGCGGGCGGCGCGCAGGATGTCGCTCATCAGCGTGCCGTCGCCGGGACCCATCTCGACGAGGCGGAACGGCGCGGGGCGGCCCAGGCGGTCCCAGGTCTCCATCAGCCACAGGCCGATCAGCTCGCCGAACATCTGGCTGACGCCGGGGGCGGTGACGAAGTCGCCCTCAGGACCCAAGGCGGGCCGGTTGGCGTAGTAGCCGTCGCGGGGGTCGTGCAGGCAGCGGGTGAAGTATTCGGGAACGCTGATCGGCCCGTCCTGGGCGATCTGGGCCTTCAGGCGGTCGAGCAGCGCGGGTCGTGCGGGGATCAAGACGCGGCCGGCTCCTGGGAAGCGACCGGGACGACGGGCTCCTTCAGCGCCCGCCAGACCAGCCAGGCGCCGATCAGCAGCATCGGGGTCGACAGCAGCATGCCCATGGTCAGGCCCAGCGGGAAGTTGGGCATGAAGGCGTCGGGCTGGCGCACGTTCTCGAGGCTGGCGCGGAACAGGCCGTAGCAGAGCATGAACAGGCCCACGAGCCCGCCGCGGCGCTGCAGGAAGGCGAAGCGGTGGGTGGCCAGGCGCAGGACCACGAACAGGACCAGGCCTTCCAGCGCCGCCTCGTACAGCTGGCTGGGATGGCGCGGCAGGTCGCCGGCCACGCAGGCGCCGCCTTCGAGGGCGCGGATGCGAGCGTTGCAGAACACCACGCCCCACGGAACGTCGGTGACCCGGCCCCAAAGCTCGCCGTTCACGAAGTTGGCCAGGCGGCCGAACAGCAGGCCCAGCGGCGCGACCGGCGCCACCAGGTCGCCGAGCTTGAGCAGGTCGATCTTGTTGCGGCGGGCGAACAGGATCACCGCGGCGCAGACGCCCAGGAACCCGCCGTGGAAGCTCATGCCGCCGTTCCATACCTGCAGGATCTCCAGCGGCTTGGTCCAGATCAGCGAGGGGCTGTAGAACAGCACGTAGCCCAGGCGACCGCCCAGGATGATGCCGAGCGTGATCCACAGCACCAGGTCGTCGATCTGCTCGGGCGTGGCGGTGGGCGTGCGGCCGCCCCACAGCCGAGAGGTCTTCACCAGCCGCACGGCGTACTGCCAGCCCAGCAGGATGCCGGCGACGTAGGCCAGGGCGTACCAGCGGATCGCCAGCGGGCCGAGGTGGATCAGGACGGGGTCGAATTCCGGAAAGATCACGCCGCGCGGCTCCGATCGGGACAGTTGGTCGCAGGCATAGCGGGTTACCAGTTCGCTTTCATCCCCCGCTCACCATATAAAGGACGTCAGGCGATTTGCGCCCATCCGGAACGACGATGCACAGCCAGAACCCTTTCCTCGACGAGTTCGCCAAGTTCACCCAGGCCGCCATGGGCATCGCCCAGACCGCGGGCGACGAAGCCAAGACCGCCTTCCGCTCGCAGGCTGACCGCTGGGCGGCCGAACTGGATCTGGTGCGTCGCGACGACCTCGAAGTCCTGAAGGCCCAGGTCGCGGCCCTGCAAGCCGAAGTGGCCGCCCTGAAGGCCGAAAAGGCCGCCGCCGAACCCGCCTCGCCCGCCCCGAAAGCCGCCCCCAAGGCTGCCAAGAAGACCGCTCCGAAGGCGGACGGAACTTCCGGGAAGGGCGAATAAGCACGCTTTTTGCTCGCTTGGAGCGTGAACGCTGTTGTGGCGAAACGCGCGAAGCAGCTTAGACTCCATTCTCGTGGGCGACACCCGGCGGGTCCCACGCCCGTCATCGCCCCTGGGGGCCAAAGGTTCTGATGGACACCCAACCCGACGACGACGTCCTGCTGGCGCTGGATCCCCTCGAGGTGGTCGAGCACGTGCTGGCGGCGGAAAACCTGACCTTCGACCGGACGGAAGACGGCGATCTCGCCTTCGCCCTGACCGGCGACTGGAAGGATTACGAGCTGTGGTTCGCCTGGCGTCCCGAGGCTGATTGCCTGCAGCTCTGCCTGTCGCTGGACCTGCGCGCCTCCAAGACCAAACGCCCGGCGGCCTACGAGCTGCTGTCGATGATCAACCAGCGCGTCTGGCTGGGCCACTTCGAGGTCTGGACCGATGACGGCGAGGTGGTCTTCCGTCACGCCCTGGCCCTGCCCTCGGGCGAGCGCCCGACCATGGCCCAGGCCGCCTCGATGATCGACGCGGCGGTGGAAGCCGCCGACCGCTTCTATCCGGCCTTCGACTTCCTGCTGCACGGCGCCAAGACCCCCGACCAGGCCATGGCCGCCTGCATGTTCGAGACCGTCGGTCAGGCCTGATCCCCTTCTCCCCTTGCGGGAGAAGGTGGCGCGAAGCGCCGGATGAGGGGTCTCTCAGACTTCTGACGCCGCGACAGCCGAACCGCTGTCGCGGCGTTTCTGTTTGCGCGACCCCTCACCCGACCTCCTTCGGAGGCCACCCTCTCCCGCAGGGGGAGAGGGATCATTCTGGTGGTGACGCCGCCGTCCAGCCGCGCTAAGCGCCCAGCGCACACTGTGACGCGGGAGCTTCGCCCATGACCCCCATCCTTCTGCTCGGCGCGGGCCGCATGGGCGGCGCCCTGATCGAGGGCTGGCGCAGGACGGGGGCGTTCTCGTCGGCCGACCTGATCGTCCGCGACCCGGCGGCGACCGCCGAGGGCTTTCCCGGCGCGCTCGTGAACCCGCCGCTGGAGGCGCTCGCCGCCGCCAAGGTCGTGCTGCTGGCGGTCAAGCCGCAGATCTGGCGCGAGGCGGTCAAGGACGTGGTTCCCCATCTGGCCCCCGACGCCATCATCGTCTCGATCGCCGCCGGGGTGCGGGCGGCCGACATTTCCGAAGTCTTCGGCGGCCGGCGCGTGGCGCGGGTGATGCCGACCACGGCCGTGGCCATCGGCCAGGGCGCGGCCAGCCTCTACGCCGACACGCCCGAAGCCCTGGACGCCGCCAAGGCGCTGTTCGCCCCCGTCGCGGCGACGGTCGAACTGGCCGACGAACAGCTGATGCACGCGGCCACCGCCGTCTCGGGTTCGGCCCCGGCCTATCTCTACGCCTTCATCGAGGCCCTGGAAGCGGCCGGCGCCGGCCAGGGCCTGACGCCCGAAGACAGCGCCCGCCTCGCCCGCGCCACCATCGCCGGCGCCTCGGCCCTGCTGGCCCAGGGCGGCGAAGAGCCGGCCGAACTGCGCAAACAGGTCACCTCGCCCGGCGGCACCACGGCCGCGGCCCTGTCGGTGCTGATGGGCGAGGGCGGTTTCGGGGATCTGCTGCCGCGCGCGCTGGCGGCCGCCGTGAAGCGCTCGGAAGAGCTGGGCTCCTGATCCCTCTCCCTTGCGGGAGAGGGTGGCCCTGCGGAGCAGGGTCGGGTGAGGGGTCTCTCAAAAATCAAACGCCGCGACAGCCGATCAGCCGTCGCGGCGTTTTTCGTGGGTGCGACCCCTCATCCGTCGGCCTTCGGCCGCCACCTTCTCCCGCAAGGGGAGAAGGATCATTTCGTCACGTCCACCAGCGCCTGCGCCGGCTTGCCCCGTTCCGCCGCCACGAACTCCACCGCCCGCACGATGTGGTCGGCGAATTCGCCGCCGAGCAGGCGGGTGTGGCTGGCGCCGGCCACGTGGTCGACATAGCCGTGCTGCGAGGCGTGGGCCGGGGCGGCCTGCATGTCCTTCCATTGCACACGGTCGCCGACCCGCGCCCCGGCGGTGACCACGGCCACTGGCCATTCGGGCGAGAAGGGCGGCTCGGCGCCGGCCTGGGCCGAGGATTCGGCCCACAGCTCGACCTCGGCGGCCGAGGTGCGGTTATGGCGGCCGTTGGCGAAGCCCCAGCGCTTCTCGGCCTTGGCGTCGGGCGGCAGGCCGATCTTGTCGCCCAGGGGGGTATAGACCAGCGGCTTGTAGAGCCCCGCCGAGGCCCCCAGCGCCGCCGCCCGCGAGGCGAACACGAACGAGCTGAGGAAGCGCTTGGCCAGTGGGAGCTGCGCCGCCTCGGGCGTGGCGGCGTCGACCAGGACGAGGCCCGCCACCTGGCTGGGATTGCGGCCGGCGTATTCGCGCAGGCGCAGGCCGGCCATCGAGTGGCCGACCAGGATGAACGGGCCCTTCTCGCCCGAGGCGGCGACCAGCTTCTCGAAGTCGGTGACGATGGCCAGGCCGTCGCGCGGGTCCGGACCGGGCGGGGAATAGCCCATGCCGGCGCGGTCATAGGCGCAGGCGCGCCAGCCGGCGGCGGCCAGGGCGTCCTGGGTGGCGCCCCAGTCGGCGGCGAAGCCGAAGGCCCCGGCCTCCAGCCACACGGTCGGGCGATCGGTGCGGGCTTCGCCCTCGCAGACCAGGCGCAGGGTGCGGCCCTCGCCGATATCGACCTGGGCGCCGCGTGGCGGCTTGGATCCGACTCCGGCCATCACGCCGCCCGCCGCGACGAAGGAAACGTAGAGCAGGGTGAAGGCGGCAAGGGCGCGTCCGGCGTGCTTGAGCATGGCTCTCAATGTAGGGGCGCGGCGGCGTTCGTCGAGGGGCTGGTGCGGCTTCTCGGCGCGGTTTCCTTCGGACGGATCAATCCCTAGACTCGCGGGCATGCGTCGCGCCCTTTCCGCCCTGCTGCTGGTCGTCGCCCTGGCCTCTTCCGCCGGGGCGCAGACGAGCGCCCAGACGAGCGCGCGCTCGACCGGTTCGCCGGCCGCCGAGACGCCCGCGCCCGCGCCGCTTCCGCCGCTGTTCTCGCCCAAGCCGCCCGAGCGCGACATCCCTGCCTGCAAGGCCGCCTGCGCCAAGACCTACTATTTCTGCCGCGCCAACGCCGACGACGACAGCTGTCCCAGCGAGTGGTCGCGCTGCAACGTGCGCTGCTCGGCCAGCTTCGTCCGGCCGTCGGGTTTGTCGGGGAACTAGATCCTCCCTCTCAGGGGGAGGGTCTTATCGACAGATCCTCTTGCTCCGCGCCCGGAACGGGGATCAAATCCTGACGGGGCGTCATCGACGCCGCTGGGAGTCGCGCTCATCGATGTCGAACATCGCCTATTTCCCCGCCATGCCGCCGCGCGAGGACAATCGCCCGGGCAAGCGCGAGCGCACCAAGACCGCCAACCGCCAGGCCATTCTCGACGCGGCCCGCCAGGTGTTCGGCGAGTTGGGCTATGACGGGGCCACGGTGCGCGACATCATCCGCCTGACCGGTTTGGCCTCGGGCACCTTCTACAACTACTACAAGTCCAAGGAGGAGGTGTTCGACGCCCTCGCCGACGACGGGGCGCGGCGCTTTCGGCCGCTGCTGCGCGTGGAGTTCGAGAAGGCGACCGACTTCGCCTCGTTCCTGCGCGGGGCCATGCGGGCCTATTTCGACTTCCTGGCCGCCGAGCACGAGACCTGGCGGGTCAACCGCCCGGCCGGCGAGACCCATCCGCAGGTGCGCTCGACCCCCGAGGTCACCGCCGTCTTCGGCGAGGTGCGCGAGGCCTTCGAGCGGGTGCTGGAGCGCGAGCACGCCCCGCCCGTCGATCTCGACTACCTGACCGCCGCCTGCATCGCCGTGGCCCGCGAGGTCGGCGACAAGATGCTGGAGCGCCGGCCGATGGACACGCAGGGCGCCACAGCCTTCGCGGTCGGCCTGATCCTCGGTGGCCTGCCGGCCCTGCCCAGGCCCTAGCGGCCGACCCTTTCTCCCGACTTTCAGAAGAAAAGAGCCCCCGAATGGCCGACGTCCAGAAGCTGGTCCTCAAGACGATCCTGTCGCTGCCGACCCCGATCCTGCGGGCGCTGAGCGGCGGGGGCGTGGTCTATCGCGGCGGGCGCACGCTCGATCCGCGCTTCCAGTTCTTCGCCCATGCGGCCCAGGGCCTGCCGTCGATGACCACCCTGGCCCCGGAAGAGGCCCGCGCCGCCAGCGCCAAGGGACTGGCGGCGGTGTCTGGTCCGCCCGAACCCGGCGTGCGCACTGAGAGCCTCAACATCGACGGTCCCGGCGGACAGATCCCGCTGCGCGCCTATCGCCCTGCCGAGCAGGACAGCGCCGCGCCGCTGATCGTCTTCGCCCACTTCGGCGGCGGGGTGATCGGGGACCTGGAGACCTGCCACGCCTTCTGCGGAATCCTGGCGCGCGTGGCCAAGACCGCCGTGCTGTCGGTCGACTATCGCCTGGCCCCGGATCACCGCTTCCCGGCCGGCCTGGACGACGTGCTGGCCGCCTGGCGCTGGGGCCGCGACAACGCCGCCCGCTTCGGCGCGGCGCCGGGCCAGGCGGCGATCGGCGGCGACAGCATGGGCGGCAACTTCTCGGCCGTGCTGGCCCAGGAGATGAAGCGGACGGGCGAGGCCCAGCCGGCCTTCCAACTGCTGATCTATCCGGCCGTGGATGTGGCCAGCGAAACGCCGTCGATGAGCCTCTACGCCGACACCTATCCGCTCAGCCGGCCGATCATGGAATGGTTCATGGCCCACTACATGGGGCCGGAAGCCGACCCGGCCGATCCGCGCCTGTCGCCGGACAAGACGCAGGACCTGTCGGGCCTGGCCCCGGCCATCGTCGTCACCGCCGGCTTCGACCCCCTGGTCGACCAGGGCGAGGCCTATACCAAGCGCCTGATCGCCGCAGGCGTGCCGACCGTCTACCGCTGCTACGACAGCCTGGCGCACGGGTTCACGGCCTTCACGGGCGCGGTCCCGGCGGCCGATGCGGCCTGCCGCGAGATCGCGGCGCTGGTGCGGGCGGAGATCGAGAAGTGAAGCCCTTCCCCCTCGATGGGGGAAGGTAGAGTGAGGGCGCTCGTCGTCGAGGCTCTGGCGCCGGACTTCGCCGGCTGCGCCGTCCGCGAGGTCCCGACGCCGACGGCCGGACCCGGCGAGGTCCTGGTCCGCATCAAGGCCGCCAGCGTCAACTTCCCCGACCTGCTGATGACCCGCGGCGAATACCAGCTGAAGCCGTCCCTGCCGTTCACCCCCGGCCTCGACTTCGCCGGCGAGGTCGCTGGACTGGGCGAGGGCGTAGAGGGCCTGGAGATCGGCGCGGCGGTGGTCGGCGGGGCGCGCACCGGGGCGTTCGCGGAGTTCATCGTCGTTCCCGCCAAGGCCCTGAAGCCCAAGCCCGCGCGGCTGTCGTTCGGCGAGGCGGCGTCCTATGGCGCGGCCTATCTGACGGCGCGGGTGGCGCTGGTGCGGCGGGCGAACCTACAGCCCGGCGAATGGCTGCTGGTCCATGGCGCGGCCGGCGGCGTGGGGCTGGCGGCGGTGGACCTGGCCAAGGCCATGGGCGCGCGGGTGATCGCGGCCTCCGCCTCGGACGACAAGCTGGCGCAGATCGCGCGGCTCTACGCCCCTGACGCGACCGTCAACGTCACAGGCGGCTTCCGCGATCGGGTGAAGGAGATCACCGGCGGGCGCGGGGTGGACGTGGTCTACGACCCCGTGGGCGGCGACGTCTTCGACGAGAGCCTGCGGTGCCTGGCCTTCGACGGGCGACTGCTGGTGATCGGTTTCACCTCGGGCCGGATCCCGACCGTCTCGGCCAATATTCCGCTGATCAAGGGGATCTCGGTTATGGGCGTGCGGGCCGGCGAATACGGCCGCCAGTTCCCCGAGCGTGGCGCCGAGGATCAAGCCGCCGTCTGGGCCATGGCCGACGCCGGAACGATCCGGCCGCACGTGCATGCGCAGGTTCCGCTGGAGCGCTGGCGCGAGGCGTTCGACCTGTTAGCGGAGCGGCGGGTGGTGGGCAAGGCGGTGATCGCGCCGTAGTTCGAACCTCTCCCTCCCTGAAAAACCTCTCCCTCTGGGAGAGGGAAAACTACGCCGGCCGTCTCGCCCGCAGCGCCTGGGCGATGGTCCCATCGTCGAGCCAGTCGAGGTCGCCGCCGACCGGCACGCCCCGCGCCAGCATGGTCACCGGCACATTGGTCTGAGCCAGGCGGTCGGCGAGGTAGTGGGCGGTGGTTTGGCCGTCGACCGTGGCCGGCAGGGCCAGGATCACCTCGGCGACCTCGCCGCTGGAGGCGCGAGCCAGCAGTTCGCTCACTCGCAGCGTCTCGGGGCCGACGCCGTCCAGCGCCGACAGCAGGCCGCCCAGCACGTGGTAGCGGCCCTTGAACGAGCCGCCGCGCTCCATGGCCCACACCGAGCCGACCTCCTCGACCACGCACAGCAGGCGCACGTCGCGGGTTCCGTCCGAGCACACGGCGCAGGGATTGGTGGTGTCGAGCGAGCCGCAGGTCGAGCAGGTCTTCACCTTCGCCTGCGCCTCGGCCATGGCGGCCGCCAGCGGCGCCAGCAGGGTGTCGCGCTTCTTCAGCAGGGCCAGGGCCGCCCGCCGGCCCGAGCGCGGTCCAAGGCCCGGCAGCTTCGACAGCAGGGCGATCAGGCGCTCGATCTCGGGTCCGGCGGAGGCGGCCATCAGCCTTTAGAACTTCATGCCCGGAAAGCCGCCCATCATGCCGGCCATCGGGCCGGCGGCCTCCTGCATCAGCTGGGCCTGCTTGGCGTCGAGCTTCTTCTTGGCGTCGGCGTGGGCGGCGACGATCAGGTCGGCGATGACCTCGCCCTCGCCCGGCTCGACCAGGCTTTCGTCGAGCACCACCTTGGTCAGCTCGCCCGAGCCGGCCAGGGTGACGGTGACCATGCCGCCGCCCGAGGTGCCCTCGACGCTGATCTCGGCGACGCGGGCCTGGGCTTCTGCCAGTTTCTGCTGCATGGCCTGGGCCTGCTTCATCAGGCCGCTGAGGTCTTTCATGGTCTGCTCCTCGAAAGGTTCTTTCCCTCCCCCTTGATGGGGGAGGGGCAGGGGTGGGGGTGGAAGCGCCGGCGGGTTCGAGCGCGGCCGAGCCGCATCCTGAAAAGCCGCATCACCCCCATCCCCGACCCTTCCCCCATCGAGGGGGAAGGGAGATGGCTAGTCCTCGACTTCGTCCGGCTCGATCGGCGCGGGTTCGGGGGCGAGGACCTTGCGGATCTCGACGATCTCGGTGCCC
Organism: Caulobacter sp. GW821-FHT10C03; assembly: GCF_059415485.1. NCBI lineage: Bacteria > Pseudomonadati > Pseudomonadota > Alphaproteobacteria > Caulobacterales > Caulobacteraceae > Caulobacter > Caulobacter sp. GW821-FHT10C03. The sequence goes on along the minus strand of NZ_JBWKNI010000004.1, from coordinate 183,934 downwards.
GGGAAGGCGCTGAGCACCGAGGCCACGAACGGGTCGGACTTGATGGCCGCCAGGGCTTCGCGCTCCTCGCGCTTCTGGCGCTCCATCAGGCTCTCGGCCCCGCCGCCGCCCTCGGCGGCGATCAGCCAGGGCTGGCCGGTCCATTCCTTCAGCGCGCGGACCAGGCGGCCGGCTAGGTTGCCGGGCGCGCCGGGGGCGGCTTCGAAGGTGATGGCGCCGGGGCGGAAGCTGATCGGGCGAACATACTGTTCGACGTCGAGCCGCAGACCGATGTCGCGCTTCTCGGCGATCAGCTTCAGCACGTCGTCGAACGAGGCCAGCACGGGCGCGGCGGGCGCCGCGCCGACGGCGGCCATGGCGCGCGGCGCGGCCGAGACGGCGCCGCCCGGCGCGGCTCCACCGCCCACCGCGACGCCGCCGCCCCCAGGGCCATTGGGACCACCCGGATTGCCGCCGTCGCGCAGGGCCTTCAGCGCGTCTTCCGGACCCGGAAGGTCGGCGGCGTAGCACAGGCGGATGATGGCCATCTCGGCGGCGGCCATGGCGTCGGGCGCGCGGCGCACCTCGTCATGGGCCTTGAGCAGCATCTGCCACAGGCGGGCCATGGTCCCGGCGCTGGTCTGGGCGCCGACCGAGGTCAGGCGCGCGGCCTGTTCCTTGGGCATCGACAGGGCGTCCGGCCCCAGGGCCTTGGCGACCGACGAGGCGTGGCAGTGGTCGAGCAGGTCGAGCATCACCACCACCGGATCGGCGCCGAAGCCCCACAGCTGGCGGAAGGTGGTCAGGGCCTCGCCCGGCTTGCCGCTCATCACCTGTTCGAAGAGAGCGATGGTCTGGCTGCGGTCGGCCAGGCCCAGCATGTCGCGCACGACGGCGGCGGTGACCGTCTGGCCGCGCTCGGTCTGGACGATGGCCTGGTCGAGCAGCGACAGGCCGTCGCGGGCCGAGCCTTCGGCGGCGCGGGCGATCAGGGCCAGGGCGTCGGCGTCGATCCGCGCCCCTTCCTTCTGCGAGATGCGGTCGAAGTGCTTGGCCAGCACGTCCGGCTCGATCCGGCGCAGGTCGAAGCGCTGGGTGCGCGACAGGATCGTCACCGGAACTTTTCGGATCTCGGTGGTGGCGAAGATGAACTTGGCGTGCGGCGGCGGCTCTTCCAGCGTCTTCAGCAGGGCGTTGAACGCCGCCGTCGACAGCATGTGCACTTCGTCGATGATATAGACCTTGTAGCGCGCCTCGACCGGGGCGTAGCGCACCCCGTCCAGCAGTTCGCGCATCTCGTCGACCTTGGTGCGCGAGGCGGCGTCGAGTTCCAGCACGTCCATGTGCCGGCCCTCGATGATGGCGCGACAGTGCCGGCCCTCGGTGGTCAGGTCGACGCTGGGGCCGTGGACGGTGTCGCTCTCGTAGTTCAGCGCGCGGGCCAGCAGGCGGGCGGTCGTGGTCTTGCCGACCCCGCGGACGCCAGTGAGCATGAAAGCGTGGGCGATGCGGCCGGTGCTGAACGCGTTCGCCAGCGTGCGGACCATGGCCTCCTGGCCGATCAGGTCCTCGAAGGTGCGCGGGCGGTACTTTCGGGCCAGCACGGTGTAGGCCGCGCCGGGTTCTTCCGGTTCGGGCTCGGGCAGGGGCCTGGCCGCCGGCGGGGCGGCGGCGGGAGCGGGCGCTTCGCCGAAGATGTCGGCCGTGTTCTCGTCGCGTTCGGGCGCCTCTTCGCGGTCAAAGGCGGGCTCGTCCCAGGGCGGGGCGGATTCGGGCGTGAGGTCGTGGTCGGCCATGGGCGCAGTCTAGAGCGTCGGGCGGCGCGGCAAAAGGCTCGCGCGCGCTCGCTGGCGTGGATGCTGACGATTTCGGGGAATAAGGTGGAGACCGGCAGACGACCCGAAGGTGATCTCGTTGTGGCTGCTGCCTCTCGGCCCTGACCAGGTTGGCGAGGCCATCGTCCGTCGCCGATCTCCGAGGGGGTATATCGCGACTCATCGACCGATATGCAAGCGCGCAGAGCGTCGCAGCCGAAAGTGGTCGCCGGTTTCGGCGTCCGCGACGCGATAAAACGAGAGGCCAGAGCGTCGCAGCCGAAAGACAGCGGGTTTCCGGTGGGCGAAAAGCCTTAACGGCAGGCGGTGACGACTCCGCGTCGCTGGGCTACAGATTCGCCCATGCCGCTATCCGAGATCGTCAACATCTTCGCCGGGAATCCGCTGGACCGCGCCAGCGAGCGTCGAGGCGACGCCAGCTGGATCGCCGAGAAGCTCGACGACGCCCAGTCCCTGGCCGTCGCCGTCTGGAACGGCAAGGTCCTGGTCGAGGACGCGCCGGGGGCTGATGACGAGCCGGGCGGCGTCCAGATCGCCTATCTGCGCGCCGACATGGCCAAGGAGTTGGCCGGCACCGACGAGCGCCTGCTGTTCATGGGTCTGTGGAAGGACATCGCGGTCTTCGCCGTCGACCTGGAGGGCGCGGCCGATCCGGCGGAGGGCGCTCTGCAGGGCCTGGGCCGGTTCGAGGAGCTGCGCGGCGCGGCCGCCACCCTGCCGGCGCCCGACGCCGGTATCCTCGGCACCGCCAAGTCGATGTTCGAGTGGCGGCGCAAGCATCCGTTCTGCGCCAACTGCGGCCAGAAGAGCGACATCGCCGACGGCGGCTGGAAGCGCATCTGCCCGGCCTGCCACGCCGAGCACTTCCCGCGCACCGACCCGGTGGCGATCATGCTGGCCGTCCACGGCGGCAAGTGCCTGCTGGGCCGCCAGGCCGCCTGGCCGCAGGGCATGTTCTCGGCCCTGGCCGGTTTCATCGAGCCCGGCGAGACCATCGAGGAGGCCTGCGCCCGCGAGCTGAAGGAAGAGGCGGGCCTCGTCGCCACCAAGGTCCGCTACCACTCCAGCCAGCCCTGGCCGTTCCCGGCCTCGCTGATGATGGGGCTGATCGCCGAGGTCGACAGCGACCAGGCCGCCCCCGACCAGACCGAGCTGGAGGCCGTCCGCTGGTTCGACAAGGACGAGGCGAAAGCCCTGATCCGCGGCGAGATCGAAGACGCCTTCGCCCCGCCGACGCTGGCGATCGCGCATCAGCTGATCAAGACCTGGTGCGAGTCGGACGACTGATCCTTCTCCCCTTGCGGGAGAAGGTGGCGGCGAAGCCGTCGGATGAGGGGTCTCTCAAAAGAAAACCGCCTCGCCCCGCCTGACCGCTCACGCAGCGTCGAGGTCTGAGAGACCCCTCACCCGACCCGCTTCGCGGGCCACCGTCTCCCGCAAGGGGAGAGGGATCAGGCGATGAGCTTCATCCACTCCCGCACCACCATCACCCCCAGCACGATCGTGCTCAGCGAAAACACCGCGAACCGCGCCAGCACGATGTTGACGCTGGCCTGGATCAGGCTGTGGACCACCCGCAGGCCCGCATAGGCCCAGGCCAGGCCCACCGCGACCGGATCGCCATGACCGGCCACGGCGATCGCCAGGGCCGCCGCGTAGAAGATCGTCGGCTGTTCCATCAGGTGGTTGTAGTTGTCGGCCGCCTGCCGGGCGGCGTCGGGCAGGCCGGTCAGCGAGCCCGGAAACCGCGCGTCCTGCGGCTTGATCCCGGCCTTGGTCATGGCCGGCAGGCGCTGGGCGTACATCCACAGCCACATCAGCAGCGACCAACTCACCAGCGCCAGCACTGGCGCGATCATCGTATTCATGGCGTTGCCTCCCCAGGCGTTCTTCTTTCAGGGAGGCTATCGGTGGAACGCCGTTCCGCGAAGCCTGACCTTGGGTCAGCGCTTCTTCAGGGTCTCTTCCATGCCCCGGCGGGCCAGTTCGTCGGCGCGTTCGTTGTGTTCGTGGCCGGCATGGCCCTTGACCCAGCGCCAGTCGATCTCGTGGCGCAGGCGGGCGGCGTCGAGGCGCTGCCACAGATCGACGTTCTTGACCGGGCTCTTGTCGGCGGTCTTCCAGCCCTTGGCCTTCCAGCCATGGATCCACTGGGTGACGCCCTTCATCACGTACTGGCTGTCGGTGTGCAACTCGGCCTTGGTCGGGCGATTGAGGGCCTCGAGCGCCATGATCGCGCCCATCAGCTCCATGCGGTTGTTGGTGGTCGCCAGGTCGCCGCCGCAGATTTCCTTGCGCTTGTCGCCGTACATCAGCACCGCGCCCCAGCCGCCGGGGCCCGGATTCCCGCGGCAGGCGCCGTCGGTATAGATGATCAGTTTCGGGGTCACTGCGAGGATCCGAACAGCGACAGGCCCTCGCGGTGCACCGCCAGCTTGCGCTCGTATTCCAGCGGATCCTTCGGACGCACCAGGGCGCCGGCGGGCGTGGCGTTCCAGTCGGCCAGGCGCGTCAGGAAGAAGCGGATGGCCGCGCCGCGCGCCAGGATCGGCAGGGCGTCGCGCTCGGCCGGGCTCAAGGGGCGGCGGCGCTCGTAGCCGGCGATCAGGGCGCGGGCGGCGGTGACGTTGAAGCTGCCATCGGCCTCGAAGCACCAGGCGTTCAGGGTCACGGCCACGTCGTAGGCGTAGGCGTCGTCGCAGGCGAAGTAGAAGTCGATGGTCGCCGCGAACTTGCCGTCGGTCTTGAAGAAGACGTTGTCGGGGAAATAGTCGGCGTGGATCGTGCCGGTCGGCAGGTTGCGCGGCCAGGCCAGGGCCAGCTCGGCCAGATCCTTGTCGATGACGGCCGAGAGGCCCGGCTTCAGGTCCTCGGCGGCCTGGCGGTGCTTGGAGAACAGCGGCGCCCAGTGCGGCTGGCCCAGGTCGTTGGCGCGGCGGCCGGCATAGCCCTCGCCGGCCAGGTGCAGCCAGGCCAGGCCCTCGCCGGCTTCGCGGCAGTGGGCGGGCGTCGGCTTACGCACAGACAGGCCCGGCAGGAAGTCGACGATGGCGGCCGGCTTGCCGCGCAGGGTCTTGAGATTGCGGCCCGCCTTGTCGGCGACCGGACGCGCCGAGGGATAGCCGCGGTCGGCCAGCCAGCCCAGGAGGTCGAGGAAATAGGGCAGGTCCTCGGGCCGCGCGCGGCGCTCGTAGACCGTCAGGATGTAGCGGCCGGTCTCCGTTTCCAGCAGGAAGTTGGAGTTCTCCACGCCCTCGGCGATGCCCTTGAACGCCAGCGGGGCGCCCAGGTCGTACTCGGCCAGGAAGGCTTCGAGCTCTTGGTCGGTGATGTCGGTATAGACGGCCATGGCGGCGGGATGCGGCGCCGCGCGCTGGCGGTCAAGCGGCTCCTGTCGGCGAGTGGTGGCCCGTGCTATGGTTTTGCCGGCAAGGAGCGCTCCATGATCGAACTCAAGATCGAGCAACAAGGCGAGGCGGTTAAGGTCGAACTGACCGAGGAACTGCTTGCCCTGCTCGGCGCCAAGGCGGGCGATACGCTGGTTATCGATGGTGAAGCCGGCGGCCCGTTCACATTGGCGGCGCGATCGACGAACGAGCGCTTCGAGCGTGGCCGGGCTTTCCTCGAACGTTATCGTTCGACCTTCGAGGCCCTGGCGAAGTAATCGCGCCCATGAGCGAGCCTGTCTGGATCGACGAAGCGCTGCTCATCCGCTGGCATGACTTGGTGCTTTCCGAAACGGGAGGCGCGAGCGGCGTGCGGGATCAGGGCTTGCTGAATTCGGCCTTGGCGCGCCCGGTCAATCGTCACGCTTATGAGAGCCTGTCGGATCTGATCGAACTCGCCGCCACCTACGCGGTGGCCATCGCTTCGAACCATCCCTTCATCGACGGCAACAAGCGCGCCGCCTTCATGGCGCTCGGCATGTTCCTGGAGGACAACGGTCTCTGGCTCGCGGCCGAGCCCGACGATGCGACAACGATCATGTTCGCGGTCGCCGCCGGCGATATCGGCATTGCCGAGCTGACCGACTGGCTCCGTCCGCGCGTCGTCGACGCGCCCTGACGTTTAAGCCGTTAAGCCGTCGTCAGCAGTCGCGGCAGCTTGAAGGTCACGGTCTCGCGGGCCTCGACCAGTTCCTCGATCTCCAGGTCGAAGTGGCCGCTGATGGCGTCGATGACGCCCTGCACCAGGTCTTCAGGGGCCGAGGCGCCGGCCGTCAGGCCCACGCTCTGCACGCCCTCGAACCAGCTCCACTCCAGGCCCGAGGCGTCGTCGATCAGGTAGGCGGCCTTGGAGCCGGCCTTCAGGCCCACTTCCTTGAGGCGCACCGAGTTGGACGAGTTGCGCGAGCCGACCACCAGGATCAGGTCAGACGCCTCGGCCAGCATCTTCACCGCGTCCTGGCGGTTGGTGGTGGCGTAGCAGATGTCTTCCTTGTGCGGGGCGGCGATGGTCGGGAAGCGCTGCTTGAGCATGGCGACGATGTCGGCGGTGTCATCGACCGACAGGGTGGTCTGGGTCAGGAAGGCCACGTTCGAGGCGTCCTGCGGCTGCCAGGTGCAGGCGTCGTCGATGTCCTCGATCAGGGTCACCGTGCCCTCGGGCAGCTGGCCCATGGTGCCGACCACCTCGGGGTGGCCGGCGTGGCCGATCAGCACGATCTCGCGACCGTTGTCGAAGTGCTTCTGGGCCTCAACATGGACCTTGGAGACCAGCGGGCAGGTGGCGTCGAGATAGATCATCTGCCGCGACTTGGCCTCGGCCGGCACGGATTTCGGCACGCCGTGGGCCGAGAACACCACCGGGCGGTCGTCGGGGGCCTCGTCCAGTTCCTCGATGAAGATCGCGCCCAGCGCCTTCAGCCGGTCTACGACGTGGCGGTTGTGGACGATCTCGTGGCGCACATAGACCGGCGCGCCGAACTTCTCGATCGCCCGCTCGACGATCTGGATGGCGCGATCCACCCCCGCGCAGAAGCCGCGCGGGCTGGCCAGGAAAAGGCGAAGCTTGGGACGGGTCGGCGCGGCGGTGCTCATGGCGCGGAACCTAAGCGTTCGAGGCCTTCGGCGCCAGACATGCGTGACGCGAGCATGCTCGACGCGGACGTTTGACGTCAGGCGTGAAACGCGAGCACGTTGCGAGGTCACGCATATGCCTTTATCAGGCTGCATGACGCCGGCTGGGGCACCTCCCGAACTGGCAATCCTTCTCGAACCGGACGTTTCATGCGCCGCACGCTTTCCGTCGCCCTCAGCGCCACGATGGCCCTGTCGTTCGCCATGACCGCCATGAGCGCTCACGCCCAGATGGGCGGAGGCATGGGCGGCCAGGGCGGCCCCGGTGGCGGTGGTCAGGGCGGCGACGACGACGGCGGCAAGAAGAAGAAGCGCGACGAGGAGTGGAACCAGCCCAAGGCTCCGCTGGCCCAGCTGCGCAACGCCGGCCCGTGCCCCTTCGTGAAGGTGCTGTACGACGCCAGCCGCTATGTCGAGTTCAAGGGCGGCAAGGAAAGCAGCGCCGCCGCCGGCTACACCGGCGAGATCCAGGGCGTGTCCTCGGGCTGCGCCTACAAGAACGACGAGCCGATCAAGATGCAGGTCGAGGTTCTGTTCGCCCTGGGCCGTGGTCCCGAAGCGACCGAGGCGCGCAAGACCTACCGCTATTGGGTGGCCGTGACCGAGCGCAACAAGGACGTGCTGGCCAAGGAATATTTCGACCTGCCCGTCACCTTCCCGGCCGGCGGCGACCGCGTCTACGCCACCGAGAATCTGCAGACCATCACCATCCCGCGCGCCGACATCAAGACGAGCGGCAGCAATTTCGAGGTCCTGATCGGCTTCGACGTCACCCCGGAAATGGCCGCCTTCAACCGCGACGGCAAGCGCTTCCGGGTCAACGCCGGCCAGACCGCCCAGGCCCAGCAAGCAGGGACTCCTCCTAAGCAATGAACGATTTGAAGCGGTCCTTGAGCGAGGCGGCCGCGGCCGCTTTCCAGGCCGCCGGACTGTCTCCCGACTTCGGGCGCGTCACGGCGTCCGACCGGCCCGACCTTGCCGACTTCCAGTGCAACGGCGCCCTCGCGGCGGCCAAGAGCGCCAAGCGTAACCCCCGCGAGATCGCCGTCCAGGTGGTCGACCAGCTGAAGGCCGATCCGCGCCTGGCCTCGGTCGAGATCGCCGGCGTCGGCTTCATCAACATGCGCGTCAGCCCCTCGGCCCTGGCCGAGCGGGCCGACCAGATCGCCGCCGATCCGCGCGCCGGCGCCAGCCTGCTGGCCGATCCGCGCCGGGTGCTGGTCGACTACGCCGGCCCCAACGTGGCCAAGCCGATGCACGTGGGCCACCTGCGCGCCTCGATCATCGGCGAGTCGATCAAGCGCCTGTACCGCTTCCGCGGCGACCAGGTGGTGGGCGACGCTCACTTCGGCGACTGGGGCTTCCAGATGGGCCTGCTCATCACCGCGGTGGCGGACGAGGACGCCTTCATCGCCGCCCTGATGGAGAAACTGCCGGACGCTCCGCGCGACTTCACCGCCGCCGACGAGGCCAAGGTGCGCGCCGAGTTCGCCGGCCGGGTGACCCTGGCCGACCTCGATCGCCTGTATCCGGCCGCCGCCGCGCGCGCCAAGGAAGACGCCGACTATCGCGACCGCGCCCGCAAGGCGACGGCCGACCTGCAGAACGGCCGCTTCGGCTACCGTCTGCTGTGGAAGCACTTCGTCGAGGTCAGCCGCGTGGCCCTGGAGCGCGAGTTCCACGCCCTGGGCGTCGACTTCGACCTGTGGAAGGGCGAGAGCGACGCCGACCCGCTGATCGCGCCGATGGTGCGCCAGCTGGAGGACAAGGGCCTGCTGGTCGAAGACCAGGGCGCCCGCATCGTCCGCGTGGCCCGTCCCGGCGAGACCAAGAAGAAGAAGCTGCCCGACGGCTCGGTGATCGAGGTCGAAAGCCCCGATCCGCTGCTGGTGGTCTCGTCGGAAGGCTCGGCCATGTACGGCACGACCGACCTGGCGACCATCCTCGACCGCCGCCAGTCGTTCGACCCGCACCTGATCCTCTATTGCGTGGACCAGCGTCAGGCCGACCACTTCGAGCAGGTGTTCCGCGCCGCCTACCTGGCCGGCTACGCCCAGCCGGGCGGGCTGGAGCACATCGGCTTCGGCACCATGAACGGCGCCGACGGCAAGCCGTTCAAGACCCGCGCCGGCGGCGTGCTGAAGCTGCACGACCTGATCGAGATGGCCCGCGAAAAGGCCCGCGAGCGCCTGCGCGAAGCCGGCCTCGGCTCGGAACTGTCGCCGGAAGCCTTCGAGGAGACCGCGCACAAGGTGGGCGTCGCCGCCCTGAAGTTCGCCGACCTGCAGAACTTCCGCGGCACCTCCTACGTCTTCGACCTCGACCGCTTCACCAGCTTCGAGGGCAAGACCGGTCCGTACCTGCTGTACCAGACCGTCCGTATCAAGAGCATCCTGCGCAAGGCCGCCGAACAGGCCGCCAAGGCGGGTCCGGTGATCGTGGCCGAACCGGCCGAACGCGACCTGACCCTGCTGCTGGACGCCTTCGAGGGCGCGCTGTCGGAGGCCTACGACAAGAAGGCCCCCAACTTCGTGGCCGAGCACGCCTACAAGCTGGCCCAGGGCTTCTCGAAGTTCTACGCCGCCTGCCCGATCCTGGGCGCCGACGATCCGGCCGTGCGGGCCTCGCGCCTGACGCTGGCCCAGACGGCGCTCAAGCAGCTCGAGCTGGCGCTCGACCTGCTGGGCGTGGATGCGCCCGAGCGGATGTGATGACCGCGCCCCTCTCCCCTTGCGGGAGAGGGTGGCCTCCCGGAGGGAGGTCGGGTGAGGGGTTGCACGTACAGAAACGCCGCGACAGCTGATCGGCTGTCGCGGCGTTTTGCTTTTGAGAGACCCCTCATCCGTCGGCCTTCGGCCGCCACCTTCTCCCGCAAGGGGAGAAGGATCAGGTGGTGGAAAAACCCTCGACGTTTTCGGTTTTCACGCGCTCTTCCAGCACCTTGCCCACCGCCACCCTGCGCAGCCGCACGTCGCGTACGGGCAGGTCCTTCTCGCCCTTGATGCGGCAGACGGATCCGGCCTCCTCGACCCGGACGTCGCTGACCCGCAGGCCCTCGATCGCCGTCAGCCGCCGCTCGTAGGTCGGGACCAGGGTGCGCCACTGGTAGAGGACGTCGGTGTCGACCGCGAGCACGCTGCCGGCGATCTTCGTGGCGCTGACATTGGTCATGTGGATGTTGCGGACGAAGCCGCCGCGCCGCTCGTTGGTCTTGACGAACATCAGGTTGGCGATCGGCACGGCCCAGCCGTCCTCGCCCTTTCCATCGCCGGTGAAGTGGCAGTTGTCGACGAAGACGTTCTCGATCCCGGCCGAAAGCTCGCTGCCGACAGCCAGCAACTGGTGGCCGTTCTTGATCTGGCAGTCGCGCATGACGACGTTGCGGGTGGGCGCGCCCAGGCGCCAGGCGTCCTGGTCGCGGCCCGACTTCACCGACACCGCGTCGTCGCCCTGGTCGAAGACGCAGTCCTCGATCAGCACGTTCCGGCTCATCTCCGGATCGACGCCGTCGTTGTTGTGGCCGTGGGCGCGGATCTTCACCCGGCGGATGACGACGTCGGTGCAGAGGAAGGGGTGGATCTCCCAGAACGGGCTGTCCTCGATGCTGACGTCCTCGACCAGCACGTGGCGGCAGCGGATGAACTGCACGAACTGCGGGCGGAGATTGGCCTCGCCGGCCGCCATCTGGCGCTCGTTCACCGGCTCGCCCCTGGCGGCCTTGTGATAGAGCGCGACCAGGGCGTCCATGTGCGGCTTGGGCCGCGCGTACCAGACCTTCCAGACGTCGAGCCTGGCCTTCAGCCTGCCGGGGCCGGTGATCGCCACGTTCTCGCAGTCGAAGGCGTAGACCAGCGGCGAATAGTTCCAGCACTCCAGCCCCTCCCAGGTGGTCTGGACGGCGGGCAGGTAGTCGGCGGGCTTTTCCGAGAACAGCAGGGTCGCGCCCTTGGCCAGGTGCAGGGCGACGTTGCTCTTCAGGTGCACCTTGCCGGTCGGCCAGGTTCCCTCGGGGATCACCACCACGCCCGCGCCGGCGGCGTTGGCGGCCGTGATCGCCGTGGCGATGGCGGCGCTCGTCCTGCTCTGGTCGCCCTGGTCGGCGCCGAAGTCGGTGATGGCAAAGCGCCGGGCGCTGGAGAAGTCGGGCACGCCGATGCCGGGCATGTCGAACGGCGCGGTCGGGCGGACGAGCTTGCGGGGGAAGGGCTTGGCGAGAGCCAGGCCCGGGATCAGCGGCGCGACCAGGCCGGCCGCCAGCGCCGTCCGTCGGGTCGGAAGGTGGATGCCCATGCCGCGTCTCCCAGAGCCGGGCGTCGAGCGCGCCCGTGATGGGGCATTGCTCGCATGATGGGACATGAAGTCAATATTTGAGAAATGATCCTTCTCCCCTTGCGGGAGAAGGTGGCGGCCGAAGGCCGACGGATGAGGGGTCTCTCAAAAGAAAACCGCCTCGCCCAGCCTGCAGCGTCGAGGTCTGAGAGACCCCTCACCCGACCCGCTGCGCGGGCCACCCTCTCCCGCAAGGGGAGAGGGATCTAAACGAGCCGTTCCAGTCCCGCCCGCGCGGCCTTCAGGAACACGCTCGGCAGCGCCGACAGCCCCTCGTGCGGGGTCCAGACGAAGTCGCCGGCGACGTCGGCCTCGGTGACCAGCACCCGCAGGGTCAGGGAGAAGTGGGTGAAGACGTGCTCCACCGCGCCCAGATCACGCCACGGCGCCAGGATCGGCGCGACGCGGATCGCCTCATCATCCGACCACGGACGATCTCGCCAGTCGGAGGTCGGCAGGCCCAGCATCCCGCCCAGCAGGCCCTTGTCCGGACGCCGCACCAGGGCCGTCTCGCCCCGGCGGCTGACCACATAGGCCACGCCGTGGCGGCGGGGCCGGTCGGCCTTCTTGGTCTTGCGCGGATAGGTCTCGGGCGCGCCGCCGGCCTTGGCCGCGCAGAAGGTCTCGACCGGGCAGCGGTCGCACAGCGGGGCCTTGGGCTTGCAGATCGTTGCGCCCAGATCCATCAGGGCCTGGGCCCAGTCGCCGGGACGCTCGTCGGTGACCAGTTCGCCGGCCAGGCGCTTCAGTTCGGGCTTGGCGTCGGGCACGGGGGCCTCGACCGCGAAGAGGCGCGCCATCACCCGTTCGACATTGCCATCGACCACATTGGCCTTGCGGTCGAAGGCGATCGCCGCCACGGCCGCGGCGGTGTAGGCGCCCACCCCCGGCAAGGCCAGCAGGCCTTCTTCGGTGTCGGGAAAGACGCCGCCGTGGTCATTGGCGACCGCGCGGGCGCAGGCCAGCAGGTTGCGGGCGCGGGCGTAGTAGCCCAGTCCCGCCCAGGCCCCCATCAGCGCGCCGTCCTCCTCGGCCGCCAGGGCCTCGACCGTGGGCCAGCGCTGGGTGAAGACCAGGAAATAGGGCGTGGCGTGCGGCACGGTGGTCTGCTGCAGCATCACCTCCGACAGCCAGACGCGGTAGGGATCGCTGCGCAGCCCCATGCGCCCGGCGACGGGGCCGGTTCGCCAGGGCAGGACGCGGGCCTCGCGGTCGTACCAGGCCAGAAGTGCGGAGCGGATCGCGGCGACGTCGGTCATTGTCGCCTCCTATCGCAAATCCGCGCGCGCGAGGGGAGAGGGGGCGTGCTAGGCTTTCGCGCATGTACCGCCGCACGCTGCCCACGGCCGACGAAGCGCTGAAGATCCTGTCGCGCCGCCGCACCCGGCCGCCGATGCGCGTGCCGCCGCCGGCCGGCAAGAGCCTGGCCCCGCTGATCCGCGAACTGGACAAGAAGTACGGCCAGGGCCCGGGCGCGCTGCAGGCCCGCTGGAAGGAAATCGTCGGCGACACCCTGGCCCGCCGCACCGAGCCGGTCCGCATCATCAAGAGCCGCACCGGCGAGGGCGGCACGCTGGAGCTGCGGGTCGACGGCCCCGTGGCCTCGCTGATCCAGCACCAGGCCCCGCAGATCACCCAGCGTCTCGACCTGCTGCTGGGCAAGGGCGCGGTCACCCGTCTGCGGATCGTGCAGGGACCGGTGCGCGTCGCCGGGGCCGCCGCCAGCGCTCCGCCGCGTCCGCGCCGCCGCCCGCCGCTCGACGCCGCCCAGGAGCGCGACCTGGCCAACAGCCTGGTCGACCAGCCCGAGGGGCCGCTGAAAGAGGCGCTGCTGAAGCTTGGTCGAGGCGTGCTGCGCAACGAAAGTTGACAACCTGCGCGCGTTCACGCTGATGCGCTCCAAGCCTCAAGCGCGCCATTTTCATGCCGATAAAGAATCGCGCTTAACTCTACTATTCACGTTCGAGGAAGACCCGACCATGCGCTCGCCCCTTCGCCGGATCCTGCTGGCCGCAGCCCTCGTCGCCGGCGTCGCCGGCCTTTCCGCCTGCAACAAGTCGGGCGGCGCCGTCACGGCCGACGACATGAGCCTGGGCAACCCGAACGCCAAGGTCACCGTCATCGAGTACGCCTCGGCCTCCTGCGTGCACTGCGCCCGCTGGAACGAGGAGGTCTTCCCGGCCTTCAAGCAGAAGTACATCGACACCGGCAAGGTGAACTACGTCTACCGCGAGTTCCTGACCGCTCCGCCGCAGGTGGCCGCCGCCTCGTTCCTGCTGGCCCGCTGCGCCGGCAAGGACAAGTATTTCTCGGTCCTGGATTCGGTCTACCGCTCGCAGGAAGAGATGTTCACCACCGGCCAGTACCGCGACGTGCTGCTGCGCATCGCCCAGTCGGCCGGCCTGGACGAAGCCAAGTTCGACGCCTGCGTCAGCGACGAGAAGGCCCTGAAGGCGCTCAACGACCGCATCGAGCGCTACTCCAAGGAAACCGACATCAAGGGCACCCCGACCTTCGTCATCAACGGCAAGAAGCTGAACGAAGAAGGCGGCGAGGCCCCGCTGGCCCAGCTGGACGCCGCCATCGCCGCGGCGAGCAAGTAAGCATGACCCTGGACCGGCGCGCGCTGATCGTTTCAGGCATGGCCGTCGCGGCCATGCCCGGCCTGGCGCGCGCCGCCCAGATGCCGCCCCTGCCCGGCGACCACGTCATGGGCTCGGTCAAGGCCAAGGTGCAGATCGTCGAGTACGCCTCGATGAGCTGCAGCCACTGCGCCCATACCGCGCTCGAGATCATGCCGGCGATCAAGAAGCGCTACATCGACACGGGCAAGGCCCGGCTGGTGTTCCGCGAATTCCTGACCCCGCCCGCCGACCTGGCCGGCGCGGGCTTCCTGCTGGCCAACCGCGTGCCGCCGGCCCGCTATTTCGAGGCGGTCGAGGCGATCTTCGCGGCCCAGCACGACATGTTCCAGACCGGCGACTACTGGGGCGGGCTGCTGGGCGTGGCCAAGCGGTTCGGCCTGACCGAGGCGCAGCTGGAGGCGACCCTCAACGACAAGCCCGCGCTCGCCGCGCTGAACGCCCGCGTCGAGGCGGCCGCCAAGCGCGGGATCAACTCCACGCCCACCTTCTACATCAACGGCGAGGAATTCGTCGGCGAGCTGACGGTGGAAGACCTGGCCAAGGCCGTCGACAAGGCCCTGAAGGGCTAGCGGGCGGGCGCGGCCGTGCAGTTCCAGCGTCTGCGCCTTTCCGGCTTCAAGTCCTTCGTCGAGCCGACGGAGTTCAGGATCGAGCCTGGCCTGACGGGCATCGTCGGGCCCAACGGCTGCGGCAAGTCCAACCTGCTGGAAGCCCTGCGCTGGGTGATGGGCGCCAACTCCGCCAAGGCCATGCGGGCCGGCGGCATGGACGACGTGATCTTCGCCGGATCGGGCAATCGGCCGCCGCGCAACCACGCCGACGTCACCCTGACCATCGACAACGCCGACCGCACCGCCCCGGCCGCGTTCAACGACGATCCGGTGCTGGAGGTCGTGCGCCGCATCGACCGCGGGGCCGGCTCGACCTACCGCATCAACGGGCGCGAGGTGCGGGCCCGTGACGTCCAGCTGCTGTTCGCCGACGCCTCGACCGGCGCCAACTCGCCGGCCCTGGTGCGCCAGGGCCAGATCAGCGAGCTGATCGGGGCCAAGCCGCAGAACCGCCGCCGCATCCTGGAAGAGGCGGCCGGGGTTTCGGGCCTCCACACTCGCCGCCACGAGGCCGAGCTGCGCCTGCGGGCGGCCGAGACCAATCTTACCCGCCTGGAAGACGTGGCCCGCGAGCTGGAGACGGCGCTGAACCGCCTCAAGCGCGAGGCGCGCCAGGCCGAGAAGTACCGCCGCCTGTCGACCGAGATCCGCGCCGTGCAGGGCGCGGTGCTGTTCGCCCGCTGGACCGAGGCCCGCGATGCGCTGGAGCGCACCCAGGCCGAGGCCACCCAGGCGATCCGCGACGTCGAGGACACCGCCCGCGCCGCCGCCGCCGGCCAGGGCGCGATCGTCGAGGCCGAAACCGCCATGCCGCCCCTGCGCGAGGAGGCGACGATCGCCCAGGCCGTGCTGGGCCAGCTGGCGATCCAGAAGGACCGGGCCGAGCGCGACGCCGCCGCCGCCGCCGCCGAGTTCCAGCGCCTGTCGGCCGATCTGGCCCGCATCGACGAGGACCGCGCCCGCGAGGAGCAGGCCGCCGAGGACGCCGGTCGCAGTCTCGCCCGCATCGAGCCGGAACTGGCCGAGGTGCGCGCCCTGATTTCCGCCGCGCCCGAACGCGGTCCCGAACTGGAAGCCGCGGCCAAGGCCGCCGAGGCCGCCCGCGCCGAAGCCGACGGCGCCGTCGAGCGCCTGGCCGCCCAGACCGCCGCGGAAGAGGCCCGCGCCCGCGCCGTCGCCCAGCGCCTGGCCGAGGCCGAGAGCCGGCTGGCCCGCACCGTCCGCGCCCTGGATCAGGCCAAGGCCGAACGCGCCGCGGTCGGTCCGGCCGTCGATCCCGCCGCCGCCGAGGCCCGCCAGCGTTTCGCCAACGCCGAGGCCGCGCTCGCCGCCGCCCGCGCCGCCCTGGAGGCCGCCGAAGCCGAACGCATGACGGCCGCCCAGGCCGAGGGCGCGGCTCGCGATCTGGCCCGCAAGGCCGAGGACCAGCTGGGCCGCCTGCGCACCGAAGCGCGGGGCCTGGCCCAACTGACCGCGCCGCGCGCCAAGAGCGGCTTCTCGCCCGCCCTCGACGCGGTGACGCCCGACAAAGGCTATGGCGCGGCCCTGGCCGCCGCCCTGGGCGATGATCTGGAAGCCGCCCTCGACGCTCGCGCGCCTTCGCACTGGGCCGGGGCGGAGACGCCGGCGACCGCCTGGCCCGACGGCGTCCAGCCGCTGGCGCCGCTGGTCAAGGCCCCGGCCGAGCTGGCCGCGCGCCTGGCCATGGTCGGCCTGGTCGAGCGCGCCGACGGCGAGCGCCTGGCCAAGGGTCTGCCGGTCGGGGCGCGGCTCGTCTCCAAGGAAGGCGACCTGTGGCGCTGGGACGGCTTCGTCGCCAAGGCCGACGCGCCCAAGCCCGCCGCCGTGCGGCTGGAGCAGCGCACGCGCCTGGCCGAGGTCGAGGCCGAGATCGATCTCGTCGCCCCGCGCGCCGAGGCCGGGGCCGCCGCCCTGAAGACCGCCGCCGACCGCCTGCGCGCCGCCGAAGACGCCCTGCGCGACAAGCGCCGGGGTCCGCCCGACGCCGAGCGCCTGCTGAACCAGGCCCGCGAGACCGTGGCCCGCTTCGAGCGCGAGGCCGCCCAGCGCGAGGCCCGCGCTCAGTCGCTGGACGACACCATCGCCCGCTTCGAGGCCGAGCGCGCCGAGGCCGACGAGGCGCTTGCCGGCGTCCGCGCCGAACACGCGGCCGCTGAAAGCGTCGGCGACCTGGCCCCGCAGCTGCTGGCCGCCCGCCAGGCCGCGACCGCCGCCCGTGAAGCCGCCGCCGCCGCCCGCTCGGCCCTCGATCTTGAGAACCGCGAACGCTCGGGCCGCCAGCGCCGCGTCGAGAGCCTGGAGCGCGACCTCGGCGACTGGACCCGCCGCCGCGACGCCGCCGCCAAGCGCGCCGAGGGCCTGGAAGTCGATCGCGCCAAGGCCGCCGCCGCCCTGGAGGCCGCCCGCGCCGCCCCGGCCGAGCTGGAGGCCAAGCTGCTGGTGCTGGTCGATCAGTTCGACGCCGCCGAGCAGCGCCGGGCCAAGGCCAGCGACGCCCTGGAGGCCGCGGAAACCGCCCGCATCGCCGCCGACCGCGCCGCTCGCGCCGCCGACCAGGCCGCCGGCGAGGCCCGCGAGCGCCGAGCCGCGCTGGTCGCCCGCTTGGACGGGGCCCGCGAACGCTTCGCCGAGATCGCCTCGAACATCCGCGAGAGCGCCCGCATGGAGCCCGAGGCCCTGGGCCGGCATCTGGCCGGCGAGGCCGTGGCCGTGCCGAAGGACGCCGCCGGCGTCGAGGCCCACCTGTTCGCCCTGGAGCGCGAGCGCGACGCCATCGGCGCGGTGAACCTGCGGGCCGAGGAAGAGGCCCAGGAATATGCCGGCCGGCTGGAGACCATGCGTATCGAGCGGGCCGACCTGTCGGGCGCGGTGGCCAAGCTGCGTGACGGCATCGAGGAGCTGAACGCCGAGGGCAGAGAACGTCTCCTGGCGGCCTTCGACGTGATCAACGGCCACTTCCAGACCCTCTTCCAGGCCCTGTTCGGCGGCGGCCAGGCTGAGCTGCGGCTGATCGAGAGCGACGATCCTCTCGAAGCGGGGCTGGAGATCTTCGCCTGTCCGCCCGGCAAGCGCCTGGCCAGCATGAGCCTGATGAGCGGCGGCGAGCAGGCCCTGACGGCCAGCGCCCTGATCTTCGGCGTCTTCCTGGCCAATCCGGCCCCGATCTGCGTGCTGGACGAAGTCGACGCGCCGCTCGACGACGCCAATGTCGATCGCTACTGCAACATGCTCGACGAGATGCGCCGCCGGACGCTTACGCGCTTCATCGCCATCACCCACAATCCGGTGACCATGAGCCGGATGGACCGCCTGTTCGGCGTGACCATGTCCGAGCGCGGGGTGAGCCAGCTGGTGAGCGTGGATCTGAGCACCGCCGAGGAGCTGGTCGCGGCGCAATAATCCTTCTCCCCTTGCGGGAGAAGGTGGCGGCCGAAGGCCGACGGATGAGGGGTCTCTCAGATCTTTCCGCTGCGTCTGATCTGACGGCTGGGCGAAGCGGCGCCGATTTTCGACCCCTCACCCGACCTCCTTCGGAGGCCACCCTCTCCCGCAGGGGGAGAGGGATCAGAAGAGGGCGGCCACCGCATGCCGCAGCGGATTGTTCGGATCGGCCAGCAGCTTGATCGCCATGGCGCAGGAGATCGTCACCAGCAGCGGCCTGATAAGTCGCGCCCCGAACCGCACCGCCAGGCGCGAGCCCAGCTGGGCGCCGAGGAAGGCGCCGACGGCCATGGCCAGGCCGATCGGCCAGATCACCGCGCCCTTGAGGATGAACAGCGCCAGCGCCCCGACATTGCTGGCGGCGTTGGCCAGCTTGGTGTGGGCGGTGGCCTTCAGCACGCCGTAGCCGAGCAGGGTGACGATGGCGACCATGTAGAAGGCCCCCGCGCCCGGGCCGAAGATGCCGTCATAGAAGCCGACGATCGGCGCGACGAAGCCGGCGAACACCGGCAGGGCCAGGCGGGCCGGGCCGTCCTCGGCCTTCAGGGCCTTGGACAGGCCGAAATAGACGGCGATGACGATCAGCAATACAGGCACGAGCGCCGCTAAGGCGCGCGGCGAAAGAAGGCTGGCGCACAGTGCGCCGGCCAGGCCGGCCAGGCCCGCCGCCAGGGCGATCGGCCAGGCGGTCTTCCAGTCGATCAGGCCGCGCTTGGCGAAGGCCCGGGTGGCCGAGACCGAGCCGAAGGTGCTCTGCAGCTTGCTGGTGCCCAGGGCCGCGATCGGCGGCAGGCCGGAAAGCAGCAGAGCCGGCAGGGTGATCAGGCCGCCGCCGCCGGCGATGGCGTCCAGGGTTCCGGCCACGAAGGCCACGCCGAACAGGATGACGAGCAGTTGGACGCTCAGATGTTCCATGGCGATCCCTACAAACGCGAAAAGCCGCCCGGGAGCCGGGCGGCGGCAGGCGGCGGGTGAAGGAAGGGGAGGCGGCCGATAGCACGTCTCCCCATCGTTCGGATCAGCCGATCAGGTGGGCCCACTGGTGGGCGCGCGAGGCCTTGCTGTTGCGGCCCAGGGCCTTCAGCTCTTCGCGGGCCGCGGCCTTTTCTTCCTTGCGGACGCGTTGCTCGGCGGCTTCGACAGCCTTGCGTTCCTTACGCTCGGCGCGCTTGACGGCCGCGATCTCTTCCTGGCGGGCCAGGGCTTCGAGGCGGGCGATTTCCTTGGCTTCGGCGCGGGCGACGCGAACGGCTTCCAGCTCGGCGGCGCGTTGTTCATCGCGCTTGTCGAAATCAGGATCCTGAACGGTGGCCTTCGGCTTGAACTTGGCCAGCATAGCCTTCTTGGCTTCCTGCTGGGCGGTGATGCGATCGGCGAATCCGGTGTTCTTCAGGTAGGACATGAATCTTCGTGCTGTTGGAGAGGCGCGCCTCCTAAACCCCAAAACGGCGAAAAAAGCAATTGGAGCCGCCACGCTCTTCGTCGGACGGATCGTCGCGCGCCGGGGGTATCGCCAGCGGCGGGGCCGTCCCGGAGACCCAGATTCCGCGGATTGGCTGACCCTGCGGAAATTCCCCCGTCAAAACAGTGCCTTGTGCAGTTTCTCCACAATCTTGACGCACCGCAGCGCGCCCTATAGGTTCCGCCGCGATCAAGCCGGCCGAAAAAGCGCCTTCTTCAGGCGCGTCTGCGGGCGCTTTCGGACCTGACCGCTTCCCATGCCCAAGGCCGACGAACCGAACGACGAGGCTTTCAAGAGCCTGGACGCTCGGCTCGACGCTTTCGAGGCGCGGAAGGCGGCGGAAAAACCCGCCAAGGCGGCGGACGAGAAGGCTTCCCAGGACGGCTATCGCCTCCTGGCGGATTTGATCGGGGGCGTTCTGGTGGGGCTGGGCTTCGGCTGGCTGCTCGACCACTACGTCGGTACGGGGCCCTGGGGAATGATCGGCGGTCTGCTGGTCGGAACCGGTCTCGCGATATTCTCCGTCGTCCGCAAGGCGACGAAACTGAGCGCGCAGGCGTCCAAGGCCCAGGCCGAGGATGTACACACGGGAGGCGGGTCCACCGCCCCCAAACAGAAGAGAGACTAGGGCCGATGGCCGATCCGATGCACCAGTTCCAGATCCAGAAGGTCGTGGAACTGCCCACCGTGAACGTCTTCGGTCTTCCGATCGATCTGTCGATCACCAATTCGGTGGCCGCGATGCTGCTGGCCGCGACCCTGGTCGTGGCGTTCTACGCCGTCGCCGCCCGCCGCGCCGTGGTTCCGGGCCGCCTGCAGACCGTGGGCGAGATGCTCTATGGACTGGTCGACGGCCTGGCCGAGTCGATCATCGGCCACGACGGCAAGAAGTTCCTGCCCTTCATCTTCACCCTGTTCGCGTTCGTGCTGTTCATGAACCTGCAGGGCATGTTCCTGGTGTTCACCGCCACCTCGCAGCTGGCCGTGACCCTGACCCTGGGCCTGATGGTCATCCTGACCGTGGTCGCCGTCGGCTTCGCCAAGAACGGCCTGAAGTTCTTCAAGCTGTTCGCGCCGTCGGGCGTGCCGTGGCCGCTGTACTTCCTACTGGTGCCGATCGAGATCCTGTCGTTCCTGATCCGTCCGATCACCCTGGGTCTTCGTCTTTTCGGCAACATGCTGGGCGGCCACGTGGTGCTGAAGATCTTCGCCGGTTTCGTGATCGCCCTGGGCGGTCTCGGCGCGATCGGCTGGGCCGGTTCGCTGCTGGCCCTTTCCTCCGTCGTCGCCCTGACGGCCCTCGAGTTCATGGTGGCCTTCCTGCAGGCCTTCGTGTTCGCGGTGCTTGCCTGCGTCTATATCAATGACGTCGTGCACCTCGACAGCCACTGATCACCCTTTTCTCTTCAACCTATCTCTGAATTCTCAAGGAGCCTCACAATGGAAGCGGAAGCCGCTAAGTACATCGGCGCTGGCCTGGCCATGCTCGGCATGATCGGCGCGGGCATCGGCCTGGGCGTCATGTTCGGCAACTATTTCCAAGGCGCGCTGCGTAACCCGACCGCCGCCGCTCAAGAGCGTCCGATGCTGTTCCTCGGCATGGCGCTGACGGAAGCCCTGGGCATCTTCGCCCTGGTCATCGCCTTCCTGATCCTCTTCTCGTAATCCTCTGAGCGCGGCGGCGGCCGGTCCCCGGCCTTCGCCGCGCTTTGATCTTTAAGAACCGAGCCTGCTCGTCCGTTTCGGGCCGCAGGCGCTAGCTGAGAGGCGCCCTCGCCCATGGCGACGGAAAATCACGGCACGGTCGCGACGACTGAAGCCCCCGGACACGAAAGCGGCGGTCTTCCGCAGCTCCAGTTCCAGCACTGGGGCGGTCAGATCGTCTGGCTGCTGCTCATCTTCGCCGTTCTCTACATCGTGCTGTCGAAGGGCCTGCTGCCCCGCGTCAGCGGCGCGATCGACGAGCGCGGCGCCAAGATCGCCGGCGACATCGCCGACGCCCGTCGTCTGAAGGACGAAGCCGAGGTGCAGGCCCGCGCGGCCGCCGCCGAGGTGGCCGAGGCTCGCGCCAAGGCCCAGAAGACCGCGGCGGACGCCAAGGCCCAGGCTTCGGCGCAAGCCGCCGAGCGCCAGGCCAAGGAAGAAGCCGTGCTGGCCGAAAAGCTGGCCGCGGCGGAAGCCTCGATCCAGGCCGCCCGCGACGAGGCCATGAGCCACGTCCGCACGGTGGCCGAGGAGACGGCCGGCGCGATCGTCGAGAAGCTGACGGGCAAGGCGGCTTCGGCCGCCGAGCTCAAGACGGCTCTGGCCTAAGGAGTAGCGGACCATGGAACACGAATCCCTGTTCAGCTTCTCCAACCCGGAGTTCTGGGTGCTGGTCGCCCTGGTGATCTTCTTCGGCCTGCTGGTCGTTCTGAAGGTCCTGCCGGGTGCCCTGTTCGGCGCGCTTGACGGCTACGCCGCCAAGATCCAGGCCGAACTCGACGAAGCCCAGAAGCTCCGCGAGGAGGCGCAAGCCCTGCTCGCCGAGGTCAAGGCCCAGCGCGAGGAAGCCGAGCGCCAGGCTTCGGCCATGCTCGAGGCGGCCAAGGCGGACGCGGTCCGTCTGGCGGCCGAGGCCAAGGAAAAGCTCGAGGAGCAGATCACGCGCCGCGCCCAAATGGCCGAGCGCAAGATCGCCCAGGCGGAGGCCCAGGCCGCCGCGGACGTCAAGGCCGCGGCCGTCGACCTCGCCGCCCAGGCGGCCGAGGCGGTGCTCCTGGCCCGCGTCGGAACCGGCGCCGACCCTCTGCTCGACGCGGCCATCGGCCAGATCGGCAGCAAGCTGCAGTAGTCCTTCAGGACGGCTGAAGATCGAAAGGCGCGGCTCGCAAGGGCCGCGCCTTTTTCTTTTGTCCTTTGATCCCTCTCTCTGAGAGAGAGGGAGGGGCCCACGCCATCGGCGTGGGAGGGTGAGAGGTTACACTCTTTCCGGATGAGGCGCGGTGGTCAGAGCTGCGGTTTGAATAGGGCTTGGGGTTTGCCTGTTAGCGGCGAAACCTCTCACCCTCCCACCGCTGCGCGGCGGGCCCCTCCCTCTCTCAAAGAGAGAGGGTTTCTAGGCGGCCGCTCGCTTCCTCAGCCACTTCCGCACAGCCTTCCGGCCCCGCTTCAGCACGCGCCAGGCCGGCCGGCGCAGGAACACCTTCTCGCTCCGCAGCAGCTGCTGCCAGGCGACCAGCAGGATCTCCGGCTCGCGGCGCATCAGGCGGCGGATCGGGAAGATCAGCTTGGGGTGGCGCTTCTGCCAGCGGATGAAGCGGCGGCGGGCCTGGAACGAGTTGCGCAGCACCACCATCAGCCCGATGACCAGCAGCGGCAGGCCGACGTGGCCGGGCAGGGGCGTGAGGATGGCCCCGGCCAGCAGGATCAGGCAGCCCAGGGCGATCAGCAGCAGCCGCGCGACGCGGGCCAGGGTCTCACGAAGGACGAAGGCCAGTCGCCTGCGGCGCAGGCTCGACAGGCGACGGACGACCCTGGGGTCGCGGGGGCTCACTGGCCGCGCGGGTTGACCTGGCCCCGGCGCTTGAAGGACTTGCGCCAGCGCTTGGCCACCCGCCAGCGGCGCGGCACGACCAGCTTTTCGATGCGCAGCACCTGCTGCCAGGCCACCAGCACGACTTCAGGCTCGCGACGCAGCAGGCGGCGCAGCGGGAAGACCAGCTTGGGGTGGGCGTGCTGGAAGCGCACGAACTGCTTGCGGGCCTTGAACGAGTTGCGCAGCACCAGCATCAGGCCGATGACCGTCAGCGGCACGCCCATGGGGCCGGGCAGGGGCGCGATCAGAAAACCCGCGGCGATGAACACCAGGCCCAGAGCCACCAGCAGGCCGCGAATAATCCGGCCGAGAAGCTCGCGGGCGAGTTCGTCGGCGGCGGAGAGGCGCACGGGCGTCATGGCGATGGCGAAGTTCATGGGGGGCTGAACGGGGTATGTGGTCCGCCGGTTTCCGACAAAGCGCCGGCCCCCTCTTCCCACACGGTGCATATGGAAACGGGGCGCCCTTCCGTAAAGGCGCCCCGTTCCGCTTTCGTGCCTGTGTTGCGCCTATTCCGCTGCGAGTGGCGCGGGGGCAACAGGTTTCCACTTCAACTTCGGCTTTCGGGCCGCCAGGGTCTCGTCCAGGCGCTTCAGCGGGGCCAGGTGCGGGGCGTTCTTGAACCGCGCGACCTCGCCGGCCTTGGCCGATTCCGCGAGGAGACGGAGGGCTTCGATGAAGCGGTCGAGTTCGGCCTTCGACTCGGTTTCGGTCGGCTCGATCAGCATCGCGCCATGCACCACCAGCGGGAAGTACATGGTCATCGGGTGGAAGCCCTCGTCGATCATCGCCTTGGCGAAATCGAGCGTGGTGACGCCGGTGCCTTCAAGCCAGGCGTCGTCGAACAGCGCCTCGTGCATGCACGGACCTTCGGGGAAGGCCGGGCTCATCAGGTCCTTGAGACGGGCCTTGATGTAGTTGGCGTTCAGCACCGCGTCCTCGGCCACCTGGCGCAGACCGTCGGCGCCGTGGCTGAGCATGTAGGCGTAGGCGCGCACATACATGCCCATCTGGCCGTGGAAGGCGCTCATCCGGCCGAAGGCCTGGGCGGCGACGCCCTCGGCTTCCTCGATCAGCTTGTAGCCGCCGTCGTCATGCACCACCCACGGAGTGGGGGCGAACGGGGCCAGGGCCTCGCTCAGCACCACCGGACCCGCGCCCGGACCGCCGCCGCCGTGGGGCGTCGAGAAGGTCTTGTGCAGGTTGATGTGCATGGCGTCGACGCCCAGGTCGCCCGGGCGCACCCGGCCGACGATGGCGTTGAAGTTGGCGCCGTCGCAGTAGAAGTACGCGCCCGCCGCGTGGGTCAGGCGGGCGATCTCGACGACGTCGCGCTCGAACAGGCCGCAGGTGTTGGGGTTGGTGACCATGATCGCCGCCACGTGGTCGCCGAGCTTGGCTTCCAGGTCGGCGAGGTCGACGCGGCCGTCGTCGGTCTGGGCGATTTCCACGACCGTATAGCCGCAGAAGGCCGCCGTGGCCGGGTTGGTGCCGTGGGCGCTGGTCGGGGCCAGCACGGTCTTGCGGTGGCCGTTGCCGGCCGCCTCGTGGGCGGCGCGGATGGCCAGCAGGCCGCAGAGTTCGCCGTGAGCGCCGGCCTTGGGTGAAAGGGCGACGGCGGGCATGCCCGTCAGGGTCTTCAGCCAGTGGGCCAGGTTGTCCATCAGCTCGATGGCGCCCTGCACCGTCGACTGCGGCTGCAGCGGGTGGATGTCCGACAGGCCCGGCAGGCGCGCCATCTTCTCGTTGAGGCGCGGGTTGTGCTTCATCGTGCACGAGCCCAGCGGATAGAGCGCCAGGTCGATGGCGTGGTTCTTCTGGGACAGGCGCACGTAGTGGCGCACCGCTTCCGGCTCGCTCAGGCCCGGCAGGCCGATGGCGTCGTCGCGGGTCAGGCCGGCCAGGGCGCTGTCGGGAGCGACGGCGTCCGGCAGGTCGACGCCGGTCTTGGTCCAGCCGCCCAGTTCGAAGATCAGCGGCTCGTCCTGCAGCAGGCCGCGACCGCCCGACAGGGAGGTAAAGCCGGCGTCGTCATTCGAAGCTTCGGGACGAGTGGGACGTCCGACATTGTTCATGCTCATTGGACGGCTCCGGCCAGCAGCTTGGCGAAGAAGGTGATGTCGGTGTCGAGCGTGGTCTCGGTGGTCGCGACCAGCAGCACGTCGTCCAGGCCCGAGCCCGGCTCCAGCCGCGAATAGGGCACGCCGGCGATGACGCCGTGGGCGGCCAGGGTCTCGACGACCTCGGCGGCGTCCTTGGGCAGGCGCACGGCGAACTCGTTGAAGAACCGGGGCGTCAGGATCTCGACGCCCGGAATGGCGGCCAGGGCCTTGGCCGTGGCCAGCGCCTTCTGGTGGTTCAGCGAGGCCAGCTGGCGCAGGCCCTGCTCGCCCAAGAGGCTCATGTGGATCGAGAAGGCCAGGGCGCACAGGCCGCTGTTGGTGCAGATGTTCGACGTGGCCTTGTCGCGGCGGATGTGCTGCTCGCGGGTCGACAGGGTCAGGACGAAGCCGCGCTTGCCGTCGGCGTCCACGGTCTCGCCGCAGAGGCGGCCGGGGGCCTGGCGGACGAACTTTTCCTTGCAGGCGAAGAGGCCGACATAGGGGCCGCCGAAGTTCAGGCCGTTGCCGATCGACTGGCCCTCGGCCACGGCGATGTCGGCGCCCATGGCGCCCGGCGACTTCAGCAGACCGTACGAGACGGCCTCGGTGGTGACCACGATCAGCAGGGCGCCGGCCGCGTGGGCCGCCTCGGCGATCTTGCTGACGTCGGTGGCCGTGCCGAAGACGTTGGGGGTCTGGACGACGACGCAGGCGGTGTCGGCGTCGATCGCGGCGATCACCGCGTCCTCGGCGTCGATGGCGGCCGGCAGGCGCAGGGTGGTCACGCCGGCGGCGTGGGCCAGGGTCTCGACCGCGCCGACATAGTGCGGGTGGACGCCGCCCGACAGCACGGCCTTGGTCTTGCGGGTGACGCGCTGGGCCATCATCACGGCCTCGGCCGTGGCGGTGGAGCCGTCATAGAGCGAGGCGTTGGCCACCTCCATGCCGGTCAGGGCGGCGACCTGGCTCTGGAACTCGAACAGCACCTGCAGCGTGCCCTGGGCGATTTCCGGCTGGTAGGGCGTGTAGCTGGTCAGGAATTCCGACCGCTGGATGATGTGGTCGACCGTGGCCGGCACGTGGTGGCGATAGGCCCCGGCCCCGACGAAGAACGGCCCCTCGGCGGCCGAGCGGTTGCGGCGCGACAGGCGCAGCATCTCGCGCTCGACTTCCAGCTCGCCGGCGTGGTGGGGCAGGTCCACAGGCTCGCTGCGGCGGGCGACGGCCGGCACGTCGACGAACAGTTCGTCGATCGAGCCCGCGCCGATCACGCCGAGCATGTCGGCGCGGTCTTCGGGGGTCAGGGGGAGGTAGCGCATGGGAAATTCCTGCTCCCTTCCCCCTCGATGGGGGAAGGGTCGGGGATGGGGGTGGTTACGGCGGCGGGGTCACCCCCAACCCTGCCCTTCCCCCATCAAGGGGGAAGGGTTCTGCCTTAGAGCGTCGCCAGGAACGCCTCGTAGGCGTCGCGATCCATCAGGGCGTCGACCTCGGCCGGGTTGGAGAGCTTCAGCTTGGCGAACCAGCCGCCGCTTTCCGGCACGGCGTTGACGGTTTCCGGCGCATCGCCCAGCTCGGCGTTGGCTTCCACGACCTCGCCCGACACCGGGGCGTAGACGTCGGAGGCGGCCTTGACGCTTTCGACGACGGCCAGGCCTTCGCCCTGGGCCACGGTCTTGCCGACTTCCGGAACTTCGACGAACACCACGTCGCCCAGCTGCTCGGCGGCGTAGGCGGTGATGCCGACGGTGGCGATGTCGCCTTCGACGGCGACCCATTCATGGTCCTTGGTGAAGCGCATGGTCTGGCCCTTGGTGGATTAGAGTTTGCGGACGTAACGGGTGGGAACGAACGGGGAGGCGACGACCTCGGCGGCCGCCGGCTTGCCCCGGACGATGACTTTCAACTGCGACCCGAGCACGGCGTAGGCCGGGGGCACGAAACCGATGGCGATGGCGCCGCCGAAGCTGGGGCCGAAGCCGCCGCTGGTGACCTTGCCGATCACGGCGCCGTCGGCGTCGGCGATCTCGGCGCCTTCGCGGGCCGGGGCGCCCTCCAGCACCTTCAGGTTCACGCGGACGCGCGACAGCTCGCCGGCCAGTTCCTTGGCGATGCGCGTTGCGCCCAGGAAGTCGCCGGCCTCGCGGCGGCTCTTGCCGACGGCGAAGTTCAGGCCGGCCTCGATCGGCGAGACGGTCTCGTCCAGGTCGTGGCCGTAGAGCGGCAGGCCCGCTTCGAGGCGCAGGCTGTCGCGGGCGCCCAGGCCGATTGGCTTGACGCGCTCGTCGGCCAGCAGGGTGTTCCAAATGCGCTCGGCGGCGTCGGCCGGAACCGAGATCTCGTAGCCGTCCTCGCCGGTGTAGCCCGAGCGGGAGATGATGGCGTCGACGCCGAACGCCGTCAGGGCCCGGGCGTCCATGAACACCATTTGCGCGGCTTCCGGCACGTGGGCGGCCAGCACGGCGGTGGCCTCGGGGCCCTGCAGGGCCAGCAGCGCGCGGTCTTCCAGGCGGGTGACGGTGGCTTCGCCGGCCAGCTCGCGGGCGATGATCGCGTAGTCGTTGTCCTTGCAGGCGCCGTTGACCACGACGAACAGGCCGTCGTCGTCGGGACGGGCGGTCATCAGATCATCAATGATCCCGCCGTCGGCGTTCAGCAGCACGCCGTAGCGCTGCTTGCCGGCCTTCAGGCCCTGGTAGTCGGCCGAGACCACCTTCTCGAAACTCTTGGCCGGGTTTTCACCGCGCAGCCGGGCCTGGCCCATGTGCGAGACGTCGAACAGGCCCGCGTGCTCGCGGGTCCACAGGTGCTCCTTGAGCACGCCGTCCTTGTACTGCACCGGCATGTGGTAGCCCGCGAACGGAACCATGCGCGCGCCGGCGGCGACGTGAGCGTCGTAGAGCGGGGTCTTCTTGAGGTCTTCGGTGGACACGCGGAGGGCTCCAAACGGGGACGGCGCTGCAAGCCCGGCTTTCGCCTGGCGATAGCGCCCCCGCTGTCCCTTTGACCTGAGAGATTCCGGACCTGAGCCAGGCCCTTGCTCCTTCGGCGGGCAGCTCTCGCAAGCTGCCACTTTCCAGCGTTCCTAAACCCGCGCGGTCCTTTTGCCTGAGCGTTTCCGGGGCGGTTGCGCCTTCGGCCTCGGGAGCGAATCCCGACGTCTCCCGCGAGGGTCAAGGCGGTCAATGAGCGAGGCGGGGGAGGGAGTCAAGCGCGGCCGAGATCTGGGCGGGCGGGGATCTGGCGACGCCGGGATTCAAGGCGCGTCGCGGCTTGGCTTCAGGCCAGCCGCTTCACCGTCGGCGGATAGAGAGAGGCCACCTCGATCAACGCCTCGTGGGTGCAAAGCGCCCAGTGCCGCAGCACGTTCGGTGGATCGGGCGGAAAGCCCTGCATGGCGGCGACGTAATAGGGATCGGCATGGCTGCCGGCGCGAATGAAGGTCAGGAACGGGCTGTCGGGCGGTCCCTCGATCAGGGTCTGGGTGCTGGGGCCGCCGGTGGGAAAAGGGTCGCCCCGCACCAGAACGCCAACCGTGACCTCCCAACTGAGTTCGAAGGTCTCGCCCTCCGCGGCCTCGACGACCAGCCGCAGGCCGCGATCGGAGATCACTTCGATCTCCATCAGCGAAGGCGGAAAGGGAATATCGGGCAGCGCTTCGTCCACGGGCTCAAGCCTTGGTGCGGCCGCCCTGGCCGATGAAGCCGACGATCAGGAACTGCAGAACCGCGCCCATGGCCACGCCCAGCAGGGTGACGCCGAGCCAGGCGGTGGGTCCGGGTTTCGGGCCGAAGCCTCCTTGGTTTACCCAGAGATAGACAGCCCACAGGATCGCCGCGCCGACCACGGGACCGATGAACGCCAGGTTGGCCTTCGCGTCCAGCCGGCGGCGGGCGATCAGCACCAGGATGGCGCAGCCGACGATCTCGATCAGCGGGCCGACCAGGCTGACCGGGCCGGCCTTGTCCGGAACCGCCGGACCGCACAGCACCGTCAGCACGATGGCCAGGCAGCCGATCGTCCAGTAGCGGCGAACGCCGATAGGGCCTTCTTTCACGCTAGCGCCGGTCAGGCATGGGGCATGCTGGCGCGCACCTGGGCGCGCAGGACGTCGATGGGGGCCAGGCCCGCGTCGGTCTTGAAGTGCCAGTAGGTCCAGCCGTTGCAGGCCGGGGCCGACTGCACCATGGCGCCGATCTTGTGGATCGAGCCCGACAGGTCGCCGACCGCGATCGAGCCGTCCGGGCGGACCTTGGCGACGTGATTGCCCTTCGAGCAATAGAGGGTGTCGCCCGGGTGCAGCAGGCCGGCCTCGACGATGGTGCCGAACGGCACGCGCGGCTCAGACCGCTTGCTGCCCATGACGTCCAGGTCCTGCGGCGCGATCGGGATGACCTTGGCGATCCGCTCCTTGGCGTGGCCGACATATTCGGCCTCGCGCTCGATGCCGATGAACTTGCGGCCCAGGCGCTTGGCGGCCGCGCCGGTGGTGCCGACGCCGAAGAACGGATCCAGGATCACGTCGCCCGGCTTGGTCGTCGACAGGATCACCCGGTAGAGCAGGGCTTCCGGCTTCTGGGTCGGGTGGGCCTTGTTCCCGTCGGCGCCCTTGATGCGCTCTTCGCCGGTGCACAGCGGGATGGTCCAGTCCGAGCGCATCTGCACCTCGTCATTGGCCATCTTCAGGGCGTCGTAGTTGAAGGTGTAGCGCTTGGCGTTCTGGCTCTTGGAGGCCCAGATCAGGGTCTCGTGGGCGTTGGCGAAGCGGGTGCCCTTGAAGTTGGGCATCGGGTTGGTCTTGCGCCAGATGACGTCGTTGAGGATCCAGAAGCCCAGGTCCTGCACGGCCACGCCAACGCGGAAGATGTTGTGGTAGCTGCCGATCACCCAGATCGCGCCGTCGTCCTTGAGGACGCGGCGGGCGGCCTTCAGCCACTCGCGGGTGAACTTGTCGTAGGCGGCGAAGCTCTCGAACTGGTCCCAGTGGTCGTCGACCGCGTCGACCTTGGAGTTGTCCGGACGCAGCAGGTCGCCGCCGAGCTGCAGGTTGTAGGGCGGATCGGCGAAGATCAGGTCGACCGACTTCTCGGGCAGGGCGTTCATCGCCTCGATGCAGTCGCCCTGGATGATGGTTTCCGGCCCGAAGGACATGTCCGCTTCCCTGAAAAACACCCAAGGGAATCATGGAGTCCCGTGGTTACCCGGGAATGAACGGTCATGGTTAGCCGACGGTTAATCGCGAATCCGAAATCGGTTAACGACGCTTGATGTTCCTGTAATGTTCCGTATTGTGGACTCGACCGAGACGCGAAGAGGCGGGGCGAGGGGGAAGGGGCATGGCGCTGATCCGCGGTTTCATCGCCGCCAGCCTCGACGGTTGCGTGGCCGACGCGGACGGCGGGGTGCAGTGGCTGGCGCCGTTCCGCAAGGTCGATCCCGGCTATGGCGCCTTCATCGACGACGTCGGCACGGTGGTGATGGGCCGGCGCACCTACGACCTGATCCCGAGCCTGGGTACGGGCTGGCCCTATGCCGGCAAGCGCGGCTTCGTCGTCACCTCGCGACGGGGCGATCCGGTGCAGCGCGGGGTGAAGTTCTGGCGCGAGGGGGTGTCGGAACTCATCGAGCGCCTGCGCGACCTCGACGACGGCGACGCCTGGGTGGTGGGTGGCGCGGGCCTGCTGGCCGCCTTCGCCGAGGAAGGCGCGCTGGACCGTCTGTCGCTGCTGATCGCGCCGGTGCTGCTGGGCGAGGGCCTGCGCCTCTTTCCCGAACGCACCGGCGCGCCGCGGGGGCTGGTGCTGCGGGGGACGGCCGCCCTGGCCATGGGCGTGGTGCGGCTGGACTACGAACTGCCGCCGGTCCGGCCGGGACGGGGCAGGGGGCGGGCGGCCGGGTCCCAGGGCGTAGCGGAGGTTTAGAAGGGGCGCGAACCTCGCCTGTCGGGCGTCATCTAACCTTCGCGCGATCGACGTAACGGCGTCTTGCGACCGCCATATCCGCCACCCCAGCGCGCCGCCTGGCGCACAAGGGGATGGATATGACTTTCAACACGAAGGGCCGCTCGGCCCTGATGTTCTGCGGCGCGGCCCTCGTGGCCCTGCTGGCGACGAGCGCCCAGGCGGCCGACGCCGCCGCGGTTCCGGCGACCGCCGACGCCGCCAATCCTGACTCGACCGCCGTCGAGCAGGTCATCGTCACCAGCCAGAGCGAGACCCGCTCGGCCGTGGCCATGCAGGCCCAGCAGATCCAGCGCGTCCTCCCCGGCGCCAGCCCGCTGAAGGCCATCCAGTTTCTGCCCGGCGTCGTCTATCGGACCGCCGATCCGTGGGGCAACAACGAGCAGAACCTGTCGCTGTTCGTCCACGGCTTCTCGACCCAGCAGCTGGGCTTCACCCTCGACGGCGTGCCGCTGGGCGACCAGCAGTACGGCAACTACAACGGCCTGTCGGTGTCGCGCGCCATCACCAGCGAGAACGTTTCCCGCGTGACCCTGTCGTCGGGCGCCGGCTCGCTGGGCGTGGCCTCGACCAGCAATCTGGGCGGCGCCATCGAGACCTTCAGCCGCGACCCGTCGGCCGAGCGCGGCTTCACCGTGCGCCAGACCGTCGGCAGCAACGAGACCAGCCGCACCTTCCTGCGCCTCGACACCGGCGAGATCGCCGGCGGCTTCAAGGGCTACCTGTCGTACCTGCGCCACGACGCCAAGGCCTGGGACTTCGACGGCCACCAGCGCGGCCACCAGGTGAACCTGAAGGTCGATCGCGAGGCCGAGAAGGGCGTGCTGACCTTCTACGCCGACTGGCAGATGAAGGTTGAGCCCAACGAGGACGCCACGGCCTTTGGCAACCAGCAGACCACGGCCGCGGCCAGCTACACGCCCTATACCCGCCCGTTCCTCTATCCCAACCTGGCGGCCTGCTCGAGCAACCTGACGGGCGGCCCCGGCACCCCCCCGACGGCCCAGGGCAACAACTTCTCCAACTGCTTCAGCGCCGCCCAGCGCGAGGACATCCTGACCTACGTCAAGTACGCTTGGAAGCCGGTCGAGGACTTCACCTGGACCAACCAGGCCTATCATCACTACAACTTCGGCCGCGGCATCGTGGCCGGCCCGATCAACACCGCCGGCCTGCCGGCGCTGTTCGCCACCTACTATCCGAGCCTCGTGGTCGGCTCGAACACCAGCGCCGCGACCCTGACCAACATCGTCAACCTGTTCGGCGGTTCGGGGAACGCGGTGCGCACCACCGAGTACCGCATCAACCGTTCGGGCCTGACCTCGACGGCCGAGTGGACCCTGGGCGATCACCAGATCAAGGGCGGCGTCTGGTTCGAGCACAATGAATCGGCCCAGCAGCGCGCCTGGTATCCGATGAGCGCCGCCAACAACAACCTGTCGCCCTACGACGTGCCGCGCGGCAAGAAGGTGCTGACCCAGTACGCCGCCGAGTTCTACGTCAACGACATCCAGCTGCACCTGCAGGACCAGTGGCGCGTGACGCCCAAGCTGCTGCTGCAGGCGGGTTTCAAGTCGAGCCTGCAGGACGCCACTGGCAAGTTCCCGATCAACCAGCAGAACCTGCCGACCGTGGCGGTGCCGGTCCACTATCCGACCGGCAGCATCAAGTCGAACAAGTGGTTCCTGCCGCAGGCCGGCCTGCTGTGGGAGGCCACCGACAGCGAGCAGGTGTTCGTCAACGTCCAGCAGAACATGCGCCAGTTCATTCCGTACGGCGCGGGCAGCAACTTCTACGGCTTCTCGCCGTGGAGCCTGGGCACCCAGGCGGCCTTCGACCTGTTCAAGCAGACGGTGAAGCCCGAGACCTCCTGGACCTACGAGATTGGCCTGCGCAGCCGCCACGACGTGGCCTGGGGCCCGATCACCGGCGTCGAGGGCCAGATCAACGCCTATGACGTCAAGTTCAGCAACCGCCTGCTGAACATCGCGCCCTACAGCTTCATCAACCCCGGTCCGGCCATCCTGGCCAATGTCGGCGGCGTCACCTCCAAGGGCGTCGACGTGGCCGGCACGCTGAAGTTCGGCACGCACGTCCAGCTCTACAACGCCCTGTCCTACAACGAGGCCAAGTACGACTCCGACTATCAGAGCGGAACCACCGTCGTGGGCGGCGTGAGCACCCCCGTCACCGTGGCGACCGGCGGCAAGACCGTGCCGCTGACGCCCAAGTGGATGAACAAGACCGTGCTGCGCTTCAACCAAGGCAAGTTCGACGCCCAGATCAGCGGCGACTATGTCGGCAAGCGCAACGTGACCTACCTCAACGACCTGTCGGTCAAGTCGATGATGCTGGTCGATCTGCAGGCCGGCTACACCTTCGACATGCCGGCCGACGGCCTGGTGAAGGGCCTGCGCGTCTCGGCCAACATCACCAACCTCTTCGACAAGAAGGGCGTCTCGACGGCCAACGTGACCAGCAACTCGGGCGGCTACACCGCCTACGCCCAGGCCCCGCGCATGGGCTTCGTGACCCTGTCGGCGGACTTCTAGACTTCCGGCGAACGGCTGCGATCAGAGAGGCCCGGCGGGAACACCGCCGGGCCTTTTTCTTTGCGGCCTTGGCTTGCTGGGCCTCAGGGCGCCAGCACCACCCCGACGCTGGGCGAGGTTCCGCCGTCGACCTGGGCCAGGAAGGCTTGCTGGATCGCCTCTCGACCCTCGCCGCGCTCGACCGTCAGCCAGCGGGGCGCGTCGGCGACGAAGGGAACCCAGGCGGCGCCGTAGCGGGTTTCGAACTCGCCGGGCGCCCAGTCCTGGCGGCGCTTGGCGATGCGGTCGGGGGCGAAGAAGAACACAGGCTTGGGGCCGGGCAGGGATCCGCCGCCGCGCTCCGTCTCCCAGTGCGTGCCGCCGACCAGCAGGGAGAAGGCGAGATCCTCGCCGAAGGTCTCGTGCACGCTGCGCAGCACGGCCGCGTCGCCGGCGAAGTCGACGAACACCGCCGGACGCTCGATCGGCGCCGCCGGCAGGTCGGCATAGGTCACGACTTGGTCGTAGACGCCTAAGGCTTCGACGAAGGCGACGTTGCGCGGCGAGGTCAGGCCCACGACCCTGGCGGCGCCCCGGCGCTTGAGCAGGTGGGCCAGGCCGATCGCCGTCTTGGCCGAGGCGCTGGAGAGGATGACCGACCTAGCCCCGAACAGGGCGCTCTCGTCCAGAAAGTCCTCGATCAGGAACGAGGTGATGAAGAGGGGCTGCAGCAGCGCCTTGTGCGCCTCCAGTCCGTCGTCTGCGCCGACCGCCTGATACTGGTTGTAGACCGCCGCCAGCTGGGCGCGGTGGGGCGAGACGTCGGCGAAGCCGGTGCGGCCGGGCTTGGCCTGCACCGTCAGGTGCGTCGACATCGGCCAGTAGCCGTAGAACCGCTGGCCGACGGCGATGTCGGAATGGGCCGAGGCCTCGACCCGGGCGTGGCCCCAGACCGGCACCCGACCGAAGCCTTCCGGCGCGGGGAAGAAGTCCCAGTAGCGCATGGCCTCGCCGAACACGGCGTAGGTGATGTTGTTGGCGGTCAGGGCGAAGGTCTCGATCGCCAGCCTTGCCTGGCCGTCCTCGAGCGGCGGCGGCTCGGTCTCGCGAAATTCCGTGCGGCGCAGGTCGGACTTGGCGACCAGAAAATCCCAGGCCATGGCGAGCCTCCCGTTCGTCGCCGGGAGTAGGCGGCAGGCTCGAACACAAGTCAAACGATTGTTTGAATTCTTGCCGCCCCCCGCGTCAACGGCGCATGGTCGCCGGCAAAAGGGAGAAACGACCATGAGCCTTGCGGGCAAGACCCTGTTCATCACCGGCGCCAGCCGCGGCATCGGCCTGGCCATCGCGCTGCGGGCCGCGCGCGACGGGGCCAATATCGTCGTCGCCGCCAAGACCGCCGACCCGCATCCCAAGCTGCCCGGCACCATCTACACCGCCGCCGACGAGATCGCCGCGGCCGGCGGAACGGCCCTGCCGCTGGTGGTCGACGTGCGCGACGAGGCCAGCGTGCAGTCGGCGGTCGATCAGGCCGTCGAGCGGTTCGGCGGCATCGACATTCTCGTCAATAACGCCTCGGCCATCTCGCTGACCGGCACGCTGTCGACCGACATGAAGCGCTACGACCTGATGCACCAGGTCAATACGCGCGGCACCTTCCTGACGTCGAAGGCCTGCATCCAGCACCTGAAGAAGTCGGCCAATCCGCATGTGCTGATGCTGTCGCCGCCGCTCGACATGAGCCCGCGGTGGTTCGGCGGCCACGTGGCCTACACCATGGCCAAGTTCGGCATGTCGATGTGCGTGCTGGGCATGGCGCAGGAGTTCAAGAGCGACGGGATCGCCTTCAACGCCCTGTGGCCGCGCACCGGCATCGCCACCGCCGCCATTCAGTTCGCCCTGACCGGCGAGGAAGGCCTGCGCCACTGCCGGACCCCCGAAATCATGGCCGACGCCGCCCACGCGATCTTCGAGAAGCCCTCGCGCGAGCTCACCGGTCAGTTCCTGATCGACGACACGTTCCTCTACGGCGAGGGCGTACGCGACTTCGACCAGTACCGCGTCGATCCCACGGCCAGCCTGATGCCGGACTTCTTCGTGCCGGAGGACAGCGTCCCGCCGCCGGGGGTGGTGATCGGTTAGAAAGCGCGGCTTTCTTTTACATGTCGCGCTCAACGTGTTATCGAAATGAGATTTCTTTAACATGATGGGTGCGACGTGTTAAAGCCGACCTATGTCATTCCGCCGCTGCCGCCGGCAGTGGAATTGGAGACGACGGCGGTGCTGCGCGAGGCGGCGCGAGCGCACCGCTATCTGGCCGAGCTCAAGGGGCGCGCCGGCACGATTCCCAACCAGGGCATCCTGATCGACACCTTGTCGCTTCAGGAAGCGCGCGCCAGTTCGGAAATCGAGAATATCGTCACCACCCAGGACGAGATGTTCCAGGCCACCCTTCTGCTCGAAGCGGGGCAGGGCGGTCCCGCCAAGGAGGTCGCGCTCTACAGGGATGCTCTAAAGCGCGGCTTTGACCGCTTGCGCGAGAGTGACGGGCTGCTGACCAACAACATGCTCGTCGAGATGTTCCAGGTGCTCAAGCGCACCGGCGGCGACTTTCGCGCCACGCCAGGGACGGCGCTCTACAACGATGTCACCGGCCAGATCGTCTACGTGCCGCCGCAGGATCGGGACGCCATCATCGCCCACATGACGGCGCTGGAGCGTTTCGTGAACGACGATGCGGTCAGCGATCTGGACCCTCTCATCAAGATGGCGCTGATCCACCACCAGTTCGAAAGCATCCACCCGTTCCCGGACGGCAACGGTCGTCTGGGCCGCATTCTCAACGTGCTGTACCTGACCAAGGTCGGGTTGCTGGAGATCCCGATCCTCTATCTCAGCCGCTATGTGATCACCAACAAGGCCGAGTATTATCGCCTGCTGCAGCAGGTGCGGGACGACGGCGCCTGGGAGCCCTGGCTGCTCTACATGCTGCGTGCGGTCGCCGAGACCTCGATCCAGACGTTGGCGCTGGTGCAGGGCGTCGCTGCGTTGATGACCGAATACAAGGCGCGCCTGCGAACAGGGCATCCCAAGATCTACTCGCAGGACCTGCTCAACAACCTGTTCCGCCACCCCTACACGCGGATCGAGTTCGTGCAGAACGAGCTGGGCGTCGTGCGCCAGACGGCGGCCAAGTATCTGGACGAACTGGCGGCCGGAGGGCTGATCGAGAAGCACAGCCAGGGACGCAGCAACTATTATGTCAACCGGCCGCTGGTGGATTTGCTGCTGCGGGTGTCCGGCGGCTGACGCCTCACCGCTTCTTCCGCGCCGCCACCTCCAGCGCCTTCCGCGCCCATTCCACCAGCAAATCCTGATCGTCCATCGCCTCGGCCGGGGCGCTCCAGTAGGCCATGGGCTTGCCTTCGCCGAAGGGATCGAAGGCGTGGCCGCCTGCGGCTTCGAACTGGGGTTTGAGGGCCTCGTCGCCCTTGAGGTAGAGGGTGTCGTCGTCGAGGATCGCGAAGAACAGGCCGTTCGCGTAGAGGCCGACTCCGCCGAACATCCGCTTGGGCTTCAGCGCTCCCAGCGGGGCCAGTTGCTCCAGCACGAACTCCAGGAAGTCATTCGAAACCGCCATGCCCGTCACCATCCGTCCCGCCGCGCCAGAAGACGCCGCCCTGATCCTGTCGTTCGTCCGCGACCTGGCGGAGTACGAGAAGCTGCTGCACGCGGTGGAGGCCACGCAAGCCCACATCGAGGCGGCGCTGTTTGGCGAGCATCCCAAGGCCTTCTGCGACATCGCGGAGATCGACGGCGAGCCGGTGGGTTTTGCTTTGTGGTTCTACAACTTCTCGACCTTCGTCGGCCGGCACGGGATCTATCTGGAGGACCTGTTCGTGCGGCCGGCCGCGCGCGGTTCGGGCGCGGGCAAGGCGCTGCTGGCCAACCTGGCCCGCCGCTGCGTGGCCGAGAACCTGGGGCGGCTGGAATGGGCCGTGCTCGACTGGAACGCCCCGTCGATCGCCTTCTATGACAGCCTCGGGGCGGCGGCGATGGACGAGTGGATCGTGCGGCGGATGACGGGCGAAGCGCTGGAGCGGCTGGCGGCGAGCTGAGGCGCTACTCCAGCCGGTCGGCCTTGCGCAGCGCCGGGAACAGCCAGGCCCAGGTTCCGGTGACGACCATGGCGCCCAGGCCGCCGAACACCGCCGCGCCGACGGGGCCGAGCAGCCAGGCGACCGCGCCGCTCTCGACCTCGCCCAGTTCGTTGGAAGCGCTGATGAACACGCCCGAGACGGCCGAGACGCGGCCGCGCATGGCGTCGGGGGTGACGATCTGCACCAGGGTCTGGCGGACATAGACCGACAGCATGTCGGCCCCGCCCAGCACCGCCAGCGACGCCACCGACAGCCAGACCAGCTTGGACAGGCCGAAGACCACGGTGGCCGCGCCGAACACGAACACGCCGGCGAACATGATCCGGCCGGCGTGGCGGCGGATCGGCTGGCTGGCGAGATAGAGGCCGACCAGGGTCGCGCCGATGGCCGGCGAGGCGCGCAGCAGGCCAAAGCCGCCGGGGCCGATGTGCAGCACGTCGCGGGCGAAGACCGGCAGCAGGGCCGTGGCTCCGCCCAGGATCACCGCGAACAGGTCCAGCGAGATCGAGCCGAAGACGATCTTGTTGTTCCAGACATAGGCCAGCCCTTCCTTGATAAGCTCCAGGCGTGAGCCGGGCTGGGCCTCGGGCTTGGTCGGCCGGCGGATGGCCGACAGCAGCAGCAGGCCGACGACATACAGAACCGCCGCGCCGCCGAAGGCCAGGCCCGCCGAATGCACCAGCAAGAGGCCGCCCAGCGCGGGGCCGACGATCGAGCCGGCCTGCCAGGCCAGGGCGTTCCAGGCGATCGCCCGGGGCAGCAGCGGCCGGGGCACCAGCATCGGCCCCATGGCGCCGGTGGCCGGGGCCATGAAGGCGCGGCTGGCCCCGAAGAACACGGCGACGACGAAGATCGGCCACAGGGCGTGGACGCCTTTGATCGCCAGGAAGAACAGGATCAGCACGCTGACGATGTCGATCCCCAGGGTGATCATCGCGATGTGCTTGCGGGTGCGGCGGTCGGCCGTCTCGCCGGCCAGCAGGGTCAGCAGGAACAGCGGCACGAACTGCGCCAGGCCGATCATGCTGACCATGAAGGCCGACTCGCCGACCGACATGGTCTGGCGGGCGATGGCGTAGACCTGCCAGCCCAGGGCCACGGCCTGGATCTGCACCCCCAGCGTGCCGACGAAGCGCGCCCCCCAGAAGCAGAGATAGTCCCGCTCGCGCAGCAGGGCGCGGGTCGAGGTGTCGGGGGCGATTTCGGCGTCGGCCGGCGAGGAGGGGTCTGACATTTCGGCGCGGACCCTGCCCCTTGAGGCGAAGCGTCGCAATCGCGTTTGTCTCATAAGGCCGTCGATTTCGTTGACGTCGGGGTCATACGGCCCTATGCCGCCCGCCTCTGCCACCGGGAGCGCCGCTCATGCGACGCCTGCGACGAACCTGCGCCGCGCCGACTTCGGTCCGCGCCTGAACGCCCCGGAAAGGCGGCCGTCGCGGCCGCGTCACGCACCGGGGATAAAGCCCCAGTACGTACCCGGATCTTTCGTCGCCCCATGACC
Source organism: Caulobacter sp. GW821-FHT10C03 (assembly GCF_059415485.1). Taxonomy (NCBI): domain Bacteria; kingdom Pseudomonadati; phylum Pseudomonadota; class Alphaproteobacteria; order Caulobacterales; family Caulobacteraceae; genus Caulobacter; species Caulobacter sp. GW821-FHT10C03. The sequence continues at coordinate 144,702 of NZ_JBWKNI010000004.1, read as the reverse complement.
GCTTCTTCTGCTTCTTTCGTCGCCGCTATTCCTCAAGATGCTCCCGCCATCGAGGTCGAGGCTCCGCGCCACGCCGCCGCCGTCGAGGCGCTGGTCGATCGCGCCTTCGGGCCGGGCCGGTTCGCCAAGTCGTCCGAGCGGCTGCGCGAGGGCAATCGCAAGCTGGACGACTGCTCGTTCGTGGCCCTGCGCGGCGACGCGGTGATCGGCAGCGTGCGCCTGTGGCCGGTGACTATCGGCGGCAAGCCGGTCGCGTTCCTCGGCCCGCTGGCGGTCGACGCGACCCAGCGCAGCGCCGGCCTGGGCCAGGCCCTGGTCGAGACCGCCTGCGCCGCCGCCGCCAAGGCCGGCTGGAAGGCCGTGCTGCTGGTCGGCGACGCGCCCTATTTCGCCCGCATCGGCTTTTCGGCCGCGCCGGCCGCCAAGGTCGTGATGCCGGGTCCGGCCGACCAGCGCCGGGTGCTGCTGAAGGCCCTGGTTCCCGGCGGCGACGAAGGTTTCGAAGGCCGCGTCGCGCTCGCTTAGGCCAGCATCGCTTGAGCCGGGAGCGCGCATGGCCTACCTGAGGGCCATGCCCTCCGACACAGCCCGCACCGGACTTCAAGGCGTCGCCGACGCCGCCAAGGCCGCGGGGGAGCGCGGCCTGCCGCCGGTGCATCTGTGGAACCCCGCCCACTGCGGCGACATCGACATCCGCATCCGCAAGGACGGGGTCTGGTTCCACGAGGGCACGCCGATCGGCCGCGAGGCCCTGGTGCGCCTGTTCTCGACCATCCTGCGGCGCGACCCTGACGGCTTCCACCTGGTCACCCCGGTCGAGAAGATGAAGATCGTGGTCGAGGACGCGCCGTTCATCGCCGTGCGCGTCGATCGGGCAGGCGAGGCCCTGCGCTTCCTGACCAATGTCGGCGACGAGGTCGAGGCGGGGCCGGAAAACGCCATCCGCGTCGAGGAGGATCCCGCCACCGGCGAGCCTCGACCCTATCTGCACGTGCGCCGGGGGCTGGAGGCGCTGATCGCCCGCCCGGTGTTCTACGAGCTGGTCGAGATGGCGGCCGAGGGCGACACGCCGGACGGCCCGCGCCTGGGCGTTTCGTCGAACGGCGCCTGGTTCCCGATCGGACCCGCTGCATGATCCCGCGGACGGACGTGGCGGCGCGGCGGGCCTGGATCCGCGAGCGCCTGGACCCGATCGAGGCCTATGATCCCACCGTGGAGAACGTCTGGCGTTCGGACTACGACCTCAATCCGGGCCTGAAGATGGACAATCCGCACGCCCTGCGGCCTGCGGCGGTGCTGATCGGCCTGGTCGAGCGCGGCGACACGCTGAACGTCATCCTCACCCGCCGCTCGGACGCGCTGCGCAGCCACACCGGCCAGGTCGCCTTTCCCGGCGGGCGCTGCGATCCGGGCGAGACCCCCTGGGGCACGGCCCTGCGCGAGGCCAACGAGGAGGTGGGGCTGGACCCGCGCTTCGTCGAGGTGGCCGGCCTGCTGAACGGCTACGCCACGGTGACGGGCTTCTACGTGACGCCGGTGGTCGGCTTCGTCGATCCGGACTGCACGCTGATCGCCAATCCCGACGAGGTGGCCGACGTCTTCGAGACGCCGTTCGACTTCCTGATGAACCCGGCCAACCACCAGCGCCAGCATCGCGACACGCCCACGGGGCCGCGCTACTTCTACGCCATGCCGTGGAACGAGCGGTTCATCTGGGGCGCGACGGCCGGGATGTTGCGGGCGCTGTACGAACGGTTGCATCCGGATGTCCCGACAGTTGGGGACGATGGTGTTTCCCCTCTTGGCGGGTCGAGCCATTCCCTGAAATAGTCGTTTGAAAGCAGGACGTCCCACCCGCGCCAACGGGAGACGGCCTGCCGTTGCGTAAAGGGGGACTTCGCGTGCAGACCCAGACCATCGGCAAGGCGCCGTGGATGGAATGGCCCGAGACCAAGGCGGTGATCGCCGCGCTCGAGGCCAAGGGCCGGCCGGGTTGCGCCCGCTTCGTGGGCGGCTGCGTGCGCAACACCCTGATGGGCAAGCCGGTCGACGACATCGACATCGCCACCACCCTGACGCCCGACCAGGTGATCGAGGCCCTGGGCGAGGCGGGCCTGAAGGCCATCCCCACCGGCGTCGACCACGGCACGGTGACGGCGGTGGCCAAGAAGATCCCGTTCGAGATCACCACCCTGCGCCGTGACGTCTCGACCGACGGTCGCCGGGCGGTGGTGGCCTTCACCCATGCCTGGGAAGAAGACGCCCAGCGCCGCGACTTCCGCTTCAACGCCCTCTATGTCGATGGCGAGGGACGGCTCTACGACCCGACCGGACACGGGGTGCAGGACGCCAAGGACGGCAAGGTGGTGTTCGTCGGCGAGCCGATGACCCGCATCCGCGAGGACTATCTGCGCATCCTGCGCTTCTTCCGCTTCCAGGCCTGGTACGGCAAGGGCGAGCCCGACCAGAAGGCCCTGGCCGCCTGCAAGGCGCTGAAGGGCCTGGTCTCGGGCCGCGCCGCCGAGCGCACCCAGAAGGAAATCCTCAAGCTGCTGGCGGCCGATGATCCGCGTCCGGCCCTGCGGCTGATGGCGGCGACCGGCGTGCTGGCGGCGATCCTGCCGTTCGTCAAATCGCTGGCGCGCCTGGACGGCCTGGTCGCCATCGAGACCGAGCAGCTGTTCGAGAACGACGTCGAGTTGCGCCTGGCCGCCCTGATCCCCGACGACGTGGCCCTGGCCCGCGAACTGGCCGAGCGCCTGCGCCTGTCCAACGCCCTGAAGGAGCGGCTGGCCGAGGCGGTGGGAACCTCGCCGCGCATCGTCTCGTGGATGAGCCCGCGCGAGGCCCGCCGGGCCGTCTATGCGCTGGGCCTGCGCACCTTCACCGACCGGGTGAAGCTGGCCTGGGCCGCTTCGACCCGCCTGGCCACCACCCCTCAGTGGCGCGCCCTGCTGGCCCTGGCCGAGACCTGGGATCAGCCGTCCTTCCCGCTGACCGGCGAGGAAGTGATGCGCGCCGGCGTCGGCAAGGGGCCGCTCGTCGGCGAGGTGATGCGCGAGGTCGAGATCTGGTGGATCGACCAGGACTTCATCGAGGACAAGCTGTCGGTGATCGAGCGCCTGAAGGCGGTCGTCCAGGGCATGGCGGTTTAACGAAACCTCCCCCTATGGGGGAGGTGATCGCGTAGCGATCGGTGGGGGGAGGCCGTGCGAGATCGGCCGACGCTTCGAAAGCTGAAAACGGTCCCCCACCGGCCTGCGGCCGCCTCCCCCATGGGGGGAGGGGCCAGCAAGCCGGCGCCCTCTCCCTTGAAGGAGAAGGCGCCGTGTCACCTCAGTTCAGGCCGAACGAGGCCTCGTAGATGATCGGGGTGTAGGTCCCCGAGGTCCAGTAGATGCGGGCCTTGCTGGCGTTGACCGTCGGGAAGGTCACCGTCTTGGAGGCGCCGATGGTCGTGCCGGTGTAGGCCGTGGTCCAGCCGACCGTGGGGCCGGCCCAGTACTCGATCCGGTAGCCGCCCGTACGATCGCCGAACTCCGACATCGTGGCGGTGTTGAACGGCTTGCGGACGCCGAAGTCGACCTCCAGCCAGGTCCCGGCGATGTTGGCGCCGCTGCCCTGCCAGTTGGTGTTCGGATCGTTGTCGAAGGCCTTGGCCGCGCCCTGGGTGGCGTCCCACTGCGACGAAGCCGTGTAGGAGCGGTTCAGCGCGAGGTTGGCCGAGACGTTCGGCGTGGCGTTCAGGCTGGCCTCGTAGATGATCGGCGTGTCGATCCCCGAGGTGAAGTAGAGCCTGGCCTTGCGGCCGGTCACCGCCGGGAAGGTCACGGTGCTGGAGGCGCCGATGCCGGTCCCGGTATAGGCCGTCTTCCAGGTCGAGCCGTTCAGGTACTCGATCCGGTAGCCGGTGGTGCGGGCGCCATACTCGCTGATCGTCGCCTGGCTGAAGGTGGAGTCCTTGCCGAAGTCGATCTCCACCCATTGATTGGCGAAGCCCGAGGCGGCCTGCCAGTTGGTGGACGGGTCGCCGTCGAAGGCTCCCCGCGCCGTCTGGCCGGCGTCCCAGTTGGACGAGCTGGCGTATTTCAGCGCGTTCGACAGGGCGTCGATGCGGTCGGTCCCCTTGGACAGCGTCGGGGTCAGCCAGCCGCCCTCGTCGAACTCGTTCCAGGCGTACATGATCACCGTGTTGGCGTCGGCGGTCGCGGCGAAGTTCTGGTTCCAGGTCAGGGCGTTCTGCAGGTTGGTCGCCACCTCGGCCGCCGTGGCCTGCTGGGCCCAGGCGTTGGTCGGCGGGGTGGGGCTGACGAAGCTCTGCGGATAGAGCGCTCGGGGGCGGTTGTCCCAGCCGGCGGTGACCCAGGGCACCACCTTGTGGCCGGTGGCCTTGTGGTTGTTCCAGTTGGCGCTGTTCTGGCTGATCACCTGCGAATAGGCCGCGCCGTTGATCGGGCTGTCGGCATAGGCGCTGACCGCGTCGGCCCCGACCGTCGAGGCGATGCTCGCGGCGGTGGACGAGGTGGGGTTCATCACCACGATGTACGGGTTGGGCAGGCCCGCCGTGGCCGCCGCCGCGCGCACCTCGGTCACGTAGCTGGCCGCATAGCTGTCAGCCGAGAAGCCGAACAGATAGAGCAGCGGCCGGCCGTTCAGCACCTTCTGGAAGTGCGGCTTGGCCATCTCGGTCACCAGGGTCGGCGTCGGGATCGAGCCCGGGCCGAGCACCAGGGTGAAGTTCAGGCCCTCGCGCTGGGTGCTGGCCTGGTAGAGGTTGCGGGCGATGTCCATGCCGCTGCCGTCGGCGTAGTAGCAGAAGGCCCAGTAGTTGATGCCCGCCCGCTTGGCGTAGGCGATGTCGGCGTCCATCTGGCCTTGCGTCAGCTGGCGCACCTGGACGCTGCTGGTCGAGGTCTCGACCCCGTAGAACGGGATCCGATCGTGGAACTGGTTGGGGCCGAGGGCGCCCTCGACCTCGAGACCGATGTGCGAGCCGGCGATGACGCCGTTGGTGCTGGTGTCGCCCACCCAGGCGTCCCAGCGGATGGCGCCGACGGTGGCGCCGGGGCCGTTGGCGGCCAATGCCGCGGCCGGGGTCAGTGACGCCAGGCACAAGGCGGCCGCTACGGCCATCGCGCGTTTGGACGCCCGGCCGCGTAGAGGCTGGAAGCTATGCATGTCTGAAATACCTTTTGGTTCAATAGGTTTGGGTTGAAGCCACGCCGGTGGAAAATTCCCGGCGGGCGGCTGCGTCGACCGCGGCGGCGTGATCCTTGGATCCGGCCCCCGTTTTCGACAGTTCCTATTTTGTTCTCATGTTGCGACAGAGTCGGACGCCTCGGCCAGCCTGGCCGACCGAGGCGAAGCGATTTTCGCGTCTAGCGGAGTTCGAAGTAGACCGTGCCTTCGCCCTCGGTGTGGGCGACGATGGCGATGTCGTGCTCGACGCCGTCGTCCAGGGTCAGGCGGCCGCCGCCAGCGCGGAAGGCCTCGCGCATCGCGGCCGGCTCGCCGGTCAGGCTGCCCTTGCCGGCACGCCGCGCGGCCGAGCCGCCGGTGATCAGCAGCGAGAAGTCGATGTCCTGCCGCTGGCGGGAAATGGTCAGGGCGCCGGCGCCCGTACGGGGAGTGGGGGGAACTTTACGCATGGCGATGATAACGCCGAGCTTGGCCGTTCGATCCGGGACGATCGAAATAAGGCGTCGGTCGAGCAGGTCGTGACGAGATTTTCCAAAAATGAAAGCGGCCTGGCGCCGCTTGTGGAAATGAAAAAGATTCGAAATCGCTTGTGAAATAATCCACAGGCGCGCATGATTTGGCGATCGAATATCGAAATGGTTCGGCCGCTCTCCACGCTTGTTCTTCGGATCGAGCGCCCGAGTCTACCCAAAACCTCTCCGAAAATTTGATCGCGCGGACCATTACGGCCGTGCGGCTACACCTGTCTTAAGGATACTCTCCCATGGCTACCGGCACCGTGAAGTGGTTCAACTCCACCAAGGGCTTCGGCTTCATCCAGCCCGACGACGGCGGCGCGGACGTGTTCGTCCACATCTCGGCCGTCGAGCGCTCGACCCTCGGCTCGCTGAACGAAGGCCAGAAGGTCGCCTTCGAACTCGAGCGCGACCAGCGCAGCGGCAAGATGTCGGCCGGCCAACTCCAGGCCGCCTGATCTCGACGTCTCAATTCGCCCGCGGGATCCTCCCGCGGGCGTTTTCGTGAAGGGATCTCATGAGTTCATTCCAAAACGTCGGCCATGCCGATCGCCTCAAGACCGCGGCGCAGGCCAAGGCGGCCCTGCTGGCCAAGTTCAAGCCCAAGGCGGCTGTCACCGATCCCCAATTCGAAGACCGCGCCGCCCTGCGCGCGGCCGAACTGACCGCGGTTCGCAAGGAGCGGTCCGCCGCGCGGGCGCTCATCAAGGCGGAAGCCGTCGAGCAACAGGCGGCCCAAGACCAGGCTCAGGCGGCTTTGGCCGAAGAAGCGCTTGCCGCCAAGCGTGGAGCGCGTAAGGAACGTAAGGCGCTCACCAACGCTGAAGCTAAGGCCAAGCGCGACGCACGTTACGCCGCGCGTAAGGCCCGCGCCTGACTGCGCGGACTTTCTTACAAAGGGAGCCGCCATGGCCCGCAAGCCGAACTACAATTTCGAACGCCAGGAACGCGAGCGCCTGAAGGCGGCCAAGGCCGCGGAAAAAGCCGCCGAGAAAGCCGCCGAACGCGCGGCCAAGCGCGCCGAGTCGGGCGAAGGCGAGGGCGAGGGCGAGCCCTCGGCCTGATCCGCCGGCCCTGAGCCGAGGGGCCTTACTTCTTTTCCGGGTTCCGGACCGACGGGCCTTCCATCTTGGAGGTGTCGGTGTTGATCGGCGGCAGGTTCGCCGGCCGGCCGGTCAACTGCTCGATCGGATAGATCGTGCCGCACTTGAGCCATTTGCCGGCCCAGGCGCCGCCTCGCGCCTCGCACTTCGCCTTCGGCCACACCCACAGGTAATGATAGCCGAACACGCCAACGATGCTGGCGAGGAAGATGCCGATGAAGATGATCTTCAGGCGGTTGATCGTGCGGTTCATGGCGGCGTCTTAAGCACCGGCCGCGCTATGTGGCTAGCCCCATTTCGCGAGGCGGAGCGCCGGACGGCGCTGACGGCGCGCGGAAGGTGTCGTACATTTGTTTGAATGATCCCTGAAAAAGAGCATTACGCTTACGTTAGGGGAAACTTGCAAACCTGTGCGGACGCGCTAAGTCGATTGTCCAAGCAGGGGAAACCTCGAAAGAGCAGCCAGGAGGCGGCGTAGACCGATGAAGGTTCTGGTCCCGGTCAAACGGGTTATCGATTACAACGTGAAGGCTCGGGTGAAAGCCGACCAGACGGGCGTCGACCTGGCGAACGTCAAGATGTCGATGAACCCGTTCTGCGAGATCGCGGTCGAAGAGGCGGTGCGCCTCAAGGAAAAGGGCGCGGCGACCGAGGTCGTCATCGTCTCGATCGGCCCGGCTCAAGCCCAGGAAACCATCCGCACGGCGCTGGCCATGGGCGGCGACCGCGGCATCCTGATCACCAGCGACGCCGACCTCGAGCCGCTGGCCGTGGCCAAGCTGCTGAAGGCCGTCGTGGCCGAAGAGCAGCCGGGCCTCGTCCTGATGGGCAAGCAGGCCATCGACGGCGACAACAACGCCGTGGGCCAGATGCTGTCGGCCCTGCTCGACTGGCCGCAGGCGACCTACGCCTCGGCGATCGAGATCTCGGGTTCGGCCGCCAAGGTCACCCGCGAAGTCGACGGCGGCCTGCAGACGCTCGACGTCGACCTGCCGGCCGTGGTCACCGCCGACCTGCGCCTGAACGAGCCGCGCTATGCGTCTCTGCCCAACATCATGAAGGCCAAGAAGAAGGAAATCGCGCAGAAGACCGTCGCCGACTACGGCGTCGACGTCGCTCCGCGCCTGACCGTCGTCAAGGTCACCGAGCCCGCCAAGCGTTCGGCGGGCGTCAAGGTCGAGTCCGCCGCCGACCTCGTTTCCAAGCTCACGACCGCGGGGGTGCTGTAATGGCCGTTCTCGTCATCGCCGATAACGACAACGCGCACCTGCGCGACGGCACCCACAAGACCGTCACCGCCGCCCTGAAGCTGTCGGGCGACGTGGACGTGCTGGTGCTGGGCTCGGGCGTTTCGGCTGTCGCCGCCGAAGCCGCCAAGATCGCCGGCGTCCGCAAGGTGCTGACCGCCGAGAGCGACGCTCTGGGTCACGGGATCGCCGAAGCCCAGGCCGACGCCGCCCTGGCCATCGCGGGCAACTACGATGCGATCCTCGTTCCGGCCACCGCCGGCGGCAAGAACTTCGCCCCGCGCATCGCCGCCAAGCTCGACGTCGCGCCGATCAGCGACATCGTCGAAGTGGTGTCGGCCGACACCTTCGTGCGCCCGATCTACGCCGGCAACGCGCTGGAGACCGTCCAGTCGTCCGACGCCAAGAAGGTGATCACCGTCCGTCCGACCGCCTTCCCGGCGGCCGGCGAGGGCGGCTCGGCCTCGGTGGAAGCTGTCTCGGGCGCCGATGCGGCCAAGACCCGCTTCGTCAGCGAAGAGATGGTCAAGTCGGACCGTCCGGAACTGGCCGCGGCCAAGATCGTCGTCTCGGGCGGCCGCGCCATGGGCTCGGCCGAAGAATTCCAGGCGGTCATCGAGCCCCTGGCCGACAAGCTGGGCGCCGCTGTCGGCGCTTCGCGCGCCGCGGTCGACGCCGGCTACGCCCCGAACGACTACCAGGTCGGCCAGACCGGCAAGGTCGTCGCCCCGCAGCTCTACATCGCCGTGGGCATCTCGGGCGCCATCCAGCATCTGGCCGGCATGAAGGACTCCAAGGTGATCGTCGCGATCAACAAGGACGCCGACGCGCCGATCTTCCAGGTCGCCGACTACGGCCTGGTCGCCGACTACAAGACCGCCGTGCCTGAACTGCTGAGCGCGCTCACCGCCGCCGGCAAGTAAGGCTTCTCGCCTGTCGAGAACGGAAGGCCCGGGAGCGATCCCGGGCCTTTTGCTTTTTGGGGCGCTTTCTCCTCCTCCGTGCAAACGGGGGAGGGGGACCCCGAAGGGGTGGAGGGGGCGAGACTGGGCGCCGTGCCGGCCGTCGCCCCCTCCGTCACGTCGCCGATGGCGCCGCGCCTCCTCCCCCGTTTTACGGGGGAGGAGTTGGGTCCCTTTTTTGATCTGGATCCTCCGCAAAACCCCTTATGCGGCCTCCCGGATTTGCGCGGGATCGGGCTTGGGCTTAAGCCGATCCCATGACGCAACAAGCCGACACCCTTTCCGATCTCGACGCTCAGAAGGCCCGCGCCAAGGCCTGGTTCGAGAGCCTGCGCGACCAGATCTGCGCCGCCTTCGAGACCCTGGAGGACGAGGCCCCCGCCGCGCTCTATGGCGACAAGCCGGGCCGCTTCGAGCTGAAGCCCTGGGATCGCGCGGCCGGCGGCGGCGGGGTGATGGGCATGATGCACGGGCGCCTGTTCGAGAAGGTCGGGGTGCACGTCTCGACGGTGTTCGGGACCTTCCCGCCGGAAATGGCCAAGACCATGCCGGGCGCGGCCGAGGATCCACGGTTCTTCGCCACCGGCATCAGCCTGATCGCGCACATGACCAATCCGCGCGTGCCGGCCGTGCACATGAACACCCGCTTCATCGCCACCACCAAGGGCTGGTTCGGCGGCGGCGGCGACCTGACGCCGCTGCTCGGCTACCAGCGCCAGCAGGACTTTCCGGACGCCATCGACTTCCACGCCGCCTACCAGCGTGCCTGCGACAAGTACGATCCAGACTGGCACGCCAAGTACAAGGCCTGGTGCGACGAGTACTTCTTCCTGCCCCACCGCAACGAGCCGCGCGGCATCGGCGGCATCTTCTACGACCACCACGACAGCGGCGACTGGGAGCGCGACTTCGCCTTCACCCAGGACGTCGGCCGGGCGTTCCTGGAAATCTACCCGACCCTGGTCCGTCGTCGGATGGGCGAGGCCTGGACGCCGGAAGAGCGCGAGCAGCAGCTGATCCAGCGCGGCCGCTACGTGGAGTTCAACCTGCTCTACGACCGCGGCACGATGTTCGGCCTGAAGACCGGCGGCAACGTCGAGTCGATCCTCAGCTCCATGCCGCCCGAGGTGAAGTGGCCGTAAGGGGCGATTCTGAGGCGGTGTCGGGCGGCTACAATTCATATGGGTTTGAGCGCGTCGGACGGCGAAGCCGTCTAAACTCTGGTCCAACGCGCTCAAGGCACCGCCGCCCTGAAGAAGAGCCTTCCTAGCCCGGTGTGATCTCGTCGAGGGTCAGCAGGCCGTCCTCGTCCACGTCGAGGCGCTGGAAGCGGGCGATGGCCTCCTTGCGCATCTTCCTGACGGCCAGCTCGATCAAGGGATCGGGCGCCTTGGCCTTCAGTTGAGCCACCGCGTCGGGCGGAAAGGTGGCGCCGGCGACGTATTCGTCTCGCGTCAGCCGCTGGTCGCGGTCAGTATCGCCCAACTTGAACACCGCCATGGCCGCGCCCACGCGCATCACCCGATATTCCTCGAAGCTCAGTCGCTTGTCGCGATCGATGTCCAGGCGGTCGAAGGTGGCGGCCAGGCCGGGCGAGCCGAGGGTGAAGCCTGTCTTCCTCGGCCTGGCATCGTCCGGCGGGACGACCGAATAGGTCACTCCGTCGTCGGGGCGCTTGAATTCGGCGAGGCTCAGCAGGCCGTCGTCGTCTTCGTCGAGGGCGGCGAAGTCGGCGCGGAGGCTGGTGGCTTGGCTGGTGGCGGGGGCCAGCACCACGACGCCGCCGACCAGGGCGGCGAGGGCGAGGGCGGGATAGACGAAGGTCCTGCGGATCATCACGGCTTTCTCCGATGTGAGGATTTCCACCGGACGGGCCAGATAGGCGTCGATGAAGTCGCGAAGCACGTCGCTCGCCGGGCGGTTCTCCTGTTCGCACCGCTGCATGAAGTCGCGCTTCATGCCGTGGGGCAGGCGGACCTGCAGCGTCTCGGATTTCTTGGGTTCGCGTCTCATCTGGGCCTAGCTTCCGGCTGTCCGGGCTCGCAAGCAAGCGCCGATCACCGTCGACCGGAACAGCCGAGCCGTCAGGACGCCAGGTCAATCTTGTACGTACAGAGGGCCTCGCGCCGGCTCAGACCGCCAGGCAGACCACCTGGGCCACCCGCAGGTCGCGCCGCAGGCCGTCGGCGATGCGGCCGTAGTTGTCGGTGGTGATGGACTCGCCCGGGGCGAACTCGGGAACGCCGGTGTCGCCGCCGCGGCGGGGCGAGCGGGCGATCAGGGCGCGCAGGCTTTCAGGGGCGGTGGTGTAGATGCGGCCGCGACGCGGGGACTCGGCCACCGTCACGCCGATCACTCTGCCTGCGCTGTCGAGGGCCGGGGCGCCGGAAAGGCCGGCCAGGGTGCCCTTCAGATTGTCGGTGCGGCCGACCTCGGCCCAGACCAGCACCGGTTCGGTGCGGGCGCCGCGGCCGTGGATCACCAGGTTCTCGCGGCCGATCAGGCGCGAGGCGACCTCGCCGGCGTGGCCCTGTGGGAAGCCGGGGTGGAAGGCCCGCATGCCCTTGCGCGGATCGCCGGTGTTCATCGGCATGGCCGGGGCGCCGCCCTCGGTGGTCAGGATGGCGGCGTCGAAGCGTGGATCGATGATGACCTTGGCGGCCACGCCGCGTCCGTCGGCGACCAGGATGGCGGCCGACTTGCAGCCGTCGACCACGTGGCGGGCGGTCAGCCAGATCCCCTGCGTCCCCACCGAGAAGGCCGTGCCCGAGGCCGGCTCCTGCTTGTCGGGCACCTGGACGACGATCGACGGGTCGAAGGGCGAGGCGGGGCCCAGGGGCACGCCTTCCTCGCCGGGCACCGGCGGCGGCGGCGGAGGCGCGTCGGCGCGCTCCTGGCGGCCGACGGCGACCACCAGCAGGGCGGCGACCACGGCGCCGTAGACCAGCCAGTCTGGAAGCTTGGGGAAATGCACGCGCCCCGCTCCGGTTCGTCCCTCCGCCTCAGCCCGCCACGCCGGCGGCGATGATGATGGCGGTGGCGAGCTTGGCGCCGACCAGCAGGGCCGCGGCCGACACCTCGCCCTCGTTGATCCGCTCGGGCAGGCCCTTGAGCATCATGTCGGTCAGGCGGAAGACGAGCAACTGCAGCGCCAGGGTGGCCACGCCCCACAGCAGGATCTCGATCACCGAGGTCGAGGCGGCCAGCGAGGCGGCCAGCGGAATGGCCAGGCCCGTCAGCACCCCGCCCAGCGACACGGCGGCGGCGGCGTTGCCCTCGCGGATCAGCTTGATCTCGCGATGGGGCGTCAGGAGGATGTAGATGGCGGCCCCAGCGATGAGCATGACCATGGTCACGCCCACATGGGTCAGGGTCGTCAGCAGGCCGTTGGCGAAGGCCTGAATCTCGGGCGACTGGATCTGAGGCATGGTTACGCGACCCCCGGGGACTGAAGGGGCAAGCTCTAACACGGGTCGGCGAGTCTTGCGTAGAGGGCTCGCCTCAGGCGGGTCAGCGCGGCCAGGGTTCGGGTGCGCGCAGCCTCTGGGCGGGGCGGACGTCGAGCCGCGAGCGGCCGCAGCGCGGGCAGTCGGCGGGGAAGGCGCCGAAGTGCATTTCCGAGAGGCCATGGAACGGCCCCGCGCTCCAGGCTCCGAGATCCAGGCCGCAGCGCGGGCACTTGAAGAGCAGGGCGTTGGCGGCTTGGAGCAGGACGGTGATGATCAGCAGCGGCCACAGGCCGCCCCACACCGCGCCGCCCATGCAGGCGATCGCCAGGGCGAACAACGCGAGGCGGGTCTTGCCCCAAGGCCCCGGCACGACGCTTAGCCCTCGCCGTTGCAGGTCATCGAGACCAGGCGCTCGGTCTTGACGTCGTACATCACAGAGACGACCGAGCAGCCGCCGTCGGCGATGTCGGGGATGGCCGACAGCGGGCCGATACGCACGCCGATGGTGCGGCCGCTGTCGTCGCGCACCCAGCGGCCGACGATCATCTTGCGGTCGTCCAGCGTGACGCCGGCGTAGTCGCGGCCGTAGCGCCAGGTAGGGGCCATGCCCGGCTTGCGCGAGGTCTGGGATTCCAGCTTGGCCACCTGGGCCGGGGTCGGCGTCCAGTAGGGGCGGCCGCGCGGCAGAGTCGCGCCGGCCGGCGCCGCCGCCAGAATGGTCAGGGAGAGCGCGGCGAGGGCGCGCCCGCGTCGTCTTCCTCTTCCAGCATGCCGGCCATGGCCGCCATCGACAGCTTGCGCAGGGCGCTGGCGCGGACCTTCTCGCTCTCGCTCTTCAGCTGGCCGCAGGCGGCCAGGATGTCGCGGCCGCGCGGGGTGCGGATCGGCGAGGAGTAGCCGGCCTTGTTGAGGATCGCCGCGAAGGTCTCGATCGCGCCCCAGTCCGAGCACTCGTACTGGCTGCCCGGCCACGGGTTGAACGGGATCAGGTTGATCTTGGCGGGGATGCCCTTGATCAGCTTCACGAGCGCCCGGGCCTCGTCGGGGCTGTCGTTGACGCCTTTCAGCATCACGTACTCGAAGGTCACCCGGCGGGCGTTGGACAGGCCCGGATAGGCGCGGATGCCGTCCATCAGCTGGGCGATCGGGTACTTCTTGTTCAGCGGTACGAGTTCGTCGCGCAGCGGGTCGTTGGTGGCGTGCAGGCTGATGGCGAGCATGGCCTGGGTCGTCTCGCCCAGCTTGCCCAGCATCGGCACGACGCCCGAGGTCGAGACCGTGATCCGGCGACGCGAGATGCCGATGCCCTCGTTGTCGCTGATGATCTCGATGGCGTCGGACACCTGGCCCAGATTGTAGAGCGGCTCGCCCATGCCCATGAACACGATGTTCGAGAGCAGGCGGTCTTCCTTGTCGGACGGCCATTCGGCCAGGTCGTCCTTGGCGATCTGCACCTGGGCGACGATCTCGGCGGCCGTCAGGTTGCGCACCAGGGGCTGGGTGCCGGTGTGGCAGAAGCTGCAGTTCAGCGTGCAGCCGACCTGGCTGGAGACGCACAGGGCGCCGACCCGGCCGACCGACGGAATATAGACCGTCTCGACCTCGATGCCCGGGGCCATGCGGATCAGCCACTTGCGGGTGCCGTCCTTGGAGACCTGGCGCTCGACCACCTCGGGGCGGGCGATCGTGAAGGTCTCGGCCAGGCGGGCGCGGGTTTCCTTGGCGACGTCGCTCATCTGGGCGAAGTCGGTGACGCCGCGGTGGTGGATCCAGCGGAACACCTGGGTGGCGCGCATCTTGGCCTTGCCGTGCTCGACCACGCCGCTCTCCGTCAGGGCGGCGATCAGCTGCGGGCGGGTCAGGCCCGACAGGTTGACGGGCGGCTTGGCCGCATCGGCCCCGGTTTGCTTTTCAGCAGGGGCGACGCGGGACAGGTCGAGGGTGACGCTCAAGGGGCGGTCCGGGAAATTCGAGGAATGTGCGGGGTCGAGGCGGGGATATAGCAGATGTGGGCCGGTTTTCCAAAAGCGTGCGGCGAAAGGCCCCCTCCGGCCCTCCGGGCCACCTCCCCCAGAGGGGGAGGATTTAGAAAGCGCCGGCGCAAAGATGCTCCCCCTCTGGCGGAGCTGTCGCGGAGCGACTGAGGGGGTCCCCCTTCGACAATCCCGCCATCTCCCGCTAAACCGCGCCCATGCCGTTCACCGCCACCGTCATGACCATGTTCCCCGAGGCCTTCCCCGGCCCGCTCGGCGTCTCGATGATCGGGACCGCCTGGAAGGAGGCCGACCTGTGGCGTTTGGAAACACTGGACATTCGCGCCTTTTCCAAGGATAAGCGCGGCTTCCTCGACGACACCCCCGCGGGTGGCGGCGCGGGAGCCGTACTAAAAGCGGACGTCATCGCCTCTGCGCTCGACAGCGTGGACCTGGGCGGACGGCCGCTTTTGTACATGAGCGCCCGGGGCAGGCCCCTGACCCAGGCGCGCGTTCGTGAGTGGTCCAAGGCGCCCGGCATCGTGGTGCTGTGCGGCCGCTTCGAGGGGGTGGATCAACGGGTGCTCGACGCCCGCGGGTTCGAGGAGGTCTCCGTCGGAGACGCGGTTCTCGCCGGTGGCGAGGCGGCGGCGATGGTGGTGATCGAGGCGTGCGTTCGACTGGCCCCGGGTGTGCTGGGGAACATCGAGAGCACGCTGGAAGAAAGCTTCGAGGACGGTCTCCTCGAGCATCCGCAGTACACCAGGCCGCGGACGTTCGAAGGGCTCGACATCCCCGAGGTGCTGCTGTCGGGCGACCACAAGAAGGTCGACCAGTGGCGGCGCAGTATGCGTGAAGAAACGACCCGCGAGCGGCGGCCCGATCTCTGGGAAGCGCATCTCGCCAATCAACAGGCAAAAGGCGGCCCGAAAACGGGTAAGCCCAAGGAGAAATGATCATGGCGATCAACATCGTCGCTCAGCTCGAGCAAGAAGAAGCGGCCCGTCTGCTGGCCGTCCGCGCGATCCCGGACTTCCGTCCCGGCGACACCCTGCGCGTCAACGTGAAGATCAAGGAAGGCGAGCGCGAGCGCGTTCAGGCCTATGAGGGCGTCTGCATCGCCCGCGCCGGCACCGGCGTCCACGAGAGCTTCACCGTCCGCAAGATCTCGTTCGGCGAAGGCGTGGAACGTCTGTTCCCGCTGCTCTCGCCGAGCATCGAAAGCATCGAAGTCAAGCGCCGCGGCGTCGTCCGTCGCGCCAAGCTGTACTACCTGCGCGACCGTCGCGGTAAGTCGGCCCGTATCGCCGAGCGCGTCAACGTTCGTCGCGACGCCGAATAAGCCCTTCCGCTTCGGCGAGAGGATCGAAGGCCCCGGTGGAAACGCCGGGGCCTTTTGCTTGTGCGCCCTTTGCCTGTGCGCCCTTTGCTTGTGCGCTTGTGCACAGCGCCGGATCGCGCGCAATCTCAGGTTAAGTCGATGAAGCGGGGGCGACATGCGACGGATCTGGACGATTGGGTGTCTTTTGACGTTGCTGGCGATCGCTCCCGGCGGCGCGGCCCAGCCGTCCGCCTCGTCCCTGGTCGAACCTTCCGGCGACGTCTTCGCCGGGCCGATCTGCCGCTCGCGGCCGGGGCAGACGAGGATCGCGGCCGCGTCGCTCGCAAGGTGAAGCTTGGTGCGTTCGCACGCTTGTTGACAGAACCGCGTTCTAGGCGCTGAATGCTGTCACCCCCGCCGCTCAGTCGACGGGCTTCCAGACCGTCTCCTTTCTAGTGGACGGCCCTCTTCAGGTGGAGCCATCGGCCCCTGGAGTGTTGAAAACGATGTCAGGGCGCGCCGACAGGTCTCTACGACCGGCGCGCCCTTAGTCGTTCTAGGAGACGTCGTGGCGGCGCTATGTCGCGGGCTCGGGCAAGAAATGTGCGTCCGATCCGGCGATCCTTGCGTGTCTGGGGCAAGATCAGTCGTCGCTCGGCGATCACACAGCGGATTTTCGGCGCATCCACGCTTTACGCGCCACCGCTTCGGGCCTAGATGCGAGGCGCTATGACCCGCGCAACAAAGACCCTCTACGACAAGATCTGGGACGCCCACGTCGTCAGCGAAGCCGACGGCGAGGCCATCCTGTACATCGACCTGCATCTCATCCACGAGGTGACGACGCCACAGGCCTTCGCCGGCCTTCGCGCCGCGCATCGCCCCGTGCGCCGGCCCGACCGCACGCTCGCCGTGGCGGATCACAACGTGCCGACCGAGAACCAGGCCGCCGGCGTCGACGCCGTCGCCGACGAGGAGGCGCGCCTTCAGCTCCAGACGCTTGGCCGCAACGTCGCCGACAACGGGATCGAGTATTTCCCGATGGGCGACATCCGCAACGGCATCGTCCACGTGGTGGGTCCCGAGCAGGGCCGCACCCAGCCGGGCATGACCATCGTCTGCGGCGACAGCCACACCTCGACCCACGGCGCCTTCGGGGCCCTGGCCCACGGCATCGGCACGTCGGAAGTCGAGCACGTGCTGGCGACCCAGACCCTGCGCCAGAAGAAGGCCAAGAACCTGCTGGTTCGGGTCGACGGCCAGCTGGGCCCCGGCGTCACCGCCAAGGATATCGCGCTCGCCGTCATCGGCGAGATCGGCACGGCCGGCGGCACCGGCTATGTCATCGAATACGCCGGCGAGGCCGTGCGCGGCCTGACGATGGAGGGCCGCATGACCCTCTGCAACCTGACCATCGAGGGCGGCGCCAAGGCCGGCCTGGTCGCGCCCGACGAAACCACCTTCGAATACGTCATGGGCAAGCCCGCCGCGCCCAAGGGCGCGGCCTGGGACATGGCCGTGGCCCACTGGAAGACCTTCTTCACCGACGAAGGCGCCGTCTTCGACCGCACCGTCGTCATCGACGGCTCTGCCCTCGTGCCGATGGTCACCTGGGGCACCAGCCCCGAGGACGTCATCCCGGTGACCGGCAACGTGCCCGAGCCGGAAAGCTTCGGCACGGCCGACAAGCGCGCCGCCGCCCACCGGGCCCTCGAATATATGGGCCTGACCGCCGGCCAGCCGATCTCGGAAGCCAGGATCGACCGCGTCTTCATCGGCTCGTGCACCAACAGCCGCATCGAGGACATGCGCGCCGCCGCCGCGGTGGTGCAGGAAGCCTTCCTGCACGGCCGCCTCGTCGCCCCGCACGTCAAGGCGATGGTCGTGCCGGGCTCGGGCCTGGTGAAGGAACAGGCCGAGGCCGAGGGGCTGGACGCCATCTTCAAGGCCGCCGGCTTCGACTGGCGCGAGCCGGGCTGCTCGATGTGCCTGGGGATGAACCCCGACCGCCTCGAGCCGGGCGAGCGCTGCGCCTCGACCAGCAACCGCAACTTCGAAGGCCGTCAGGGCCGTGGCGGCCGCACCCACCTGGTCTCGCCGGCCATGGCGGCGGCGGCGGCGATCGCCGGCCACCTGGTCGACGTGCGGACCCTGCTGTCGTGAGCCTGCTGCTCGCCCTGGCGGCGGCTTCGACCTTCGCCGCGCCGCTCGACCTGCCCAAGACGGCGCAGGTCGAGATGGTCGTGGTCAAGAGCCGCGAGGACATCCGTGACGGCAAGGCCGCCGCGCCGATCGGCGGCAAGACGGTCTACGCCAAGACGATCGAGACCCGGGGCGACGGCTACCGCGTGACGCTGAAGCCGGTGTCGACGGAACTGCCCAAGGTCGGCACGGCCGCGCAGCAGGCCAAGGTGCAGGCCGCGCTCGAGGGCATGCTGGCGCGGACCTATGTCTACGACGCCGACGAAAGCCTCTCGCCGGTGTCGATCGAGGACTGGCCGGCCACGGTCGCCGACGTCACCAAGGCGCTGACCGCCCTGGCCGGCGACGACGCGGACGCGGCCAAGGCCATCGGCGCCGTGACGAGCATGTTCGCCAGGATGAGCCCCGAGCAGGCCGCCACGGTCATGCTCAAGGAAGACAGCCTGCTGACCGTGCCGGTGAACGTCGAGCTGGAGGTCGGCAAGCCGCTGACCTACGACGACGAGATCGCCAGCCCGTTCGGCGGCGGCGCGATCAAGGCCAAGGGCGTCGTCTCGATCGAGAAGATCGACGAGGCGCGCGGCGTGGGCGTGGTGCGCTGGAGCCGGAGCCTGGATCCGGAGTCGACCACGGCGATCATCGCCAAGATGATCGAGGCCATGGCCGCCCAGATGGGTCCCGACGCCCAGAAGCCCGACGTCAAGGCGATGTTCGCCAAGATGAAGTTCGAGAACACCAGCGGCTGTCTCTACGAGATCGACCTGAAGATCGGCCTGCCGGTCAAGGCCGACTGCGAGAGCAAGACCGTTCTCACCGATCCGAGCAGCGGCCAGCTGAACGGCCGCACCGAACGCTGGGCCATCACCCAGACCCTGAAGAACTAGGAGAGGCGCGAATGCAGCCCTTCACCCGTCTCGACGGCCGCGCGGCGCCCCTGTCGCTGGCCAATATCGACACCGACCAGATCATCCCCAAGCAGTTCCTGAAGACCGTCGAGCGCGAAGGCCTGGCCAAGGGCCTGTTCTTCGACTTCCGCTTCGATCCGGCGGGGAACGAGATCGCCGACTTCGTGCTGAACCGGCCGGAGTACAAGGGCTCGTCCGTGCTGATCGCCGGCGACAACTTCGGCTGCGGCTCCTCGCGCGAGCACGCCCCGTGGGCGCTGATGGACTTCGGCATCCTGTGCGTGATCTCGACCAGCTTCGCCGACATCTTCAACAACAACTGCTTCAACAACGGCCTGCTGCCGGTGGTGCTGGCGCCCGACGAGGTCTCGCTCCTGATGGACGAGGCCAAGGGCGGCAACCACATGGTCAGCATCGACCTGGAAGCCCAGACGGTGATCTCGCCCTCGGGCAAGACCTTCGCCTTCCAGATCGATCCGGTGCGCAAGCAGAAGATGCTCAAGGGCCTGGACGCCATCGGCGAGACCCTGCAGCACGCCACCGACATCGACGTCTTCGAAAGCAAGCGCGCCATCGGCCAGCCCTGGCTGGAATAGCCCGCTTGCTCCCTCCCCCTTGATGGGGGAGGGCTGGGGTGGGGGTGACTACGGCGGTGGACACAGTCGCCGCCTCGCTTCAGCTTGACGCGCAGCTTCACCCCCATCCCCGACCCTTCCCCCATCAAGGGGGAAGGGGGAGGCTACCAGAATGACCCTGATCCTCGCCGGCTCCATCCGCTTCGCGCCCGAGCGCCTGGAGAGCCTGCGGCCGCACCTGGCGGCCCAGGTGGCCGGATCGCGCGGCGAGCCGGGGTGCCTGGCCTACGCCCTCTCCGAGGATCCGCTTGATCCCGGCCTGATCCTGGTGTTCGAGCACTTCACCGACGAAGCGGCTCTGGCCTTCCATCGCGCTTCGCCGCATATGGCGCTCTGGCGCGCGGCTCAGGCCGAGCACGGCGTCCACGACCGCCGCATGTCCTCTTTTGACGTTTCTGACTATCGCGAGATCTGAAATGGCTAAGCTCCTCCTGCTCCCCGGCGACGGCATCGGTCCGGAAGTCTGCGCCGAGGTGCGCCGCGTCGCGGCCGCGCTCACGCCGAACCTGGTGGTCGAGGAAGCCATCTACGGCGGCGCCAGCTACGACGCGCACGGCACGCCGCTGACCGACGAGGTGCGCGATCGCGCCCTGGCCAGCGACGCGGTGCTGATGGGCGCGGTCGGTGGTCCCAAGTGGGCCGACGCCCCGCGCCACCTGCGCCCCGAGGCCGGCCTGCTGAACCTGCGCAAGGCGATGAACGTCTACGCCAACCTGCGTCCGGCCTACTGCTTCGAGGCCCTCGCCGGCGCGTCCAGCCTGAAGACCGAACTGGTCTCGGGCCTCGACATCATGTTCGTCCGCGAGCTGGTCGGCGGCGTCTATTTCGGCGAGCCGCGCGGCATCGAGACCCTGCCCGACGGCCAGAAGAAGGGCTTCGACACCGCCCTCTACACGACCAGCGAGATCGAGCGCGCCGGGCGCGTGGCCTTCGAACTGGCTCGCGGCCGCAAGAACAAGGTCCACTCGGCCGAGAAGTCCAACGTCATGGAGTCGGGCCTGCTGTGGAAGCAGGTGATCACCGAACTGCACAAGCGCGAGTATCCCGACGTCGAGCTTGAGCACATCCTGGCCGACAACTGCGCCATGCAGCTGGTGCGCGCCCCCAAGCAGTTCGACGTCATCGTCACCGACAACCTGTTCGGCGACATCCTGTCGGACGCGGCGGCCATGCTGACCGGCTCGCTGGGCATGCTGCCCTCGGCCGCCATCGGCGATCCGAACAAGCCGGGTCTGTACGAGCCGATCCACGGCTCGGCGCCCGACATCGCCGGCAAGGGCCTGGCCAATCCGCTGGCCGCCATCCTGTCGTTCGAGATGGCCCTGCGCTGGTCGCTGAAGGAAGTCGAAGCCGCCGATCGTCTGCTGGCGGCGGTCAAGGCCGCTCTGGATTCGGGGGCTCGTACCCGTGATCTCGGAGGTGAACTTACGACTGTTCAGATGGGTGATGCGGTTCTTTGTCGCATCTAGATTTCTGATATAGCGTTGTTATTCCTGCATTTTGCAATCTGTGCTTAAGTTTTATCGCCCAGTTCCTCGTCTTATCGAATGATAGGTTGAGGGCTGGGCGAAATGCGTTTCAACGACTTGAAGATCTCGACGAAGCTGGGCATCGCGTTCAGCGCGCTGATCATCGCTTTCATCGCCTCGTCGGCGGTGGTGTTCACCAGCCTGCAGCGCATCGAGGACGCCGCCGTCTCCAGCCAGCGCAGCCAGTCGCTGGCCACCGACGCCCAGTCGGTGATGAACCTGGTGCTGGAACAGCAGAACGCCCTGCGGGCCTACGCCCTGCTCGGCGACGCCGACTTCGCCCAGACCTACAAGGACAATGCGAGCCAATTCGACCAGGCGCTGGACGCCTTCGAGGCCAAGACCACGGTCGCCGAGCAGAAGGCCCGCATCCAGCGCCTGCGCGCGGCGATGGCCGACTGGCGCACGACGATCGCCGAGCCGGTCCAGGTGGCCATGGCCAACGATCCGGTGATGGGCCGCGTCACCGCCGGTGAACTGACGGGCCGCAAGAGCCTGTCGCAGATCCGCGCCGTGCAGCAGGAACTGACCGCCGCGGCCAAGGACCGCGTGGCGCTGCGGGCCAAGGAAATGAAGTCGGCCATGGACACGGCCATCCTGTCGCTGGCGATCGGCGGCGTCGTCGCCCTGGCCATCGCCGGGGTGATGGGCTGGATGCTGTCGGCGACCATCGGCGCCTCGGTGGCGGCGATGACGGCGGCCATGCGCCGCCTGGCCGGCGGCGACAACAGCATCGAAGTCCCGGCCGTAGGCCGCAAGGACGAGGTCGGCCAGATGGCCGAGGCCGTGCTGAGCTTCAAGGACGCCGCCATCCACAAGCTGCGCCTGGAAGGCGAGGCCGTCGAGCAGCGTCGCCTGACCGAGAGCGAGCGCGCTCGGGTCGAAGCCGAGAAGGCCGCCAAGGCCCAGGAAGACGCCGTCGCGGTCGCCGCCCTGGCCGAGGCCCTGGACCACCTGTCGAACGGCGACCTGACCTTCCGCATCACCGCCCGCTTCGCCCCGGAAACCGAACAGCTGAAGGCCGACTTCAACGCCGCCGTCGCTCGCCTGGAAGAGGCCATGCGCGGCATCAACGGCGCGGCCGGCGGCATCCGCGCCGGTTCGGAAGAGATCGCCCAGGCCTCCGACGACCTGTCGCGTCGCACCGAGCAGCAGGCCGCCAGCCTGGAAGAGACCGCCGCGGCGCTCGACCAGATCACGGCCACCGTCCGCAAGACCGCGACCGGCGCCAAGGAGGTCTCGGGCCTCGTGGCCGACGCCCGCGCCGGCGCCGAGCGTTCGGGCCGGATCGTCGACCAGGCCGTCAGCGCCATGGCCGGCATCGAGCAGTCCTCGGGTCAGATCGGCAACATCATCGGCGTGATCGACGAGATCGCCTTCCAGACCAACCTGCTGGCCCTGAACGCGGGCGTCGAAGCGGCTCGCGCCGGTGACGCCGGCAAGGGCTTCGCGGTCGTCGCCCAGGAAGTGCGGGCCCTGGCTCAGCGCTCGGCCGAGGCCGCCAAGGAGATCAAGGGTCTGATCTCGACCTCGACCCAGCAGGTCGGTTCGGGCGTGTCCCTGGTCGGCCAGACCGGCGAGGCCCTGCGCGCCATCGTCAGCCAGGTGGCCAGCATCGACGCCCTGGTCGGCGAGATCGCCGCCAGCGCCCAGGAGCAGGCCACCGGCCTGCACCAGGTCAACAGCGCCGTGAACCAGATGGACCAGGTCGTCCAGCAGAACGCCGCCATGGTCGAGGAAGCCACCGCCGCCACCCACTCGCTGAAGGGCGAGGCCGGCGAACTGGCCGTGCAGGTCGGCCGCTTCAAGGTCACCGGCGGCGCCGCGGTCGCCTCGGCTCCGCGCGCGGCCTCTCCCGCTTCGCGCCCGTCCGCCAGCCCGGCCCGCGCCGCGCAAGCCCGCGCCGCCGCCTTCGCCAGCGAAGGCTCGGCCGCCCTGAAGGTGGACGCCGACGCCTGGGAAGAGTTCTGATCCACCTTCTCCCCTTGCGGGAGACGGTGTCGGCGCCAGCCGACGGATGAGGGGTTTCCCCAACGCAAGACGCCGCGACAGCTGAACAGCCGTCGCGGCGTTTCTGTATGTGCGACACCCCGCTTTCGCGAGGCTGCCCCCTCCCGCAAGGGGAGAGGGGTTTTAAGCCAGGGTCCGCACCTTCGGTTCGCGGTCCCAGAATCGCTTGACCGCGGCGGCGAGGAAATCCTCGCCCAGGCCGGTCACGCCCTCGTCCGGCTCGATCCCGGCCTTGTCCAGCAGGGGCTTTGCGGCCTCATTGGCGCCGATGGCCTTGAGGTGGCCGAAGGCGTCCATGACGAACTGCACGGCGGCGGCTTCCTTGAGCAGGGCCGCGCAGCCGTCGTCCGACAGCACCAGGGCCACGGCGTCCACCGTCACCGACGGCGTTCCGGCCAGTTGCCCGTCGGCCGGGATCAGGGTTCCGTCCGCGCCCTTGGCGCCGCCGATCTTCGGGGCGATCACCTTGGCCACGGCGCCGGCCTTGGCGATCGCCGCCTTCAGTCGATCGACCGCCTTGGCGTCGGAGCCGTCGGCGACCAGGACGCCGATCACGTGGCCCTTCAGCTCGGCCGGGGCGCGCGGGCCGTTGACGATCCGCAGGGCGGGCGAGGGCGGCAGGTCCCGCACCGGAACCGCCGTCTTCGAGGCCTTGGGCACGGGCATGTTCAGGCCGTCGCCGACCCGGGCCGCCAGCTCCGGATCGACATTGACCAGGTTGGACAGCATCCGTGTCCGCACCGCCTCGATCCCCACCTTCGACAGCTCGAACACCAGGGCCGAGGCCAGGTGCGCCTGTTCGGCCGGGTCGAGCGAGCGGAAGAACAGGCGCGCCTGGCTGTAGTGGTCGGCGAAGCTTTCGGGGCGGATGCGCAGCTTGTCGCCCTGCTCGTCGTCGCGGTCGGCGGCCTCGTGGGTATGGAAGCCGGTGGCCGGGCATTCGCGCGGCCCGCCGATCTCGCCGGCCGTTTCGGCCAGGCTGTTGGGCTCGTAGTTGGCGCGGCCCTTGGGCTGCAGCATCTGCATCATGCCGTCGCGCTGGAAGTTCATCACCGGGCACTTGGGCGCGTTGATGGGTATCTGGTGGAAGTTGGACGTGCCCAGCCGGCTCTTCTGGGTGTCGAGATAGGAGAACAGGCGCCCCTGCAGCAGCGGGTCGTTGGTGAAGTCGACGCCCGGCACGATGTTGCCCGGGCAGTAGGCCGCCTGCTCGGTCTCGGCGAAGAAGTTGTCGGGCCAGCGGTCCAGCACCATGCGGCCGATCGGGGTGATCGGCAGCACCTCCTCGGGGATGATCTTGGTGGGATCGAGGACGTCGAACTCGAAACCGTCGGCGAAGGCCTGGTCGAAGGCCTGCACGCCCAACTCCCATTCGGGGAAGTCGCCGCGCTGGATGGCCTCGAACAGGTCGCGGCGCTGGAAGTCGGGATCGGCGCCGGCGATCTTCACCGCCTCGTCCCAGAGTGTCGAGGCCACGCCCTGCTTGGGCTTCCAGTGGAACTTGACGAAGGTCGACTTCCCCCGGGCGTCGATCAGCCGGAAGGTGTGGACGCCGAAGCCCTCGATGGTGCGCAAGCTGCGCGGAATGGTCCGGTCGCTCATCGCCCACATGATCATGTGGGTGGCCTCGGGCATCAGGCTGATGAAGTCCCAGAAGGTGTCGTGGGCGCTGGCGGCCTGGGGATAGCCGCGGTCGGCCTCCATCTTCACCGAGTGGACGAGGTCGGGAAACTTCATGGCGTCCTGGATGAAGAACACCGGGATGTTGTTGCCCACCAGATCCCAGTTGCCCTCCTGGGTGTAGAACTTCACCGCGAAGCCGCGCACGTCGCGGGGCGTGTCGACGCTGCCCGCGCCGCCGGCCACGGTGGAGAAGCGCACGAACACCGGGGTCTTCTCGCCCGGACGCTGGAAGAGGTCGGCCTTGCTGAGCTTGGCCGCCGCCGGATAGGGTTCGAAGAAGCCGTGGGCGGCCGAACCGCGCGCGTGGACGATGCGCTCGGGGATGCGCTCGTGGTCGAAGTGGAAGATCTTTTCCCGCAGGACGAAGTCTTCCAGCAGCACTGGGCCGCGCGGGCCCGACTTCAGCTGGTTCTGGTTGTCGGAGACCCGGACGCCCTGGTTGGTGGTCAGGTGGCCCTCGGCATCGTGCGGGCCGTCCTTGGGAACCTGTTGATGGGTTTCGTCGCCTGTTCCGCGCTTGGTGATGAAACCATCGTCCATGGCCTGCCCTCGTTGGTCCCGGCGGTGTTGCGGGGACCGGTAGCCAAACCCTGGGGTGAGTGTGGCGGTTCCTCCGGCGACGCTTGCGGCCTCAGCCTTCCAGGCGCGCCTTCAGGGTTTCGAGGTCGCGGGTCACCGCCTGGGCGTCGCGCTCGAAGGCGGCGTCGTCCATGTCGGGCAGGCGGAAGAGGGTCAGGGTGACCTCGGCGCCGTCGCCGTTGGCCACCACGCGCAGGGGAACCGAGACTTCGGTCCCGTCGGCCAGGGTCACCCAGTGGTCGAGAACGCCGTAGGGATTGTCGGGTGAGAAGCGCACCTGGGCCTCCCCCTCGGGCGTGTCGACGATCCAGATGTCGGGTTCTGCGGAGGCGCGCAGGCCGCCGCCCAGGCCCGCGGCCCATTCGGGCATGGTCTCGGGGCGGCGCGCATAGTCATAGACGTCGGCGGCCGTTCGGGCGACGCCGATGGAGATCGGGCGGCAGGGATTCAGGGGCATGGACATCTCGCGGCCAAGCGGCGCGCGAGCTGTCCGCGCCGAAGGGTCAGGAAAGGGCTGTGGCCAGGGCGATGATGCCGGCCCAGAGGCCGAGGCTGGCGCCGACGATCGCGACGCGCTCCCAACGGATCCGGCGGCGGGGCGACGCGGTCTGGTGGCGCGCCTCCAGGCTGATATAGGCCATGGCTTCCTCCTCCGTCTCTGTTCTCCCTGGGGGAGGGAGCGGACGGTTTCATTTGAGACGATCTCCTGGGTTGCAACGCTTGGCAAGGGCGAACGGCGCCGTGGAGTGACAAAAATGTGTGTTTTCATACAGCGACTTGTGTCGACGGGCCGACCTAACCCCTAGATCGAGCCCGTTCCGTGGTACGGACGGCCGATCACCTGGTCCTCGTCGCCCTCCCAGGCCTCGTCGTCGGGCATCGAGACATTGGCCTCCCAGTGCTCGGCCTGGCTGCTGCCCGAGCCGCTGTCGGTGTGGCGGACGATCTCGTCGATGTCGTGGGCGCTGCGCGGGGCCGCGCCGGGGATCGCGGCGGACTCGGCCGGGCTGAGCGCGTCGTTCTGGAAGTCGACATGCTGCGGATAGAAGGCCAGCCGCCCGGCCAGACGGTCCATGCCCTGCAGGGGCGACTCGTAGGACCAGACGGCGTCCTCGATGATCTGCCGGTCGCGATAGATCGTGTAGTAGGTCGCTTGGCCCTTGTAGGGGCAGCGGGTGGTCTTGTCGGACTTGCGCAGGAAGGCCATGGCCACGTCGCCGCGCGGGAAGTAGCGGACCGGCGGATAGTCGGCCTCGCGGAGCACCAGGACGTCGTCGCTGTCGGCGATCTCGTGGCCTTCGAACAGCACCCGCACGCGGCCGCTCTCGCGGGCGCAGGTGATCGGATGGTCGGGATTTGACGATTGCATGCGCGTTCCCCAGTCGTTGCGGGTGTCGTTGCGGAACCTGTCGCCACTGAAACGCGCGGGGCGGGGCAAGCGCTCCCTTCCGGCAAGCCTTTGCTTGTGAAACGGAAAGCCGCGTGATCTTCTCCCCGCGAACTGGGGAGGGGAGGGCGAAACGACCGTTGGTGTCGCCCTATCTGACTTGAATACAGTCAAGGTCGAGAATGAATAGCATTGTCATTGTTATTGGCGTGCTCGTCACGTTATTGACGGGTCTGCCGGTATTCCTGCAGCTTATCAAAGAGCACCCCAAGGGGCTGATCATCCTGTTCTTCGCCGAGATGTGGGAGCGCTTCTCCTACTACGGCATGCGGGCGATCCTGATCTTCTATCTGACGCAACATTTCCTGTTCGAACCGAAGGTGGCCAACGCCCACTATGGCTCCTACACCTCGCTCGTCTACCTGCTGCCGCTGATCGGCGGCTTCCTGGCCGACAAGTGGCTGGGCACCCGCAAGGCCGTCGCCTTCGGCGCCCTGCTGCTGGTGGCCGGCCACCTGACCATGGCGGTCGAGGGCAAGCCGGCGACCCAGACCCTGGCCTATGCGGGCCAGACCTACGAATTCCAGGCCGAAGGCCGCGGCGACGACCGCGTGGCGCGCCTGATCGTGGCGGGCAAGCCCTACGACATCTCGGCCAACAAGGCCGGCGACTTCGAGATCAAGAACCTGGCGGCCGACGCGCCGCTGCCGGCCGTGCTGCCCAAGGGCCAGTACAAGCTGGGCGTCGAGGGCCGTGACCCGACCTATCTCAACATCTTCTGGCTGGCCCTGTCGCTGATCATCGTCGGCGTCGGCTTCCTGAAGCCCAACATCTCGACCATCGTCGGCCAGCTCTACCCGCAGGGCGACCCGCGCCGGGATCCGGGCTTCACCCTCTACTACTACGGCATCAACCTGGGTTCGTTCTGGGCCTCGCTGCTGTGCGGCTATCTGGGCGTCAAGGTCGGCTGGTGGGCCGGCTTCGGCCTGGCCGGGATCGGCATGCTGGCCGGCTTCGTCGTCTTCGTGCTGGGCAAGCCGCTGCTGATGGGCAAGGGCGAGGCGCCCGACGCCAAGGCGCTGAAGCAGAACGTCGCCGGCCCGCTGAGCCGTGAGCACCTGATCTACCTGGTGTCGCTGCTGGCGGTGGGCGTGGTGTTCTTCCTGGTCCAGCGCAGCGCCATCGTCGGCGTGACCCTGACCCTGGGGATGATCGGCTCGATCGGCTACATCCTGTGGTTCATGTTCACCAAGGTCGAGAAGGTCGAGCGCGAGCGTCTGGGCCTGGCCATGTTCCTGATCTTCGGCGCGGTGGTGTTCTGGACCCTGTTCGAGCAGGCCGGCTCGTCGCTGAACCTGTTCGCGGCCACCAACGTCAACCTGAACCTGACGTCGGCGCCGATCCACCTGTTCGGAAGCGCGGTGACCATCGCCACTCCGGGTCAGCTGAAGGCGGCTGGCCTCGACCCGGCCTCGACCTTCTGGATCGACTCCAGCTTCAACGCCGCCCAGACCCAGGCCCTGAACGCCGGCTGGATCCTGATCTTCGCCCCGGTGTTCGCGGCCCTGTGGACGTTCCTGGGCCGGCGCGGCAAGGATCCCAACCCGGTCGTCAAGTTCGGCCTGGCGCTGCTTCAAGTCGGTTTGGGCTTCCTGGTCCTGCAGTGGGGCTCGACCTTCGCCGACGGCGCCTTCCGCATGCCGCTGTTCTTCCTGGTGCTGATGTACATGCTGCACACCACCGGCGAGCTGTGCATGTCGCCGGTCGGCCTGTCGCAGATGACCAAGCTGTCGCCGGCCTCGATGGTGTCGTTCGTCATGGCCGTGTGGTTCATGGCCGTGGCCATCGCCCAGTACGTCGGCGGCTTCATCGCCGGCCTGACGACGGTGGAAACCGTCGGCGGCCAGGTGCTGGACCCCGAGGCGGCGCTGCGCACCTCGCTGCAGGTGTTCAACGTCATCGGCCTGATCGCCGCCGGCATCGGCGTGATCTTCCTGCTGCTGTCGCCCTTCCTCAAGAAGTGGTCGCACGGCTCGGACGAGCATCACGCAGCCCCGGTCGACACCGCGACGGTCGCCGACTGAGGCGGGCGTCAGCCCTGACGACGAAGGCCCCGGAGCGATCCGGGGCCTTTTTCTTTGCCCCGTTTTCTTGGGCGGTTGTCTGGTTTCGCACAGCCGCCCCGGACCGCGACGCGCGTAATCGCTCGAATGCAATTTTTGGTCGCGCGTGGCGACCGGCGGGGAGGCGGCGATGGCGACGACCTATACGATCTTCGGCGCGGGGCCGGCGGGGCTCTACACGGCCTGGCGGCTGGTCACGGGCGGCAAGGCCGTCGCGGGTGATGTGATCCAGCTCTACGAGTGGGGCGACTACGCCTTCGACGGGCCGGGCTCGGGCACGCGCCTGCCGGCCGGGCGCATCGTCACCCACTTCTGCTTCGACGATCCCAAGCAGTCCTACATCGAGGCGGGCGGCATGCGCTTCATCGAGTGGGACGGCACGCAGGGCCACCAGCTGGTCACCCTGACCATCCAGGCGCTGGGCCTGTCGGACAAGGTCATCGACTTCAACACCACCGACAACCCGCTGCTGTTCCTGCGCGAGGAGCACATCTACCAGAACGACCTGGCGACCCACCCCGCGCCCTACAACACGCCGGGCAACAACGAGCAGCCGGCCGCCACCCTGTTCTCGAACATCTCGGCCCTGATCACCGGGACGGCGCCGGTCTCGACCCGGACTCAGCAGTGCGCCTTCTACGGCTCGGGCCGGCTGCCGGACACCTTCAACTCGTTCGTCTATCCGCCGGGCGCGATCGCCGGCAACATCGGCTACTGGAACGTCTTCTACGACCAGGCCGGCAACGAGGGTTACGAGTACGCCGCCGACGCCGGCGGCTACACCTCCAACGTCATCAACTGGAACGCCGCCAACGCCGCCGTCTACAACGGCGAATTCGCGCCGGGCGGGGCGTTCAAGACCGTCAACGGCGGCTATTCCCAGGTCTTCGTCCAGCTCTACCAGCAGGCCCTGGCGGCGGCGCAGAAGGCGGGGGTGGACCTCGTCCTGACCCAGCGCACGCGCCTGCACTCGGTGTGGCTGGAGGACGACGTGGTCAACTACCGCCTGGCCAGCGCCGAGAACCCGTTCAAGGGCGGCGAGGTCCAGACCACGCAAAACGCCTTCCTGGCCATGCCGCCGGCCTCGTTGGATCTCGTGGCCGAGGCCACGCGCTACGCCGACATGCCGGCCGGCACGCTGGACATCCTCAACGCCGAGGGCGTGCAGCTCTACATGGACGGGGTGATCCGCCAGCCGTCGATGCGGGTGATGCTGTTCTTCGACCGTCCGTGGTGGACCGACGCCGACGTGCCCTATCCGCCGGACCTGTCGGGCAAGGACAACGTCTTCGGCCCCACCATCACCGACCTGCCGCTGCGCCAGGTCTACTACTTCGGCAACAACAGCCAGGGGACGGACAAGCCCATGTACGGCGTTTTGGCCTCGTACGACGACATGCAGTACGTGCAGTTCTGGCAGGAGCTGGAGATCGGGGTGGGCGAGCGCCGCAAGGTGCCGATCGACCAGGACTACCAGGTGCTGTTCGGCCCCCGGAAGGCGACCGACACCATGATCCGCATGGTGCTGCTGGAGCTGGCCAAGGTGCACTGGGGCGATCCGAACGCCGCCCACCAGATCCCCTGGCCGGTGGAGTCGATCTTCGACGACTTCTCGCTCAATCCGTTCGGGGCCGGCTATCACGCCTGGGCCGCCCACTACGACATCTGCGACGTGATGCAGCGCATCCGCCAGCCGACGGGCCTCGTGCCCGGCGCCACGGCGGCCAACCTCTTCATCATCGGCGAGGCCTATTCCAACGACCAGGCCTGGGTCGAGGGGGCGTTCTGCACGGCGGAGTCGGTGCTGGTGCAGTATTACGGCATGACCACCATCGCCGACACGACCAACTATCCGCTGATCTGCGCCTGCTAGGGACGGAGACTAGGCGGCGGCTTCGGCCGCCGCCGCGTCCTTCAGCGCCTGGACCTTGGGCTGGCGGGCGGCGACCAGGAACGACAGGGCGATGGCCACCACGCCGATCAGGGCGGTGTAGACGAAGAAGGCGACATAGCCCGCGCCCATGGCCGCGCCGCTGACGTTCAGCTTGGCGCCGGCGGCGGCGAAGGTCTCGGGCGGCAAGCGGGCGAAAAGGGCCTTCAGCGCGCCCAGCGGCCCGCCGTGTTCGGCGGCGACCGCCGAGGCCTCGACGATGCGGCCCGACTGCGAGGCCACAAGCTTGCCCGGCAGGGCGTAGAGCGACGAGAACAGCGCGTACTGCGTGGCCGTGAAGCCGGCGCTGGTGAGGCTCGACATGTAGGCGATCAGCGCCGTGCCGGCGATGCCGCCGCAGATGTTGTCCAGGCAGATGCTGGTGAACAGCATCGGCACGCTGTGGCCGCTGACGGCCAGGACGGCGAAGCCCAGGTTGCTGATCGGCTGGGCGAAGGCCCCGATGATCAGGGCCTTCATCAGGCCGAAGCGGGCGACGATAACGCCGCCCAGGAACACGCCGATCATCGAGGCGATGATGCCGAACACCTTGCGGATCTCGGCGATCTCGGTGAGCGAGAAGCCCAGATCACGGTAGAACGGGTTCATGATGTTGAGCACGAAGTCCGAGACCCGGTAGACGCAGATCGCCGCCAGGATCAGGCCGGCCACGCCCGAGAAGCGGGTCGTGAACTCCTTCAGCGGCTCGCCGAAGGCCTTGGACATGTAGACGCCAGGCTTGGTGCGCAGGCCGGGGATCGGCCAGGCGGCGATCACGATGACGCCCAGGCCGACCAGGGCGCCGAACAGCTGCAGCCAGACGCCGTTGGGCTTGGCGGTCCAGGCGTCGGCCAGGGCCTCGCCCCCGACCAGCTTCGACAGCAGGCCGGCGTCGCCGGCCAGACCCGAGCCCAGAATCAGGGCGCCCAGGGCGATGATGGCCAGGCGCAGCAGCCATTCGACCACGACCAGGGCCTGGGGCTGGGCGACGTCGTCGGTGTGGATCGGACGGATGGTGTGGGCGGCCTCGCGCGGGGCCCACAGGGTGGCGCCGACGCCGATCAGCACGGCCAGGGCCATCAGGGCGTAGGAGAAGTTCCAGCCGAAGCGCTCGGCCAGGATCAGCGGCACGGCGCCGGCCATGACCATGGCCCCGCGATAGCCCCACTGCACGGCCACGGCCATCGGGCCCTGGCGCTCGGCGTCGGCCACCTCGATGCGCCAGGCGTCGATGACGATGTCCTGGCTGGCGGTCAGAAAGCCGGTCAGCACGGCCAGGGCGGCCAGCAGGCCCAGATTGGTCGCCGGGTTCAGGGTCGAGATGGCCCACAGTCCCAGCATGATCCCGGCCTGGCAGACCAGCATCCAGGCGCGGCGATGGCCGAGCAGGCCGTGCAGGACCGGGATCTTGGTCCGGTCGATCAGCGGGGCCCACAGGAACTTTAGCGAGAACGACAGGGTGGCCAGGCTGAAGAAGCCGATCACCGACAGCGACAGGCCAGCGTCCCGCAGCCACAGCGACAGGGTGTCGAAGATCAGCATGTAGGGCAGGCCCGAGGCGAAGCCGAGGCCCAGCAGGGCCAGGGCCCGCCGCTCGCCGAACACGGACAGGGCGCCGAGCAGGCTCTTCTTGGGCGGCGCCGCGGTCGGCGTGCTGTCCTGGCTCATGCGGTCTTCCCCCGAGGCGACGGGAAAACCGCCGTCAGCGGGCGACCTTGGCGCGCGTCGCGACGTTCGTCCAGCGGCGCGGGCGGTCCGGGCCGGTCCAGCGCGACAGCGCCTCGCGCAGGGCGGCGGGGGTCAGGGGCTTGACCAGGAAGTCGTCCATGCCGGCCAGCAGGCACTGGCGGCGGTCCTCGTCGAAGGCGTCGGCGGTCAGGGCCAGGATCGGGGTCTCGACGCCCTTGTCGCGGACGGCGCGGGTGGCCTCCAGGCCGTTCAGCCCGGGCATGCGCAGGTCCATGAACACCAGGTCGTAGGTCCCGCGCGACAGGGCGGCCACGGCCTCGTCGCCGCTGGCGATGCGGTCGACCGTGCAGCCCTCGCGCTCCAGCAGGGTGCGGGCCAGCAGGGCGTTGATCGGGTTGTCCTCGGCCAGCAGCACGCGGGCGCCGGGGGCGGCGGCCGGGGCGATGCGGTCGTCCTGGGCCTCGGCCGGAGTGACGATGGCCTCAAGGGCCGCGTCGATCGGCTTGGCGGCCAGCACCTGCGTGACCAGCGAGGCGCGGCGCAGGGGCTTGATCAGATAGCCGCTGAAGCCGGCCTTCGACAGGCTGGGGATCAGGTCGCGCTGGTCGGGGGTCAGCAGGGCCACGGCGGCGCGGCCGGCGGGGGCGGCCAGCGGACGATCCGGCGCGGCCAGGGCGGCGTCGACCAGCAGCACGGTGGCGGCGGGCAGGGTCGCGATCTTGTCGAGGCCGGCCAGGTTCCTGACCCAGGCGCCCGACGCGATGGCCTGGGCGCCGACGGCCTCGCGGACCACCGGGTTGGGCGAGACCACGGCGACGAACCGGCCTTCCAGCGGCGGGGCGGGGGGGGCTTCTTCGTGACGGGCGAACGGAGCCTCGAACCAGAAGTCGGCGCCGCCTCCGCCCCCTTCCTTGATGGAGGCTTCGCCGACGCCGGCCGCGCCGTCCATGGCCGCCGCCAGGCGGGCGACGATGGCCAGGCCCAGGCCCGCGCCGCCCAGTTGGGCCTGGTGCGAGGGATCGGTCTGGACGAAGGCCTCGAAGATGCTTTCGCGCTGCTCGGGCGCGACGCCCGGCCCGGTGTCGGCCACCGAGAAGCGCACCCGGCCCTCGCCGACGTCGCGGGCGGTGATCAGCACGCCGCCCTTTTCGGTGAACTTCACGGCGTTGCCGGCGAAGTTCAGCAGCACCTGGCGCAGGCGGCCCTCGTCGGCCAGCAGCGGCGGCAGGCCGCGCTCGACCGCCCAGCCGATCTCGATCTTCTTCTCGTGGGCGCGCGGGCTCATCAGCTCGGCGACCTGGCGCAGCAGGTCCTCGATGTGCACGGGGGCCAGATGCAGCTCCAGGGCCGTGGCCCCCAGGCGCGCGAAGTCGAGCACGTCGTTGACCAGGCTCAGCAGGTGGTCGCCGCTCTCGCGCAGGGCCGCGACATAGGAGCGCTGCTCGGCGGTGAGCTTGGTGTTTTCCAGCAGACGCGCCATGCCCAGCACCCCGTTCAGGGGCGTGCGGAACTCGTGGCTCAACGTGGCCAGCTGTTCGGCGGTGACGGCGTCGCGGGTCTTGGTCATGGCGCGTGAGTGTAGGGGGCGCGGGTTAAGGTCAGGTTCGCGGCCCTTCTCCCCTTGCGGGAGAAGGTGGCCTGCGAAGCAGGTCGGATGAGGGGTTTCTCAGATATCGGACGCCTCCACCCGGCCTGACCGCTACACGTAGCTTTCAGTTTTGAGAGACCCCTCACCCGACCTCCCTCCGGGAGGCCACCCTCTCCCGCAAGGGGAGAGGGACACGGGTTTGCGATCTCCCGCGCGAAGGCGCGTTAGGTCGGGGAGGCGCGGAGCGGCCGGGCGGAGCCCGGAGACCGTGATATGTTTTAGCGTTTCGGCTTCGTCAGACCGCTCCGCCGCACCGTAGGCTCGAAGGACCGGGGGCGCGGGCCTCTTTCAGCCCTGGACCCGGTTGTCCCTCGGACGGGCAGGACCAATAGCCCCGCGGTGATCCGGCGGCGCCTCGGCTGATCCTGTTAGGCCGGTTTGAAACGATCCCGACCCTGTCGACCCGCTTGTCTCGTCACGGAACGGCTGGCGGCCCAATCACGCCTTCTGAGCGATCCTGCAAACCCGCCCTTCCCATGACGCTCCAAGCGGCCCCGCTCGATGCGATCTCAGCCGCTAACTCGGGCCGGTACCAAGAGCCCTCCCCATGGCTGGGATGGGGATGATTATGGGGCGGGTTGAACAGGTGGGGATAAGTTGGGGTTATAAAGTTGTATGGCGTTGAGTTGGTTGGACTCTTTTCCGATTACGCCGTGTGAGCAGCGTGCGTATCCCCCGATCCTTCTCCCCTTGCGGGAGAAGGTGGCGGCCGAAGGCCGTCGGATGAGGGGTCTCTCAGATGGGAGACGCCCCGCCCGGCCTGCCCGCTGCGCGCAGCTTTCAGTTTTGAGAGACCCCTCACCCGACCTGCTTCGCAGGCCACCCTCTCCCGCAAGGGGAGAGGGATCAGGTGTTCCGCTTTCGCGGGGATTTTACGGGGGAAAAGGTCGGCGCTGCGGAAGCTGAAAACGACCCCCCTCCGGCCCTTTGGGCCACCTCCCCCAGAGGGGGAGGATCTGGCGCGGCGCCCAGTCTCGGCCCCGCCACCACTTCGTGGGGGGGAGGGGGATCAGAGGGTTTCCATTTCACCCGCCGTCGCCGTCCGGCGATGCGCCAGGGCCTCGGCGATGTGGACGCGCTTGACCGACGCCGCGCCTTCCAGGTCGGCGATGGTGCGGGCCAGGCGCAGGGTGCGGGTCCAGCCGCGGGCGGAGAGGCGGCCGGCTTCGGCGGCGCGGGTCAGCAGGGTGCGGCCGGGCTCGTCGAGGGCGCAGATGCGTTCCAGCAGTTCGCCCTCGGCGCGGCCGTTCAAGACCTCGGGCGTGCCGGGCATGACGTCTTCGGCGCGCTGGGTTTGCAGGCGGCGCGCGGCGGCCACGCGGGCGGCGACCTCGGCCGAGCCTTCGCTGGAGGCCGGCAGGGCGAGGTCTGCGGCGGTGACGGCGGGCATGTCGACGGCCAGGTCGATGCGGTCCATCAGCGGTCCCGACACCCGGCCCTGGTAGTCGCGCTGGCAGCGCGGGGCCTTGCCGCAGGCGCCGCGTCCGGCCCCGCCATGGCCGCAGCGGCAGGGGTTCATGGCGGCGACCAGCTGCACGCGGGCCGGATAGCGGATGTGGGCGTTGGCGCGGGCGACCATCACCTCGCCGGTCTCCAGCGGCGCGCGCAGGCTGTCCAGGGCCTGGACGCCGAACTCGGGCAGTTCATCAAGGAACAGGACGCCGTTATGGGCCAGCGACACCTCTCCCGGCTTGGCCTTCAGCCCGCCGCCGGTGTGAATTTTCAAAGATAATGAGAATTATCAGAGATAATGCGACGCGGGTTGATCTGCGACGCCTTCCCATATGTCCGTAAAGGTTAGAGCTGTCCCTAGAACAAGCTTATGCCGTCAATAATGCGAAGCAGTCGCATAAGCTGGCACGACAGCCCCCGTGAGGGGGGGCTCACTGTAATCCCCATTGGGAAGAGAAGCGTTAGCGCGCTGCTTTCACGCAAAGTTGAGAGCGAACCCATCGCCTCACGTTGGGATTACTGGAAATACATCGTCCCGCGCCCTTCCCTTTTCCGACAAGTGCAGCACGGCTTACTCCTTCAATCATGGAGACCGCCATGCCCAACGAAGACGCTGGCGCACGCCTCACTCCCGCCGCGCAGTACCTGCGTATGTCCACGGAACACCAGCGCTACTCGCTGGAAAACCAGTCAGCGGCAATTGCTTTGTACGCCCTGAGCCGGGGCTATGAGATCGTGCGCAGCTACATTGATCCCGGCCGGACAGGCCTGCTTTTGAAAGGCCGCAAGGGACTGCAATCACTGCTCGCCGATGTGGTCGGCGGCGGAGTGGACTACAAGGCAGTGCTCGTGCTCGACGTGAGTCGTTGGGGCCGCTTCCAAGACCACGATGAGTCCGCACATTATGAATTCCTCTGCCGACAGGCAGGTATCGCCCTTCACTATTGCGGCGAGCCATTTGAGAATGATGGGTCGCCTGCTTCAACAATCCTAAAATCACTTAAACGGGTGATGGCGGGCGAATACAGCCGAGAGCTTTCCGAGAAGCTACGCCGCGCAAAACGTCACAAAGCCGAACTTGGCCTGCACAATGGCCCAACCGTAGCTTTCGGCCTCAGGCGCCAAGTAGTTACAAAGGATGGCTTCATTCGTACGGTACTTCAGCCGGGCGAGCGCAAGGCGATACATACTGACTATCTCAAACTGATCCATGGACCAGACGCAGAGGTCGCCACAGTCCGCGAAATCTTCCGACTCTTCGTAAACCGGCGCATGGGCCAAACGGCAATATCACGCGAGCTTATCCGACAGGGTCGCCCCCATCCCCCGAAGGGGCCCTGGAACCAAGGCCGTGTTCGGCAAATCCTAGACAACGAGATCTACACCGGACGCGTCTTCTACGGAAAAACTAGCCAATACCTCAAAGCTAATAAGCGCCATGTTCCGCGTGAGGAATGGATCGAGGTTACAAACTTCCCGCCGATTGTTTCGGAGCGCATCTATAGGAAGGCGCGCGCACGCGTGCAGGATCGGCCGATCTTCCTCTCGAAGGAGGAGGTGCTGGAGCGGCTTAAGCGGTGTTTACACGAGCAGGGCCGCCTCAACGCTGCGGTCATCAGCTCGACGCCATACCTTCCGTCACAGCAGGCTATTCGTGCGCGCTTCGGCAAACTCAGCCACGCCTACGCGTTGATAGGCTATACGCCCGCGCCCGAGCATTGGCACTGGAAGAGGGTCAACGCGCGTCTGGAAGAGGACGTACTGGAGGGTCTACGACGCCTGCACGCCAAGCATGGCTACCTCACCGGTCCGCTCATCGCAGCCGATCAGGACCTGCCCTCCATCAATTATCTGCGGCTGCATTTCGGGTCTTTGAAGGCTGCATACGAGCGCATCGGGATTCATTTAACTCGCGGTGAGCTCGCAAGCGCCGCCGCCCGTCGCGCAGGCCGCGGAAATGCTCCACCAAAACCACCAATCCCAAAAAAGAAATCTGTTTTGAACAACGCCAGAGGCAAACGCCTCACTCTGGATGAGATGACCACTATGCTGCGCCGCCTGCTGCGCAAGCACGGTTACCTGAATGAGCGGCTGATCCAATCCGATCCATCTATGCCTACCTTCGCCTATTATCGTCGGCGCTTCGGCTCGATCTTCGCGGCTTACGCATCAGCGGGCTATCACTCGAACTGGTCCGATATCTGCCGCGCGTCACAGCAGAGGCTCAATGGCGTATCGAAGCGGAATTGGATCACCCCGTGCCGTTAGCTTCCGCGAAGCCGCACCTCCAGCCGGAAAGCAGCGAGCATAACTATCCGCTTTCGCGATTGCCTTGCACGGACGCGAGGCCGTCCGCCGTGCGCCACTGGTCTCAACCGGCAATGTCCGGTTTGCGTTGACCTTCACACGGTTCAGTCAAAATCTTGGGCGATGCCTTCAGCTGCATCGAGCGCACTTTTACCTTGGTCGCGCTCTAAAGCTTGACGCCCAGTCAAGCCATTGAGCGCTCCATGTGGCTGGACCAAGAACCGATAGACCGCCCAGGGTCCGCCCAGGCATCGATGCAGAGAGGCCAACTCAGGATAAGGCGCTCCTCCAGCGTTGACCTGCCAAGCTGGAAAGCGAACGGCACCCCCACCGCCATTGAGACCCAGCACTTGGCCGCCTTTAAGCAAAGCAGTCACCGCTTCTTGGGTGCGGCCAATCAACTCGGCGAATGCGTCCGCGCTCAACATGTCCTCGCCATCGAGAATCTGCGCGGCGCGTAAGCGCCCGCGTTCTCGTGCCGCAGCAAGCGCCTCGCGTATTTCATGATCTGAGCTCATGGCCTCTTCCTACGCCTAAACCGATCATTACCGTCCCACGGCAATTTGCCGAGGAGCTTCTGGCTGAAACGGTATCCGAACTTGCTGGAGATTCCGGCGAGGAGCGAAATTTTCGGTCGGCTCGGTAACATAAGCCGGATCGAGAGGCAGCGCGCCTCACCGCCCGAGACAGGGCGTAGCGGAGTTCGACGATCGGCCTCTGCCATGGCGCTTCGAGGGACCGCCACAGCGCGCTTGCAATGCAGCGAGACG
The DNA here is from genome assembly GCF_059415485.1 of Caulobacter sp. GW821-FHT10C03. NCBI lineage: Bacteria > Pseudomonadati > Pseudomonadota > Alphaproteobacteria > Caulobacterales > Caulobacteraceae > Caulobacter > Caulobacter sp. GW821-FHT10C03. Next base: position 106,084 of record NZ_JBWKNI010000004.1, on the reverse strand, counting down.
CGTGATCGTGCGCGGCAACATGGTGACAAAAACTGTCCTCTGCCTGCGCTAACTCTCCGCCACGCTTCCGCAGCAGTTCTTCCGGCTTAGCGCCCCGAAGACCCGTGATGACGAAATGAGGAGATCCAGACATGCAACCCTTTCACGCCGCCGTGTCCGACGAGGTGCTCGATGATCTGCGTCTGCGCCTGAAGCGCACGCGCTGGCCTGACCAAGCCCAAGGCGCAGGCTGGCGGCAGGGCGCCGACGTCGGCTTTGTGCGCCGCCTGTGCGAGTACTGGGCGGACGGCTTCGATTGGCGGGCGGCTGAAGCTCGCCTGAACGTGCTGCCCCAGTTTCTCGCGACCATAGACGGCGTCAGCCTTCATCTGATCCACGCCCGCTCGGAAGTGGCCAACGCGGTCCCGTTGCTGTTGACGAATGGGTGGCCCAGCTCGATCTTCGAGTATCTCGACGTCATTCCGCGCCTTACCGCAGCCGGTTTTCACGTCGTCGCGCCCGCACTGCCCGGCTACGGCTTCTCGGAAAAGCCGTCGGAGCTGGGCATGAACGGGACGCGGATCGCCGGGCTCTTCGCGGGACTGATGAGCGATCTCGGTTACGAGAAGTTCCTGGCGCACGGCAGCGATTGGGGCTCGCTGGTCGTCGACCGGCTGCGGCGCCACCACCCCGAACGGCTCCTGGGCATCCACCTCAGCAACGTCCATTCGAACTATCCTCCGCCGCAGGATCCCTCGCCGGAGGAACAGGCCTTCTTGGGCCAGGCCCAGGGCTGGCAGTTCATGGAGGGCGCCTATGCTTTCATTCAGGGCACCAAGCCCCTGACCCTCGCTTACGGACTCAATGATAGCCCGGCGGGGCTGGCGGCGTGGATCCTCGAGAAGTTCTGCAGCTGGACGGGGGGCGATGTTGAGCAGACCTACGGGCTCGATGGTCTCTGCGCCAATCTGACGCTCTACTGGGCGACAGAAACGATTGGCACGTCGGTGCGCCTCTACGCCGAAGTGTTCGCGGATCCGGAAAGCCATGCGCCTCCGGCGCGAGACGACGTGCCGGCCGGCGTGATCGTGTTCGAGAACGACATTCTTCCCGCGCCCCGCGCGTGGGGAGAACGGTGGTTCAACATCGTCCACTGGACCAACGCGCCGCGCGGCGGCCATTTCGGCGCCTGGGAGGAACCGGCGCTGTTCGTGGAGGATCTGCGCGCTTTCGCTGACACCGTCGCGGTGAGCGCCCGATAGGCCACCGCCCGCGGACTGAAGTGGGGGTAGGCGGCAGAAGTTCGCCTACCCCAAATCGTTGCAATGCTTGAAAGACCGCTAACGCAGTTCACAGTCGCCGTCTCGGAGAGACTGCCAGATGTCTAAGAGCCATCGCCTGTTCGACCTCATGCAGGTGTTGCGTCGTCATCGTCAGCCGGTGGCGGGTACAGCGCTCGCTCAGGAAGCTGGGGTGTCGTTGCGCACCATTCGTCGCGACGTTGCCACCCTGCAAGCCATGGGCGCGGACATCGAAGGCGAGCCTGGCGTTGGCTATGTGCTCAAGCCCGGCTTCTTGTTGCCGCCGCTGATGTTCTCGGAAGAGGAACTACATGCCCTGACCCTTGGCGTCCAATGGGTGTGCCAACAAGACGATCGAGGTCTAGCTCGAGCCGCCCAGAACGCGCTCGGAAAGATTGACGCCATGCTGCCGGGCGAACTGCGTGAGCAGCTTTATGATAACGGCTTCCATGTCGAGAACCGCTCGCCCCCCGCCCAGACGATAGATCTCGCGCTCTTCCGACAGGCCATGCGAGAGCAGTTGAAGGTTCTCATCGCCTATCAGGATTTCCATGGGGCGCCGACGGAACGCACGATCTGGCCGATCTCTCTGGGATTCATTGAGAACCGCCGCTTCGTGGCCGCGTGGTGCGAACTGCGTGCCGACTTCAGGACCTTCCGTATCGACCGTCTGGTCAGCGCGGTTGTCCAAGCCGAGCGCTATCCGGGGCGACGGCGTGCACTTCTTGGACGGTGGCGCTCCCAAGTAGAGGGTGAGACTGGGTGACTACGGCGCCTCTGGAGTTCGGCCCATCGTCGCCGTGCTGCCTCCGGAGCTGTTACTTGGTCGGCGCGCGCGCCCGTCGTGAACGCGAAATGAGAATCTCTCGCGGCGATCACTCCATGGTTGATCACACTCAAGCGTGGCTATAACAATCGAGGGTCGCATCGCGCTGAAGGGACTAGCGCGAGACGGGGAAAGAGAATGTCCGAAAGTTACCGTGCCGCGCCGGCTTTGAGGGCGGGCCGTTGATCAGCTTTCCGCTTCTTCGTCGCTTGAAGGTCGAAGGATACCCGCCCTAGGGGCGAGCGCGACAGCGCTCGCTCCCTTCACATTATCCGCGGCCAAAACGCTTGCGGATCCAGCCAAGCAAACGGGCTGCGCGGGAAACCGGGACGCTGACCGGCGGTTCGACGGACGCGGGCTGGTCGAGGCGTTCGAGATAGCGGCGAACGTCGAACATCGGATCGCCTACCGCCTTGGCGGGGTAGTGCGGGCAAGGCTTGCCGCGCCGCCGGGCTAGGCGGTCCGAGGGGGCCACCGTGCCCAGGTTGGCGTCGTAGGCGAAATAGGCGCTGCGGGGCGGATCAGACACCCAGGGCGTCAGCAACTGGACCACGAGGCCAACGGCGGTCGACGCCAGCAGGCCATTCGGCCAGACCACTTGCGGCCGGCTGCCGGCGACGCCATAGCGCTGCGCCTCCGCCTTCAGCCGCTCGTCGGTGACCAGCTGCAGGCACCGCAGGCAGGGCTCTCCCGGCATGGACAACACCACCTGCCCGCTGACCAGGCTTTGGCCGGCGCCGGGCAATGGCGTCACGTCCATGCCCATGTCGATATAGGGGATCATGAAGCGGCGGCAGAAGGCCTCCAGTTCGTCCTTCGAGCCGATGTGGTCGAGGCCGCCCACAACGATGTCACAGCCCTTCAAGAGGTCGCCGACCTCCTGCCACTTGGCCTTGCGCATCACGATGCGGGCATCCGGATTGACCGCCCGGATTACGCGCGCCGCGATGTCGACCTTCGGCCGCTCCGCCTTGACGTCGTCCAAGGTCCCGCCGACCAGCCTGTTGAGGTTGGTCAGGGTGATGATGTCATCGTCGAGCAGAACGAAACCACCGACCCCTAGGTGGGCCAGTTGCTGGACCACGTGGGAATTGCCGCCGCCGAGCCCCACCAGGCCGACGGTCGCCGCGGCCAACCTGGCGTCGCTGTCCGCGCCAAGGAAGCTTTGTCGATCAAGCCAAGACATGGGACCCCCATTCGCGCTGCAGGGGCGCGTCGATGCGTTGGAATTGGTCGATGGCGACCGGCGCCCGGTCGTTGGCGAGCCATAAAAGGCCGTGGGCCGCATCGTTGCTAAGGACGAGCAGGCCGTGCGGCATGCGCGGCGTGGTTTCGAAAAAGCCGGGGACGAAGTCATCGGCGCTATTCAGGTCCACCCAGCTGAAGTCCGGCCTGCCGCGGCCACCGTGGGTGTGGACGTGCAGGAGCGCCGCCGCCGGCCTGTAGGCCGACTGCACCGCCTTGCGCATCGCCGTCGAGCCGATCTTGGCGCCGACCTTACGGTCGATCTCATAGTCTTCGTCGGCGACCGGCGTGTAGCCGCGGATCGTCAGCAGCAGCCGATCGCCCAGGTCAGCGGCGCCGGCGGTGAAGAAGCCCACGCGTTCGTGGGCGAAGGGATGCGGCCGGTGCAGGTCCTTGCGGACTTCGTCCAGCAGGCGGCCGTCGATCTTCAGGTGCACGATCATTGGAGAGGCCTCAGATGGGCGCCCAGGATTTCGTCCCAGCCGAGGCTGGAATCGACGCCGTTCCACGACATGGCGTGCCAGGGCGCGCCGAGGATGTTGTGCGTGGTCCAGTTCTGACCGCGGGCGGGAAGAGGCTTCGACAGGAAAAGCCGCGAGACGTAGCCGCTGTGCTGGCCGGGGGAGAGAAGGCCATCGACCGTCTCCACCCCGCCCGCATACTGGACCCGCAACTCCGGAAGATGGACGAGCGGTTGCCCGCCCTCTTCGTGGAGTTCGGCCCGGCGGCAGATTCGACGCAGCTTGCGCAGTTCCGACGCCGGGTCCCTCACGACGAGTGCCCCGCCGGCGGGTGCGACGAGAACTCCAGGCCCTCGCGGACCTTGATCGACTCGCCAGGCTTCAGTTCGCGGAACTCACCGTCCCGCTCGATCAAGTCGAGCAGGTAGCCGGCCGGCGCCGAGAACACCGCGATCAGCTGTTCGGTGGTGTAGACGCCGCGCTCCAATTCGAACGGCGCTTCCTTGTAGTAGACCGTCACCGTCTTGGGCGGGTGGCGCAGCATCAGCCGCTCCACGCCCTTGGCGGCCAGGTCCACCAGATCGTCGTCGTCGAGGATGATGTCGCCGTCTTCGCTGTCGAGGACCAGCACCTGGCCTTCGGCGGCCTTGGCCAGAAACTTGATGTTCTTGGCGGCCAGCTTCGCCTTCGGCCACTCCATAGACAGGCCCTCCACCGTGAAGCGGTGGAGGTCGTCGCCGCGGATCACGAAGAACCGCTCCACACCCTCTTCACCCAGGTCGACGGACTCGGTGGGGCGGATCGACTCCAGCTCGCCCGAGCGCAGATGGCGCAGGATGACGAAAGCTTCGATCGGATGGGCGCCGGCGGCTTCAGCGATCTGGAGGCCGACGACCTTGCGATCATCGAAGCGCACGCGGCGGAACTCGAAAGTTTCGTCGCCGAGCTCGACCGAGAAAACACCGGCGGCGTCTCGGTCGATGGCGCTCTCCTCCTGGGGAATGAGCTGGGTCATGGGGTGGTTCACCTCTGTCTGCGGGCTAAGGCGGAATTGCCAGCCCGCGACAATGGTGATGACAGAGACTCGGCCGTAGAGTCAACACCACACACGTTATTTGCTTTAAATGTTTATGTTAAGCACACTTAGTGTCAGCCCCATTGACACCACCCTTTAAAGTTGTCATTATGTTCCCATGGACGATATGGAAATCTACAGGCAGCTTGGCCAGAACGTCGCACGCACACGCGGCAAGCTCGGCAAGACTCAGGCCGAGATCGCCGCGCAGATCGGACTGACTCGCGCCTCGCTCGCTAATATCGAAACCGGCCGCCAGAAGGTTCTGTTGCACCACGTCTTTAGGCTGGCCAATGCGCTCGAATGCAGGTCCGTCCTCGACCTTATCCCAGAGACGTTCGTCTTCGCCGACGACGAGCCGCCGATCACTACGCACGGAAGCCAGCTCAGCGACCAGCAGCACGCCGCGGTGCAGCGGTTCGTCCAGATCGCCGGGAAACGCTGACCATGGCCGATAAGGTGAAAGCCAGGGCGGAAGCCTTGCGCCTCTTTGAGACCAACGCCGTCAAATCCGCGCCCGTGCCGCTCGACCGCATCGCCCGCGCCGCTGGTGTGATCGTGCAATACGCGCCATTCGACGGCGAACTGTCTGGCATGGCTTTCATCAAGAACGGCCAAGCAATGATCGGCGTGAACTCGCTTCATGCGCCGACTCGCAAGCGGTTCACCTTGGCGCACGAACTTGGACACGTGATCCTCCACCGTCATGTGCTGGAGGCAGAGGGTGTCCATGTCGACAAAGGAGTCCTTCGCCGCGACACCCTGGCGTCCCAAGGCACGGATGACCGGGAGATCGAGGCGAACAATTTCGCGGCGGAACTCTTGATCCCAGAACCTTTGCTCGCCGCCGCGCTCGATGGGCGAACCCTCGACCTAGAGGACGACGACGCGGTGCAAGCCCTGGCCAAGCGCTTCAACGTCAGCGCCAGCGCGCTGGTCTACCGGATCCAACGGTCGTAGGCGGGCAGGTCAATGGGCTTCGTGATCTATGACCTCGAGACCACCGGCCTCAACAAACGGTTCGACCAGATCCTGCAGTTCGCCGCGGTCCACACCGACGCGAACCTAGTGGTGCAGGAGCAGGTCGAATTCGAGGGGCGTCTACGCCCCCACATCCTGCCCTCACCCGGCGCCTTGCATGTCACGGGCGGCCACTACGCGAACCTGATAGACCCATTGCGGCCGTCCTACGACGCCATGCTCGGTGACATCTACGGGACGATGAAGCGTTGGACCCCGTCGATGTTCATCGGCTTTAACTCCATCAGCTATGATGAAGAGGTCCTGCGCCAAGCCTTCTACGAGTCCTTGCGGGCGCCGATCTACGTCACCAACAGGGATGGCAATTCGCGCGGCGACCTCCTCAAGCTAGCGCGGGTGGTTGGGACATTGCAGCCCGACGTTCTCAAGACTGTCCGCGGTCCGGACGGCCGGCGCGTTTTCCGCCTAGCCGACCTCGCCCGGGCCAACGGAATCCATCCGGGTCAATCGCACACCGCGTCAGCCGATGTCGCGACCACCCTGGCGCTTTGTCGACTGATCGCTGCTGAAGCGCCGATCCTGTGGTCGAGCTTCATGCGTTTCTCAAACAAGGCCGAGGTTCTGAGCTTCATCGCCGAACGTGATGCGTTCGCGGTGTTCGAATTCAAGAGGGGTGTCCAAGACGTCCACCCGGTAACCGCGATCGGCTTCAAGCCCGCCGACAAGAACGTGCGCTACTGCTTGGACCTCACGGCGGACCTCGCCGCGCTTCGGCGGATGTCGCCGGCGGAGTTGATGATCGAGATCGGAAAGCCCGATGGGCCGATCCTGCGCATGAAGGCCAACGGCTCGCCGATTCTCGCCGAGCTTTGGGAGCTTGACCAAGCCCTGCTGGGCGACTTTACCGAGGCTGACCTGGAGACGACGGCCGCCAATGTGCGCGGCGACCAGGCTTTTGTTCAGCGCGTGGTCACCGCGGCCATCGCCTCCGAGAGGGTCTGGCCGAAGTCAAAGTACGTCGAGTTCCAGATCTACGAGCGCTTCATCGAAGACTGGGACGAGGATGTGTGCCGGCGCTTCCATGCCGCCACCTGGAAGGATCGGCCAGCGCTGATCGACCGCTTCCAGGACCCGCGGCTGAAGAAGCTGGCCCGGCGACTGATCTATTTCGAGCGACCCGATCTTCTCGACCCCGACACTAGGGAAAAGATCGACCAGGCGATCCGGGGGCGCTTACGCGGAAATGAGCCTGACGCACCGGGCCGAAGCTACGCCGCTACGCTTCAGGAGTTCGACGCCCTGGTGGCCGAGATCCAGACTGTCAGCCTATCCCTGGCGAGCTACCGCGAGCATCTTGAGGCGCAGCTCGTCGCGACCGCCTGAGGCGCTTGGCCTAGGGCGCACCGCGCGCCGGGCGGGATGACCGCCAAATTTCGTTTTCAAAGGGACCAGAAGTCGCCGTGGCGCCATCGATCTTGAAGATTGCCGATCTCAATCCTTCCTTGGCGATCTTTCCACTTCGGCTGATCGCCGGCCTTGACGGCGGCGCCGTCATCACCCGCCTAGCGGGCGAGATCGAACGCCTGGTCCGCACCGACCCGAAGAAGGACAAAGATCGTGAGGACATCGACCAAATCCAGCTGATCGGGCCGCAGACCATCGGCGGCTGGGCGATGGTCGGCGTGGCCTATCGTGTTAGCAAGCCCGCCAGTTGGATCGCGCGCTCGAAGGATCGTCTGGCCGAGGCCCTCGACCAAGGCCTTGTCGCGCCGCCTGCCGACGACGATTCATCTCGAGACGCTCTCGCCGATGAGTTCAGGCAATCGAACTGGCACCTTGTCCTCTTGGGCACCGGTCGCGCCCCCTCCGCCGAAGGGCGCTTTTTCGTTCACGCCACGCAGGCGCCCATCGCCCGCCAGGTGCGCGAGTGGGTGACCGCGGGACGTTTTGGGACCCTCCTGACCGCCGCGCCGGTGGCGCACCCGTTCGCCGACCAGACCCTGCAGGACGTTTGCTTGTCGGGCCCAGCGAGGCAGACGGCTTTGGACGGAATCCATCGGGTCGCCAAGACCAAACCCGACCGCAAAAGCCTGGGCGGCATCGATCTTCGCGAAGCCATCGACCCGTTCGCAGACCAGACGTACCGGCTGCTCTCCGCGGTCTCGATCGACGAGGCCCGTGAGCCAAAGTTCCTGGGCCTGGCCTTGGGCGAGCAGCGTGTGTGGTCCCAGCGGGGAAAAAGGATCAGCCACTTCACCAAGACTCTGGACGAACTTTTCGGGCATCTCGAAGCGGCCGAGGCCGGAGCCCCTCTGTCCGGCGGCCTGGAACAGCCTGGCTATGCGACCCTGGCACGCGCCGCAGCCCCGGACGCCATCCACGACGCGCGCGACGCGTTCGAGGTCGCCTTGCGGCCGACGACCGATCTGACGGCCGTCGACGAGGAAACGGCCGAGACCGGCCTGGCCCGAGAACGGCAGATCGAGATCGCCTGGTTCACAGATGGTGAGGTGCGGCTGGTCAGCGGTGATCCCAGCGGGCCGGGCCTAAGCTTCGAGGTCTATAAGACTGGGCGCAAGCTCATGACCCTCACCTTGGTGCCCACGCCCGACGCCGATGGCATCAGCCTGCCGGTGATCAGTCAGTTGCACGTCTCGCCGACCGATCCGGACCTGGAACTCCTTGAGTTTCTCATCCAGGGCAACGGCCTGCGCGAACGGCTGTCGGTCTGGTACGATACCGGCCACGTTCTGACCGGCGGCAAGGTCAGCCACTTCGACTATATCGACGTCAAGTTCGATGCCTGGACCTGGGACAAGAGCCTGGCCAACTACGATGTCGATCAGGAAAAGCCGATGAAGGTCTCGGCCACCGATCCGACCCGGAAGGTGGCCGATCTCGCGGCGATCGGCGTCGCCGGCGGCCGCAGCCTATTTGACTATCTCCTCCACGACTTTCCCACGCACTTCAATCCGACCGGTGACTACTGGGCCATCTGCGACGATGGGGCCGGCGAGGTCGCCGACTTTGTGTTCTTCGAGCCGGACGCCCGGCGTCTCTGGCTAGTCCACGCCAAGGGCGCCGCGTCGACGGCGGCCGCCCGCCGAATCTCGGTCTCGGCCTATGAGCAGGTGGTCAGCCAGGCGCGCAAGAACATGCGCTACTTCGTCGGGGCCAACCTGGCCGCGCAGCTGGAGGCGAAGACCTATCCGACCCCGCGGATCTGGCGCAACGGCACGGCCGTCACCGCGGCTGATCACGCCGCCGAGCTAGCCGCCCTCTGCCAGGCGCTGAAGGTGATCAAGTTCTTTGACGACAGCCGGCTGGTGGTCTTGCAGCCTCATGTCCGAAAAGACAGCTGGACTACGGCCCGCGCTAAATTGGTGGGCGGCGGCGACGGCGTTGACGTCAAGGCCTACCGCCTTCTGTCCGCTCTGCTCGCCGATCTGCAGATCAGCGCCCAGAAGCTCAATGCCGGCTTCATCGCGATCGGCTACGACTGAGCCTCGGCCATCGCCGCTGCGGTTCGAACCGCCCCGTCGATGTCGAAACGGGCCGAAGCATAGTTACGGCGTTGCAGATACGGGCCCAGGCGTCGGTCGTGCTTGTCCAGCCGCAGAACCTTGATCGAACGCGCCAGATCCTCCGCCGACGGCATACCCTCGTTCGCGCCGATCTTGCGCAGAGCCTCCCGCACGGCGTCTGACGTGGCCTGGATGACAACGACGGCGACATTGGCCGGCGCCGCCGAAAGACCGAACTGACGCAGGGCGGCGATCAAGGTGCCCTGAACCCGCGAGCCGGCCCAGGGGAAGAGCAGGACGTCGTCGTCATGGGCAAGGACGGGGTCAGTCGCTAAACCCAGTTGGGCGAAGGCCTCGCGCGCCTCCGCGACCAGCCGTTCGGCCGTAGCGTCTAGCCGAACCTGGGGAAGCGGCACCTCGCTCGCATAGAGGGCGCGCATGGTCTCCACGACTAGACTGCTTGGCGCGATCGCCGCGCCAGCGAAGCGGGGCGGCCGACCGCCGCCGGAAGGCCTGAGGAACACTGTCGGCGGCTTTTCCAGCACCTGGGCCACCACCCATCGCCGCCCAGCGAAGAACAGCGGATCCCCGGCCCGAAGGCTATGCCCCGCCGGAATGCTGCCGAGCGTCTCGGCTCCAGCTCGGACGGCGTATTGGCGGCCGCCGGAAAAGGCCGCGCCGAAATCGTCCCGCTCGACCAGGCCCTGCCCCGCCGTGTTCAGCGTAAAGCGGCGCCCCCCCGCCGCATCTTCGACCGTGAACAGTGGCTCGTCGAGATTGACCAATTCCGGTTCCGTGGGGCTGGGCCTGGCGAGGCGTTCGAGCAGATCGCGATAGTCCGTCACCGCCGTTTGAAACGGCCCAGCATCGATCAGAACCTCTTCGAGCACGGGCCAGTCGGCGCCACCGGCGCTCATCGACAGGCCCTGTTGCAGGAAGGTCGACAGGTTCAGAGCCCGTCCCTCCGGGGGTTCGAAACGCTTGGCCTGAACCAGGCTGAGCTGGGCCAAACTCTGGAAGAGCGCCACATGCAGATAGGCCAGCGGGTGGCCGCCGTCCTCGATGGCCGTTTCGCGCACCATCATCGTCAGGCGCGAGATCTTGCCGAAGCGCCGTCCTGAGCGTCCCAGGCGTTGGCGCAGAGACGAGACGCTAGGCCCTGGATCGATCTGAACGACCCGCTCGATATCGCCGATGTCCAGGCCCAATTCGAGTGTTGGGCTCGACACCACCAGGGCGCTTTGCGTTGTGTCCTTCAGAGCCGCCTCGGCCGCCTTGCGCTTCTTGGAGACCAGGGAGCCATGGTGTGGGAACACGAGGCCGGAAAGGTCAGATCCGGCGTCGTCCCCCGACCTCGGCTTGGCCAGTTCAGTCGCGCACCACTCCACCGTGGCGCGGGCGTTGCAGAACACCAGGGTCTTGGAGACCGCTGCGCCGGGGGCCAGCATTGGCTCGGCGACAGTGGTGCGCAGGGCATTCAACAGCGCCTCGCGCGCGGTCAACGTCTGGTCTGGCACCTGCGGGTTTGGTCCGTCGGTGAAGGCGCAAAGCTCGTAGTCGATCTGCGTGATTGCGGTGTCGTTTTTGAGGACCACCACGCGATTGGGTTCGGCAGGCCGCAGGAAGGCGCGCACCACGGGCTCGACATCGTCCGACAAGGTCGCCGAAAGCCCGATCCGGCGCACCTTGCGGCCGACGATACGGTCGATGCGCGCCAGCTGGGCGATGATCTGCACGCCGCGCGGATTGTCGAAGAAGGCATGGAGCTCGTCGATCACGATGGCCTTCAGCGAGGTGAACATCGTCGCCGCCGGACCGGCCCGAAGAATCGACTCCAGGGATTCCGGCGTGATCACCAGAAGACCCTGTGGCTGATGCCTGGCTTGCTCACGGCCCCGTCGAGCCTCGCCATGCCAGGCGGTCACTGATCGAGCGCGCACGTTCAGCAAGGATTGCAAGCGAGCGGCCTGTTGATCGATCAACGCCTTCAGCGGGCAGATGTAGAGGATATCGAAACCGGCTTCCGGCCAGTTCGCCATCTCCGCGACCAGGGGCAGAAACACCGCCTCGGTCTTGCCCGTCGCGGTCGGCGCGCAGACGACGAGGTCGCAATCTTGGCTGGCCGGCCCTTTGAAATGATCCCAGGCGATCTCCTGGATCGCGCGCAGGCCTGTCCACGCCTGGCCCGTCGCCCAGCCGCGCAGATCTTCAGGGAGATCATCGAGGGTCAAGCCGGTCTCCGTTGGCGAGTGTTGGCAGAGGGATGCGCAACGCTCTTATGCCGAGCAATTGCAACGGAGGCCATCGGTCAGCGAGTTGCGGACCACGCCGTCCCCACAAAGCTAGGCCTTAAGCGCTGAAGCCTAGGTTCGACCGGCAAAATCCACCCGGCGAACCGCTCGCCACAGCTCCACCGATGAAGGTTCGCGGTTACGCGCCTATCCGCCGACACCGGCCGTAGGACCGGCTACCAATTTGAATGCCCCCAACACCTAGTAGTTGGCCTTGCGAGTCTCCTAGGGCGGCAAGGAGACCAGTTCCGAGCGAGCCCAATGGGCAGGCGGCAAGGCCAAGCCATTCGGCGCAGAGGCCAATGGTCGACGCAAGGCCGCCAGCTTCGCGCAGCAACAGCGTTTCGGGTGAAGTGTATGCGGCTTGAGCCTTTGCCAAGTCCCCGACGAAGCGCAGGGAGCAGCCGCTCCTGTGGCCGAGAAGCGTTGCCACATCCAGGTCGTTCGCCGTCGTCAGGCCGGGCGCGTCGATGACGTGCAGGCGATGATCAGTCGGATCGTAAAGGGCGACAAGCTGATGGTCACTGTCGATGAGCAGGACTCTGACGCAATGCAGTCCGCCGGCGGTCGGATAGGGGCGATGCTCGGTAGCTATACCCGCGCGCCCCACGCCAGTAGGCGTTGGCGCCATGACATACCAAAGAAGGGCGGCGACCTCATGGATGTGAACTGGACCGCCGATCGACGAATGGCGGGTCTGCAGGACGTCAAGGAAGGACCTCTCCGGCGGGGAGGTTGGTTCCGGCAGCGACAAGATGCGGGTTGCGCAGGGCCAGGCATCTGACCACGCGCCCGGTTCGCTACGTGGAGCAGGCTCTTCAGTGAGCATCCCAGCCAAGGGCTTCCCAGGTCTTATAATGCTTGATGCAGCCGCGGCATTGCCCGCAGGCCAGATTGCCCGTGTGGCACGAGTGCGCCCAGGCCAGCACCTCGCGGGGAATGCCCGACGTGGTGACAAGCTCGACGGCGTCCAGCGCGACGGCCGGCGCCTCGACGGTCAGGCCACCCTCCTGCATCGCCATCAGGCCCGAAATCCGCTCGATGAACTCCGGGCGGCCGTCGGCATGCTCCCCGTCGGTGCGCAGGGCGCCAATCGCCAAGCTCTTTGCCCCCAGCTTGATCGCGAACATCCCGGCGAGGGTCAGCAGCAGTTGATTGCGAAACGGCCACCACTCCGGAACCGGAGCGACGGAAGAGGCTGGTGTTCCGGCCATGTCGCCAGAGCCCAGGGGCGAGCAATCGACTTTTATGGCCTGGTGCTCGATGCCCATGGCCGCGCATGCCGCTGTGCCGGCGTCAAATTCCGCCTGGGCGGCGCACTGGCCGTAGTCGACGAAGATTGCGACATCAGGTCGGCGCCACCAAGCCACGCTGATGGAGTCCATGCCGCCAGACATGAGGATGGCTCGCATGTCAGGGCAGCTTCCAGACGGCGCGGTAGAGCGCCGATGCGAAGTCGTCCGTGATCTCGCAGCCGGTGCCCTCGATCATCTTCAGATCTTCTTCTTTCACGTTCTGCGCCAGCGCCATGACAGGGATACCCTTCTTGATCGCATACCCGACCTCGAAGATCGTGCCGGGGTCCAGGCCGTTGAGGATGGCGAAGACGACGTTGCTGGCCTCTAGGCCGGCGATGTCCTTGGGAGCGACATAGCTGGCGGGGCCGGGGCCGACCTCGTGGACGGGCGAAAAGACAGATGCGCCCAGAGCGGTGAGCAGGCTGAGGCTTTCCTCGACGAGCCAGCGTTGCCCGATATCGAAGAAAGGGCTGGCGAGATAGATCGTGCCGTCGCCTGGCTTGATCGGGGCAAACTGCAGTGCTTGCAGCGCGCCTACTGCCGGGGCGGGCAGGTAGCGGGTGTTGACATAGTTGGCCGTCGCTCGCGAGGCCAGGTCCGCGGCTTGGTCGGGTGCCATGCCCTGGCAGCCCCATAGCGCGGCGAAGGTCGCCGAAAAGACGTCGCCCGATCCGACCTTCCACACATATTGGGTCTCGTAGGCGGGGATGGGGTGCTCTCCCGAGGCAGTCAGGACGACAGCGCCATGGCTGCCCTTCTTGAGCACGATCACCTCAGCGCCTTCGGATTCCAGCAGGCTTCGGGCTGCCAATATCGGATCATCGATGCCGGTCATGGCGTGGACTTCAGTACGATTTAAGACGAGCGCTAGGCGCTTTGCTTTGGAGCCATTCTCTGAGAAGGGGCGCGGATCGAAGGCTGATTGGGGATCGTACACCGCCACCTCGGCATCGATGATGGCATCCCCTTCCATCATACCGTAGCGCAGGACGACGTCGCCCTTGACGGCGATGGTGGGCGCTTGAGCGATCTGGGGTGGAGGTGGGTAGATCGAGGGCCTCGCCAACGGGTGCAAGTAGCTGAAGCTGACGAACTGGGTTGCGGGGTGTGCCTTCAGGGTCGCGCCGCAGCGTGTTGCGAGATCCTCAACCGTGGCCTGGGCTTCCGTTGCGACATAGGTGACAAGTTCCACCGGGCCATCGACGAGTGTTTCCACCGCGTGGGCGGCTCGGCCGGCGGAGCCGAAGACCGCATCCCAGGCGGGCTCGATGCAGGTCTCGCCGTAGACGCCGCCAACAATTGTCAGGCCATGGGTCACTGCGGGTCCACCGTAACCTGGTAGACGCCGCCGGCAATGTTTGTGATCGTGGCCAGATAGCGCGCGCCGCTATCGATACATTTGATTATGTTCAGGTAGCCGTTGAATGTCAGGGAGCCTGCTTCGGCCCCGGCGATCGTCTTGACCGCCAAAACCGGCGATCGGCCGGTTCTGTCGACGGAGACGCTGAGGGTGTCCCCGATCTTTGACCCGCCCAGAACGGCAGCCTTGGGGCTATTGATCGGTCCCTTGTATGAGATCGAGCAAGGATCGATGGGGCCGCCGCCAGAGCCTAGCCCGCCGCCGCTACCGCTCCCCGAACCGCCGCCGCTGAAGTAGCCGTCGCTGCGGCCTCCGCCTGATCCCGACATTGCTGCTCGCCCCAACTTAAGAGGGGCAAAGCTTCGCCATTGCAATTTGAGGTGTCAATGAGGGAGGTCAGCAGCTTGCGATCCATGGATCGCATGGTGTGCCACATCACCGCGTCCACGACTGACGCGCGCACGCCCCCGGCCGAGCAAAAGTCCAGGAAACGACTTTCCAGATCCAGATAGTGGCGGGCCGGATCAGAACCGTTCGGGAAGAGGGTCATGTGCTCGCAGGCGCGGATGATGTGGACGTCCAGGATCGCCACCGCGTCGCTGGCGCGCCGATTCCTCACGATCCACGAGGCGGTCTTCGGCCCGATCCCTGGCAGTCCGCACAGCGCGTCGCGGAACTCAACGTCGGTCAGGCTCGTCTCGTCGATGTCGTCCAGGCCAACCAGGGCGCCGGCCAGATACTTCGCCCTTTGCCGGGCGAAGCGATAGCGCACGGGCCGCCCCTTCACGATGAGGGGCTCAAGCAACAACGCCTCCAGCCGCCCTTGTGACAGGTGACCGGAGTCCTGGTCTGCAAGGGCGTCCAAAATCCGGGCGGACGCCGCCAGGCCCACTTCGGCCGGGGCGCCGTGGCCCCCGAGAAGGCACGTAACGACTTCTTCCCGCAGAGACTGGGTCAGCGTGAAATCAATCTCGCCGCCGTCGTCCTGCATCCACGACTGACTGACCCAGAAGGCGGGCGAGAGGATGTGTTCGAAGGCGCCCCACTGGATGCCGGGCATGATCTCAGCTTCGGGGCCTGGCAGGTCCAGAAAGCGATAGTGACCGTCGATGCCGGCGATGACCTGTTGCACGGTGACTCATTCCATGTAATGCATGGAATATTATGTAATTTGTGCACGCAAGTCAATGACTTCGGTCGATCTAGTCGATGCAATTCTCGCCCGTATGGTGGCGGACGACGTGAGCCGGAGCGCCCTGGCTCGCGCGTGCGGGCTGTCACAGCCGCACATCAGTCGCGTTTTGAATAAGCAATTGAAACCTGGGCCAAAAACCCAGATTAAGTTGACGAGATGGCTTAATGGAGCAGGCGTTCAGCCCCCCTTGGAGGGGCCTGCGCCGTCGATCGCCGACCTTCAGCGATTGGTGAAAAGAATGGGCGGAAAGTCACCCGAGCGCCGCATGCAAATCATGCATTTTCTGCGGTTGCTGGATGCGGTGGCGGGTGATGGCTGATTGCCCGCCTATCCATTGTCCTCCATTCAAGTCAGACGCAGATTGGCTGGCGAACTAGGACTGCCGCGCGATGCTAAACCTCGGCCTCTCGTTGCTCACTTTCGCCATCGTGGTCGTCGGTGGGTCCTGGTGTACGGACCATCGGGGTGCTGCAGCTTCGCCCTCCGAGCCGGCCCGGTCGGAAGATCAGACTTCGCTAGCCGCAATCGCCACGGTGGTCGCGCTTAGCGATACGGCGCCTTGCTCCAGCGACCGCAACAGCCACGGTGCCTGTTCAGGTCATTCCGAGCTTTGATTGTGCAGGCTGACCAACACAATCACGGCGAAGTTTAGGAATCGCACAACTTTGCCGGCTACCGATTGGCCCAGCGCCGTGGGCTCGTATGAGGACGCGGCCGGCGGCCACGGTAATGGGTAAGCCATGCGTACAAAGGCTCGGGCGCAGCTCTCGTTGGGTGCCTTTCCCAAGGACGGCTTGATTTGGCAGGTCGTTGGCCACGGCAAGATCAGGGCACCGACCGAAGTTGACGAGGCTGCTTGCGAGGTAAGCCTGGCCGAGGCTGGCTGGGACAAGGTGTCCTGGCAGCCGCCAGCGGCGGCGCGGACCTGCTCGATCTGGATTGGATTGGGTCAGCTGCTGCTTACGCCGGTGGGGAGCCTCTGGCGCGACGGCACCTATCTAGAGCAGGCCCCGAGCAAGGCCAGCCGCGTCGAAGTTGTCGGTACCTCGAAAAAGTGGTCGGATCTGCCGCTGGGGCGGACGGCCGCCTATCAGCTTTCGCCTACGGCACCGTGGACGCCAGCTTACCCGCTGACCGAAGAAGCGGCCGCGCCGCTCTTTCTGGTCATGACCGGCGATGGCGGGATGCTCTGGGTCCCGGCTATCGAGGTGGCCAGGGCGACGTTCGGTGTAACGAGCCAATGGCTGAGGTTGATGATCGAAGGCGGCATGGACATCTGGCCCGACCTGCGGGGGCGGATCATCGACCCTAAGCGATCGGGGCGCTACGGCGAGGCCGGCAGATCTCTGAGGGTTTGGGCCTATCGAGGCCTGGACGACCTGGACGTGCTCGCCGCCGCGCGGATCTGCGGTGAACATGGCCTGCGCTATAGCTTCAACCAGGTCTGCGAAAGTTTGCGGCGCAACGGCTTTGGACGTGGCCCCACCCATGTGCGCATACCGTTCCCGTTCGCTAGGCCAAGCACATGGACGGTCGAAACACGTTGGGTGGGGGTCCGGGCAGCCGATGGCCAGCTCAAGAAGCGCCACCTGGTCACGCGGATTTTGCACATAGAATACGATCTTGGCCTGGATCACGTTCGTGTTTTCCACCCCGGCCGGGTCGAGTCCGACGAGGGGGAGGTTCCGCTCGATACAAGCTCCCAGCGGCTGCGCCTGCGCGCCCAGGGCGACATCAGCCAGGACGTCCAGGTGATCACCGGCCAGGCGAGCTGGGCGGCGCTGGGCGTCATGCAGAAGACCTCGCTCAATCAGCGAGCGTCTGGGGGCTGGACCATCGAGCATATCCCTGTCGAGCCCGAAGAGTTGGGCGCGGGGAAAACCGAGATCGTGCCGGTCGATGGCCCGATCCGCGCGGCTACGACGGCCGGACACGGCCCCAAGTCGGAGCGACGCGGTCGCCTGGCCATCAAGCTAAACATAAAGGACAAGGTGCAGGCCAAGATGGACGTCTCCCGCCCGCCTCCGGCTCGCATAGCCTCCACGATCGCCGCGCTTGAGAGGCTGTCGGTGGACTTGCGCCGTGAGCTAGAGATCGTCGCGCCGAAGGAGGGGCCCGGTAGCGATCGTATCGACGGGCTTTGGCGATATCCGACGGACAGCGGCGCCGGCGTCCTGCACTGGGCGACCACCAGGGAGGGGCGCCAGCGCCGCGCCCTGGTCGCGCGTCTGCGGGGCGATCGGGGCTGGATCTACTTCTTTGAGGCCGAGCACCTGGAAATCGAGAGCGCTGAGCCAGGCAGCGGGCCGTCATCGGTCATCGGCCAGGACGGCTATTCGGCGCTCTGTGTCCTCTCCTACCCTGGAGGGGATCTGATGTCGGCCGACATGATCGGTGATCTGCTGCGTGTGAACGCCCTATCCCGGGGCGTGTGGCGGCGGCCGGGCTTGGCGCTGCCAATGACGACCGTGCGTAGGGCCAATGCTTGGCTTCACGATCACGGTTCTTACGCTCGGGCGATCAAGCGGGCTATCGGCCGGCTGGAAGGCAATCCTGCGGCGGCGGACCCTAGCTAGTCGTCGAGCTGGCGCAGGCCAAGATCTTCGGCGAATTCCTCAAACCGCGCCCGCGCATCGGCCTTGAAGATCGCCGTCACCGCCTGGCAGTCCCCCACCCATCGACGCAGGGTCTCCTTGGTCACTGTCGCGCCGGTATTGCGAAGATAGGCCAGGACCGCGGCGATCTCCGCGTCACTGGGCTTGTAAAAGCCATGGCTCAAATGGTCAGCGACGACGCGTTCAATCGCGTAGGGTGGGTTCAACTCGTCGCGCAGCAGCCAGCTTCGCCATACCCGCGCTTCCTTGCAGGTTTGGACGAGGCGATTGGGCCATTGTTTGAGCACGGCCGCCACTAGGTCCAGAAGCCGGTGGCGCTCTGCCACACCAAGGTGCTCCAGCGACTGGCCTTTGGTATAGGGGTAGGGCGACGGATCGCCGCCGTAGTGCTTGACCACGGCTTTGCGTAAAGCGTCCGAGCGCGGATTAAAGGCCAAGCTCTTGGCGATGATCCTCAGGCTGCCGAAGTAAAGGTGGCTCCAGCTAAAGATGCTGGCGCCCAGATGCCCCCAGCCCCGCTCCAGGATCGAAAGGGTCCGGGTCTGCAGCTCCAAAGCCCGCCGGCTGGCCATCGGCGCGGTGGCCTGACGAAGGTCCCATCCACATCGTGGGCAGATATGCAGCGCTGGCGCGCGGTGAGGCTCCAATGTTCCGCCACAGCCATCGCACCGGTCAAGAAGCCGGCGGACGTGCGCAGGGCAGCACGTTACGAAACCAAGACGCCAGGCTCGCTTGAAATAGCCCGTCTCTTCCAGGCAGCCAGGGCAGTATTGCAGCCCGGCCAAGCGCCTGATCCGGTGGCGGACGCCGACCTGCAGCACCCAATCGTTCCTGCCACCCGGAACGTAGTGTTCGACAAGATATCCGTCATAGGCCGCCAGCGTCGTGGCCCAGGCGCGCGTGACGGGCGTGAGGGTTTTGGCGGCCATCACGCCGACGATGCGGGGATCGGCGAAGTTGTCGATGTCGCGTGTCAGGAGGGGCGGGGTCGAGCGCCACGTCATATGGGCTAAGGTGTAGGGCTTGAGCCCTAAGCCATGGGCGATGCGCAGGAACCAGGACGAAAGCAGCTCGTCTGGGCGAGGCGCGGGGCAATAGGGCCAGGGGCGCGATCTGGCCGGGTCAGGGCTTTGCTTCCAGGCCTGGAAGACAGCCTCGACCTCGTCGATCATCTGACTGACCGAACGAGCGCTTCGGTGATGCGCTCCTCGCCGCTGTCGACCGCGGCCAGGGCCGCGTCATAGAGGAGGTTGGAAAGCTCGCCGATGATGCCGCCCTTGGAAAGGGTGTAAAGACGCTCGCAAAGCGATGGATCGGTCAGGTCGCTGGGGCGGCGCAAGGGGATCAGCTTGCCATAGGCCCGCAAGATCTTGCGCCACTCGTTGTCTAGTTTCATGGGCTCGAGATGGATCCGATTAAAGCGCCGGTCGAGCTGATCTTCCTTATGAAAGACCTGGTCGACGCCAGCGGTGCCCGCCGCGACGATCGGCACGCCGGTTTCGTTGGTGAGGTTCTTGATCAGGACGTTGAAGTGCAACCGCTTGTCGAACCGGCCCGACAGCGCGTTGTGAAACTCGTCCATCAGCACCACCTTCACACCGCACCGGGCGATCGACTGGCGGACCATCAATTCCTTTTGGGCCACGCTGATGGAGGGCGAGGGCCTCATCCCAAATTCCAGCAGGATGTTGTTGTAGAGCTTAGTCTCATCCCCCGCTGGCGGGGTCTGAATTCGGATCGCCGGCAGCACTATCCAGTCGCCAGCCCCATCAAACTCTTCGCTTTCCACCCGCTTGGCGTTCTCGGCGCGAACGCGGGTCTCCCAGCGTTCCAGGATGGTCGACTTGCCCAGGCCGGACTCCCCGTAAATGAGCAGATTACGCGGCCGGATCGAGGGTGGGGTGATCAAGTAGCGGTTCAGGATCGCAAAGATGTTGTCGGCCGCCTTGTGGCCGATCCACAGACCGCGCCAGCGGGCGATGATCCGCTCCTCGACAGGTAGGTCAACGAGCGCGCGGGCCTTGGGGTGAAGGTGATCGAGCCCCTCGATGAGGGGGGCGGCCGTAGTTTCAACCGAGTCCATCAGATGTCCAGATCATCATAGTCGTCGTCAGGTTCGACGAGCGGCGCGGCCGGCGTGAGCGAAAAGGCCCGGCTTGTCGGCTCGTGCGGCGCGGGCCTATCGCGAGCGATGGGCGTCGTCGCGGCCGGCGACGTTGGGGCCGCGGCGGCGATGACGGCCTTCTCTCTCGCGATGGCGGTATTTTGGCTGAGACGGCGCTGGTTGTCCCGCTGAGCTTTGCGGGTAAGCTTTTGGGCTTCCTCCAGGAGGGCGAGGCGTTTGCGCCGCTCATTATAGGCGTCGAAAATCGTCAGCTCCGTATAAGCCTTGATACCCTTGGCCTTCAGGTCTGCACGTACCGCGCGCAACTCCCAAATACTCATGGGCGGGCCTTCGGCATGCCGATAGGGCACGGTCAGATAGCGCTTGTTGTCGGGGTCCCAGATGTAGGTCCGGCTGATGTCACGGGGGTCCCTGCGTACTGTGAAGGTGCTCCCCCTTTCACGGGCGTGGCGGTGCCGCATCGCCACCAGCTCGTCGGAGTCGTATTTGATCAGGTCCCACACCACGCCATAGGCTTGGAGGGTCAGCATCTTGAAGGGCAGCAGCTCGATGCGAAGCTGCTCTAGATTGCTGGGCTCCTCAGGGAGTTCGCGAATCTGAACGCCATTTTCGAAGAAGCATGAGCGCCACTTCTGCAGGGGCGTCAGGCGGCCGAGCGAGGAGTGCGGCGTGTTCATGTACTCGTTCAGCACGCTGAGCAGATAGAGTTCCATCTCCTGCAGGGTGAGGCTGGCGGTCTTGGCGCTGTCGCGGGTTTTGCGTTCCTGAACGTTCGCCCCTGTGGCCCCCGGCATTGATTTGACCTTCTTGGCCAAGGTGCCGAAGAAGCGCTCGATATGGGCGCCGAACTGGGGGCGCTTGACCGGTCTGTTGAGGAGTTCGCGATCCTCCTGCGCCAGAAAGCGGCGAAGCATCGTGCCGCGAAATTCCTTGGCGTTGTCGGCCATGATGATCTGAGGCAGGCCCCAGACCGGCCAGACCATGTCCACGCCCAGTACCTTAAGCCAGGCCTCCTTGCGGGTAATGGCGTGAAAGATGGCTGCGCCGGCGACGCCGGCGGACGGAGGGTCGAGCGTCAGAACAAAGCCGGTGGGCATGAAGGTGTGGGTGCAGATGGATAGCGCCAGCCAGGGTCGGCCAATCGGGAGCCGATAGATGTCGTCGACGATCTCGGCGTCGTAGGGCCAATAGTCGATCTGCACGCAGGAGAGCGGAGCCGTGCCGAAGGGGAACTTACCCATCAAGGATGCTTTAGCATCCCGCGCCGCGCGCTTCCCTTGGCGTCGCTCGATCGCGTGGATAGGGTCTACCTCGGCAATGTGCCTATAAAGCGTGACCATGCCCGGCGCGGCCAGCTGGGCGTCCGCAAAGGCGGGCAGCACGAAGTCGTTGTAGACCTCCACGACATTCCGCTGGCGGCGATTGAGATATTCCTTGTCGATGATATGCGCCAGCAGGGCTGTGCGCTCATCGCCCAGCCGGCTCTGTCCTTGCCCGCCGGGCCGTTTGCCGGGCAACAGGCTCACCGGATCACCGTTCCATTGTTCCAAGCGGCGATAGATCGTCGCCGGGCTGGTCGCCAACTTGCCGGCGACCGCGGCGACAAAGGCCGCCCGCTCGCCACGCTCCACGCTCTTTTCCAGAAGCGGCTTAAGCGTATCGTGCCATCGATAGGCCGTTTCAATTTCGTCCGGGCTGCAATCGTCATAATGGCGCTTCGGCGCGCTGAAGACGGGTTCGTGGTCGATTTCCTGGGCCGTGACGACCCGCGCCTCGCCGCTCTCGAACCGGACCATGAAGCGGTCGAAGTCGAGGATCTTTACGAACCTGCCGGCGCGTCCGCCAACAGAGACCTCTTCGCCGACGCGGAAATTAGCCGGTTTCAATCGCCGCCTCCTCTTCAGCCAGCTTCGCCCACCATTGCATGGCTGTCATATCGCTGAGCGGGACGTCCAGGTCGGCCACCAGGTAGCCCATGCCCAACATGTGGAAGAGCGCCTGCTGGGCGGTGTCCCGCAAAAGGCCATCTGCGATCAGCAGCTTTTTGACTTCACCGAAGGAGCGGCTGGCGATGCCTGGATAGGTGAGGATGGCGCGCACGGTGGAGATGATGTCCTGCGACAGTGGCCGCCGCATCGCGGGACCAAGTAGCGCGGCGTTTGCCTGCCGGGCACAGTTTATAGTTCGATCGGTCACGACCCTGAAGCCGACGCCCTCGGCGGCAAAGTGCTGTCTGGCGGCCCGATACTTTGGGGCTAAGTCCGCGTAGTCCCGCTTGAGGATCTGGTAGGGCTTGATCTCGAACACGACCTGCCGCTTGCCGAATGGCTGGCGCGCATCTTCCCACCAGGTCGCCAGGATGTCGGGCGTGTAGCGCCGACGGCGCCCGTCCACGGCCAGATCAAGTGTGACCGGCTGCGTCGTCAGCGCCTCAATGCCTGTGTCAATTTCCAGCAAGATCAGGAAGTCGCGCTCCAGCTTCGACTCGTAGTGAAGCTGCCGAGCGGGAAAGCGCGTCGGGAGGGAGCCGGTGATCGACCGATGGCTTGGCGGGATGATCCGAGTCATTGCCCGTCTCCAATCTTGTCGCACCTTCTTCGATAAAATAGCATTCTGTCTCTCTTTCTTTGAAAATTATCTGTGGGCGCTTCAGGCTGCGGAGGGGGAACAAACTGAGATTTCATCTCACTATCTCTGAAAATTCACAGCCGGTGAGGGCGGCCATGCTGGCGCTGTGGTGGGGGCTGCGGAAGGGGCGGGCGCGGGTCAGGGTCCCCTTGGCGATCAGCCCGGCCACCGAATGGACCATCGAGGTCTCCAGCAGTTCGCCCGAGGTCAGCGGTGGCAGCAGGCCCGGCAGGCGCTGGGCCAGCATCGACTTGCCCGAGCCGGGCGGGCCGACGAACAGCAGGTTGTGGCCGCCGGCCGCGGCGATCTCCAGCGCCCGCTTGCCCTGCTCCTGGCCTTTGACGTCGCGCAGGTCTTTCGCGCGCTCGCCCTCGACCACCGGGCCGGGGGAGGGCGCGCCGAGGATCTGGCTGCCCCGGAAGTGGTTGATCAGGGCCACCAGCGAGCGCGGCGCCAGGATCCGCGTGCCGCCGGCCCAGGCGGCTTCCGGCCCGCAGGCCTCGGGGCAGATGAGGCCCAGATCCATGGCTCCGGCCGCCATGGCCGCGGGCAGGGCGCCGGCGCAGGCGACGATGCGGCCGTCGAGCGACAGCTCGCCCATCGCCGCCCAGCCGTCCAGCGCGTCGGCCGGGACCACGCCCATCACCGCCAGCACCGCCAGGGCGATCGGCAGGTCGTAGTGCGTGCCCTCCTTGGGCAGGTCGGCGGGGGCCAGGTTGGCGACGATGCGCTTGCCCGGCATCGACAGCCCGAGACCGGCGAAGGCGCCCCGCACGCGCTCGCGGCTTTCGGCCACGGCCTTGTCGGCCAGGCCGACGACGGCGAAGGCGACCTGACCGCCGGTCAGCTGCACCTCGACGTCGACGCGACGCGCCTCGACGCCCTCGAACGCCACCGTGACGACCTTGGCCGCCATCCCGATCCCCCGGTTTTTGTCCTAGTTATCCACAAGTCCAGCATGGGGACCGGTTCGGAGCAAGAACAAAAATCGAACGTTTTGAGAAAGTGTGACGATTCAGTATACTAGCGACACTTGTTCAAGCAGAGGTTGATCGGATGGCTTCGATCCGATCCCAGAGGATCGCGGCGGCGTCGATTCCGCTGAACCGCTTCAACTGCTGCGCGCCGGTGGGCGAGGTGACGTTGATCTCGGTCAGGTAGTCGCCGATCACGTCGATGCCGACGAACAGCAGGCCGCGCTTCTTCAGTTCAGGGCCGATGATGGCGCACAGCTCCTTGTCGCGGGCGGTCAGCTCGACGGCCTCGGCGCGGCCGCCGACGCGAAGGTTCGAGCGCACCTGGCCGGCGGCCGGCACGCGGTTGATGGCGCCGACCGGCTCGCCGTCGACCAGCAGCACGCGCTTGTCGCCCTTGCTGACGGCCGGGACGAACTTCTGGGCGATGACCTGCTCGCGGCTGATCATGGCGTGCAGTTCGAGCAGGGCGTCGAGATTGGGATCGTCCGCCAGCAGACGGGCCACGCCCGAGCCGCCGCCGCCGTAGAGGGGCTTGAGGACGATGTCGCCGTGACGGGCGCGGAAGTCGTAGATCGCCTCGTGGTCGGAGGTGATCAGGGTCGGCGGCTGCACGCCGGGGAAGTCGGTGACGAACAGCTTTTCGGGCGCGTTGCGCACCTCGGCCGGGTTGTTCACCACCAGGGTGTGGGGGTGGACCTTCTCGAGGAAATAGGTCGCGGTGATGTAGGCCATGTCGAACGGCGGATCCTGGCGCATCAGCACCACGTCGACGTCGTCCTTCATGTCGAGCACGACGGTCTCGCCGAGCTTGGCGTGCGCGCCCTTCTCGGCGAACACCTCCAGCGGCTGGGCGCGGGCGAACACCCGGCCGTCCTCCAGGGAGAGCTTGTCGGGCGTGTAGAACCACAGCTTATGGCCGCGGATCTTGGCCTCCATCATCATCAGGAAGGTGGTGTCGGTGTCGATGTTGATCCCCAGGACGGGATCCATCTGGACGGCGACTCTCAGCGACATGACGACTCCGGATCAGCTTGGGCGGGAGCGGTCCCGCGCGGCGACTGTCTAGTTAGGGCGACAGGCGCCGGAATGCGAGAGAGAGCTGGCTTCAGGGCGGCGAATGTGAGCGCTTGCGCCCTGTTCGTGGCCGCTCCAGAGTTCGTCATCCGAGCGTCGAGAAGGTGAGCCGTGCGTCTTCCTGCCTGCATTGTTTTGGCGCTTTTGGTTGTCGGTGCGGCTCAGGCCGAGCCGGTGAAGCCGGCGTCGGAAAACCCGCCGGCTGGCGGAGCATCCTGGAAATGCAACTATGCTCGGATCCAGGCGACGCATGTCGTCGTGGTCCGGGCCACGCTTCGGAAGGGGGCGCCGATCATTGCGCGGCTCGACCCCGGCGCGGTCGTCTATACGTGCGATGAGACCCGCATGCATACCAAGGTGCATTTCTCGACGCCACGGAAGCCTTGCCCAGTCGAGGCCGCCGGGTTGGACCATCTTGTCGCCGAGGCCTGCGCGTCGGGATGGGCCCCAAGCAAGGACGTCGAGGTGCTGTCCGGCTGATGGCCTGGCGCGTACAGACGCACCTGTTTCCCAACCCCTAGTTCAGCCGCAGCCTAACCCGCTCCCGCGCGGCCTCTCTAGTTAAGTCTGAGCCGCACGCGTTCGCGCGCCGCCCTCCCTCAGTTAAGTCTGAGCCGCACGCGTTCGCGTGCGGCTCGGGCGGCGATCGTCGCCCCGCCGTCCAGGGTCTGCGCGCGCGACAGGGCCTGCAGCGCTCCGGCCAGGGCGCCCTGGCCTTCGCGGGCGGCGGCGACGTCGAGCCAGGGGTGGTGGTCGGTGGGGTCGAGCAGGGCGCGGCGCAGGGCCGAGCGCTCGGCGCGGGCCCAGTCGCGGGCCTGCTGGGCGCGGGCGAAGATGTTGTTCTGCAGGCGGATCAGCACGGCGCGGTCGGAGATCGGGGCCATCAGCTGGTCGAGCCTTGCAGCGACATCGGGCATCAGGCCGGTGCGCAGGGCCCGGCGCGACAGCTCCGACGGCAGCACCACCCGGCCCTCGCTGAACGGATCCAGCGCCAGCGGCCCCTCGTCGGTCTCGATGCGCAGCAGGAAGTGGCCGGGGAAGTCGACGCCGAACACCTCCAGCCCCGCCTCGCGGGCCGCGTGGATGTAGAACACGCCCAGGGCCACGGGCAGGCCCTTGCGGCGCTCGGCGATGGCGATGACGTCGGCGTTGTCGGGGTGGTCGTAGGTCAGGAGGTCGCCGGTCAGGCGCAGGTCGCCGGCCATGGTCTCGGCGATGGCCTCCTCGGGCGACTCCGATTTCAGGCGGCTCTTCAGGCGCTCGACGGCCGAGCGGGCCAGGTCGAGGGCCGGCTGCTCGTCGCGGTCGGGATCGTCGTGCACGGCGCAGGCCGTGGCCGCCTCGAACAGCGGGAAGCCGTCGTCGTCGTGCTCGCCGGCGCGGGTGAGGATTTCCTCGGCTTCGTCGCGCGTCATGCCCAGCCCCTCCCGTCATCGGGCCAGGCGTCGGGCACGTGGCGGGGCGGGCGGCCCGGCGACATCGCCAGCAGGTCCAGGCGCACGGCCATGCCCTTCAGCCCGGCGCGCGAGGCCGCGGCCAGCGCGCCCGCGCGACGCAGGCGCATCCGTTGTTCGAAGCTCACCGCCTCCAGCGCCGCCTCCAGGCTCGTCCGGCTCTTGACCTCGACAACGATCAAGACGCGTCCGCGTTGCGCGAGGATGTCGATCTCGCCCGCGCGGGTGGCCAGGCGGAAGCCGAGGATGCGGTAGCCCTTCAGCATCAGCCAGGCGGCGGCGATCGCTTCGGCCCGGCGGCCGGAGCGGCGGGCGGCCGCGCCGCGTGCGCTGCGGATCTCGCGGAAGGGACCGGCCGTCATCCAGCCTCCTTCAGGGCCAGGGCCTGGCGGTAGAGGTCCTTGCGCGACAGGCCCAGGGCCTTGGCGACCTCCGAGGCGGCCTCGCCCAGGGGCAGGCGGCTCATGGCCTCGCGCAGGGCGGCCTCGGCGTCGTCGGCGCTGGCGGCTTTCTCCTCGCCGGGGCCCACCAGAATGACGATCTCGCCCTTGGGAGCCTCGAAGCGGGGATCGACGGCCAGTTCGCCCAGCGGGCCGCGCACGCAGGTCTCGTAGAGCTTGGTCAGTTCACGGCACACCGCGCCCGGACGATCGGCGCCGAACACGGCGGCCATGTCGGCCAGGGTGTCGTCCACCCGCGAGGCGCCCTCGAAGAAGATCAGGGTGGCGCGGACGTTGGCGAATTCCTCGAGGAAGGTCTTGCGCGCGCCGCTCTTGGGCGGCGGAAAGCCGGCGAACAGGAAGCGGTCGGTCGGCAGGCCGGCCAAGGTGAGCGCCGCCAGGGCGGCGGAAGCGCCGGGGATCGGGAACACCGGATGGCCGGCCGCGATCGCCTCGCGGGCCAGGCGGTAGCCGGGATCGGAGACCATCGGCGTGCCGGCGTCCGAGACCAGGGCCACGCGCTCGCCGGCCTCCAGCCGCTCCAGGATGGCGGGGATGGCGCGCTCGGCGACGTGCTCGTCGTGGCGTTCGAGTTTGGTCTTGATGGAATAGGCCGACAGCAGCTTGCCGGTGACGCGGGTGTCCTCGGCCAGCAGCAGGTCGCAGGCGGCCAGCACGTCGAGCGCCCGCAGGGTGATGTCGCGCAGGTTCCCGATCGGCGTGGCCACGAGATAGAGGCCGGGCGCGAGGGGGGCGTCGGACAGGACGGGCGGGGGAAGCAGACGGCTCAAGACGCGGAACTATCCTTGTGTGGGGGGCTGCCCCGGAGAAGGTGTCGCGAACAGTTATCAGGTCGCCAGCATGCCCGTAAGCCGGTCGAGCACGAGCCTGCCCTGACGCGTGGCGCGCAGACGCATAGGGTCATCGACCAGAAGCCCGGACTCGACCAGCGATTTCACCTTGGGCGTGTCCGCGCGCAGGTCGAGGGCGGCCATCTCGGCGAAGGCCACGCCGTCGTCGATGCGCAGGCCCAGCAGCAGGCGCTCCTCGGCGGCCTCGACGGCGGAGAGGTCCTCGCGCTCGAAGCCGGTCCCGTCGCGGGCGACGGCGGCGATGTAGTCGGTGATCTTCGCGCGGGCGGTGGTGGCGAGCTTGCCCGAGGGCTGGGTGAGGCGGCCATGGGCGCCGGGGCCGACGCCGACATAGTCGACGCCACGCCAGTAGACGAGGTTGTGGCGCGAGCGGGCGGCCGGTCCCCGGGCGTGGTTGGAAACCTCGTAGGCGTCGAAGCCGGCGGCCTCCAGCACCTCCTGCGTCGTTTCGAACAACTGAGCGGCCAGGTCCTCGTCGGGCGGGACGATCTTGCCGCGCCCCACCGCGCGGTCGAAGGCGGTGCCGGCCTCGATGGTCAGCTGGTAGGGCGAGACGTGCTCGGGACCGTAGGCCAGCATTTCGGCGAGTTCCTCGCGCCAGGCGGCGTCGGTCTGGCCGGGGCGGGCGTAGATCAAATCGACCGACAGGCGCGGGAAGAGGCGCGCGGCCGTGGCGACGGCCCGCCTGGCCGAGCCGGCGTCGTGGTTGCGGCCCAGCATCTTCAGCGAGGCGTCGTCCAGCGCCTGGACGCCCAGCGACAGCCGCGCCACGCCCGCCTGCGCCAGCGCCTCGAAGCGGCCGGCCTCGGCGTCGGTGGGATTGGCCTCGAGGCTGATCTCCAGGTCGTCGGCCGGGCTCCACAGGGCCTTGGCGGTCGCGATGACACGGGCGACGGCGGCCGGGTCCATCAGCGAGGGCGTGCCGCCGCCGAAGAAGATCGACAGCAGGCGGCGTTCGCCGGTCAGGGCGCGCTGGGCGGTCATGTCGGCGACGATAGCGTCGGCCAGCGCCGCCTGCTCGTCGGTCCGCCCCCGGTCGCGCACGACGTTGAAGTCGCAATAGGGGCAGATGCGGGCGCAGTAGGGCCAGTGGATGTAGAGGCCTAGGGGAGGGAGGCCTAGGGGAGGGAGGCCGTCACTCAAACAGCGCCGCCTTCAGCTTCTCGAAGGCCACGGCGCGGTGGCTCATGGCGTCCTTGGCGGCCTGCTCCATCTCGCCGAAGGTCAGGTCGTGGCCGGTGGGGATGAAGATCGGGTCGTAGCCGAAGCCCTTGTCGCCGCGCGGCGGGAACACCAGCGTGCCGTGCACCTCGCCCTGCACCACCACGGCCGGGCCGCCGTTCGGCCAGGCCACGGCCAGCGCGCAGGTGAACCAGGCGGCGAGATCTTCGGAACCCGTTTCCTCGATGCGCTCGGCCACCTTGTCCATCGCCAGGGCGAAGTCCTTGGTTGGGCCGGCCCAGCGGGCCGAATAGATGCCGGGCGCGCCGTCCAGGGCGGCGACCGACAGGCCCGAGTCGTCGGCAAGGCTGACCTCGCCCGACAGGTCGGCGGCGTGGCGGGCTTTCAGCAGGGCGTTGCCGACGAAGGTGGTCTCGGTCTCGTCCGGCTCGGGCAGGCCCAGGGCGCCGGCGGCCAGAACCTCGAAACGGCCGTCGAGCAGGGCGGCCAGTTCCTTGGCCTTGCCCGGATTGTGGGTGGCGGCGACGATCTTCTGGCCGTTGATCAGTTTCAGGGTCATCGCGCGGCTCCTCGACAAAAGACGGCCCGTTAGACCCCCGGCGGACCCTCGCCGCAAGGCCCGATCATTGCGAAAGTTTAATATCGTTTATCGATAAGCGACATTGTTCGCTGGCCGCCGATCGGCGATCCTGGCGTCATCGGAGAAAGGCTTCTCCGTCCCCCCGCCTGGAACCGCCCTGATGACCTTGCCCCGCCTGTTCAGCCTGCTGGAAACCTCGGCCTTCCGCCTGGCGACCGTGGCGCTGATCGCGGGCCTGCCGATCTCGGCCGTGACGTTCCTCGCCCACTCGCTCTAGACTTCAACACGCCGGCTGGCCTTGGAGCGAGTCGGTGCGATTTGGCGGGGACAAAAGCCCATGCGCGCCTTGGGGCCGGGCTCGGTATCGAGCTTCCTGAAGATCATTCTCGACGTCAGCTACTACGTGCTGTGGATCTGGGTCAGCCTGCTGGCCCTGGTGACCATCCTGGTGCTGCTGCTGAGCTTCAACACCGACCTGCTGACCTCGATCCTGCCCAGCGAACTGGCCGAGCCCCTGGCCAAGAACGGCCCGGGATCGGCCGCCGCCCTGGCCGGCTGGGCGCTGATGTCGGGCGGCTGGATGGCCATCGTCGAGCGGCTGCGCAAGATCTTCGCCACCATGACCTTAGGGGACCCGTTCCACCCCGAGAACGTGCGCCGCCTGCGGGTGGTGGGCGGCATACTGGCGGCCCTTGAGGTCGGGCGTTATGTGTTTGCGGCCCTGACCCGGGTGCTGATCGACGGCGAGAAGGTCGTCGACGGCTCCTTCACCCTCAACGCCTGGTTCTCGGTGCTGGTGGTGTTCGTCCTGGCCGAGGTGTTCCGCGAGGGCGCGCGCCTTCGTCGCGAAGCCGAACTGACCATCTGAGCGCGGAGTTCGTCTCGCCATGTCCATCCGCGTCAATCTCGACCGCGTGCTGCTGGAACGCCGCATGTCGCTGACCGAGCTGTCCGACCGCGTCGGGGTGACCATCGCCAACCTGTCGATCCTGAAGACCGGCAAGGCGCGGGCCATCCGCTTCTCGACGCTCGACGCCCTGTGCCGCGAGCTCAATTGCCAGCCCGGCGACCTGATGACCTTCGAGCACGGGCCGGGCGAGGGCCACGACGAGGACTGAAGGCGCCCTTGCGGCGAGAGCCGCCGCGCCACACCTGCTGGCCATGCAAATCGTCTGTCCATCCTGCGGGGCGGCCAACCGCCTGCCTGAAGACCGCGACCCCGGCGCCGGCAAGTGCGGGCGCTGCAAGAGCGCCCTGTTCACCGCAACGCCCATCGAGGTCGACGCCGCCGGCCTCGACCGCCATCGCCGCCTGACGCAAGGCGCGGCCGTGCTGCTCGACGTCTGGGCCCCGTGGTGCGGGCCGTGCCGGGCCATGGCGCCGAACTACGCGGCGGCGGCCGGCAAGCTGGAGCCTCGCGTGCGCCTGCTGAAGCTGAACTCCGAGGCTCATCCCGCGCCGGCTTCGGCCCTGGGCGTCAGCGGCATCCCGGCCCTGATCCTGTTCCGCGACAACGCGGTGGTCGCCCGCCAGGCCGGCCTGATGAGCGCGCCGCAGATCGTCGACTGGACGACCCGGGCCCTGGCTTAGGCGACGTCTTGACCCCTCCCCCTTGATGGGGGAGGGGCAGGGGTGGGGGTGATACGGCGGCGGCCGTGCGCCGCGGCTCGCTCAGCAGGTCAACCCCATCCCCGACCCTTCCCCCATCGAGGGGGAAGGGAGACATGAGAAAGACCCGAAAATGATCGAGCGTATCGGCAAGGCGGCGCGGTGGAGCGACGCGGTGGTCTTCAACGGCGTGGTGTTCCTGTCGGGCCACGTCGCCGAGGAGACCGTGGGCGGCTCGGTGCTGGAGCAGACGCGCGAAGTCTTGGCCCAGATCGACGACACCCTGGCCCAGGCGGGATCCAGCAAGGCGCGCCTGCTCAGCGCCACTATCCATCTGGCCGACATCGGTCAGATCGACGCCATGAACGCGGCCTGGGACGCCTGGGTCGATCCCGAAAACCCGCCGGCCCGCACGACGGTCGAGGCGCGGCTGGTCGATCCTGGCTACGCGGTGGAGATCACGGTGGTGGCGGCGCGGTAGGGGGGCGGTCGACGTTCACCCGGTGACCCCTCTCTCTTTGAGAGAGGGAGGGGCCCACGCCGCAAGGCGTGGGAGGGTGAGAGGTAACAAACTTGCCGAATTAAGCGCGGCGCTTGGGCTTCGGCCTCGGGCGAACTTGGCGCCAGGGTGGGTTTGCCTGTTGGCGGTGAAACCCCTCACCCTCCCACCGCTTCGCGGCGGGCCCCTCCCTCTCCCTATGGAAGAGGGGCTCAAGAGCGCCGCGCCCCCTTACTTGCCGATCGCCGCGCGCTGGAATTCGAACAGCTCGCCGATGCCCTTTTCGGCCAGGCCGAACAGGGTGTCGAACTCGCCGCGGGTGAAGCCGCGCTTTTCGCCGGTGGCCTGGATCTCGACGATCTCGCCGCCGCCGGTCAGCACGAAGTTGCCGTCGGCCTCGGCGTTGCTGTCTTCCTCGTAGTCGAGGTCGAGGACCGGCGTGTCCTTGAAGACGCCGCAGGAGATGGCGGCCACCTGGCCCAGGATCGGGTCGGCCTTCAGCACGCCCTCTTCCAGCAGGTAGTTGGTGGCCAGGCGCAGGGCGACCCAGGCGCCGGTGATGGCGGCGGTGCGGGTGCCGCCGTCGGCCTGGATGACGTCGCAGTCGAGGCTGATCTGGCGCTCGCCCAGGGCCTTGAGGTCGACCACGGCGCGCAGGCTGCGGCCGATCAGGCGCTGGATTTCCTGGGTGCGGCCGGTCTGCTTGCCGGCGGCGGCCTCGCGGCGACCGCGGGTGTGGGTGGCGCGGGGCAGCATGCCGTATTCGGCGGTGACCCAGCCGGCGCCCTTGTTGCGCATCCAGCCGGGGACGTTCTCCTCGACCGTGGCGGTGACCAGCACCTTGGTGTGGCCGAAGCCGATCAGGCACGAGCCCTCGGCGTAGCGGTTGACGCCGGTTTCCAGCGTGACGGCGCGCAGTTGGTCGGGGGCGCGTTCGGACGGACGCATTCGGAAACTCCGGTCTGGTTGGCGGGGGCTAGTCGTGGTTGAAGGCGCCGCTTATCCTCCCCCGGACGGGAACCTCCAAGTCCCCGCTCGATTTTTTCGCCCCTCAACCCTATCTCCAAGGGCCATGACACAGCTTTTTCCGGGACCGATCGCTCGGACGCCCGGCCTGACCGAGCTGGACGCCCGCGCCCGCGACATCTTTCGCCGGGTCGTAGAGGCCTATCTGGAGACCGGCGAGCCGGTGGGCTCGCGCACACTGTCGCGCGGCGGGATCCAGCTGTCGCCGGCCTCGATCCGCAACACCATGCAGGACCTGGCGCAGCTGGGTCTGCTCGACAGTCCGCACACCAGCGCCGGGCGGATGCCGACGCACGCGGGCCTTAGGATGTTCGTCGATGGCTTTCTGGAGGTGGGCGACGTCGGCGAGGACGAGCGACGCGAGATCGAAAGCCGCCTCTACGCCAAGGGCCGCACCTTCGAGGAGGCGCTGAACGAGGCCTCGGCCATCCTGTCGGGCCTGGCCGGCGGGGCCGGCATCGTCGTCACCCCGGTCCGCGAAGGCGGGGTCAAGCACGTGGAGTTCGTCTCCCTGGGCGGCGGCCAGACCCTGGCGGTGATGGTGTTCGAGGACGGCACGGTCGAGAACCGGCTGATGCGCGGCGGGGCGGGGCTGACGCCCTCGGCCTTCCAGGAGGCGTCGAACTTCCTCAACGCCCGCCTGCGCGGCCGCACCCTGACCGAGGCCAAGGACGAGATCCGCGCCGAGCTGGAGACGGCCCGCCGCCAGCTGGACGAGACCGCCGCCCGCCTGGTCGAGGACGGCCTTGCCGCCTGGGGCGGCGGGGAGGGGGCCGAGCGGGCCCTGATCGTGCGCGGCCGCGCCAACCTGCTGGCCGAGGGCGGCGCCCGCGAGGACCTGGAGCGGGTGCGCCAGCTGTTCGACGACCTGGAGCAGAAGGGCCAGCTGATCGGCCTGCTCGACGACGTCCGCGACGCCGAGGGCGTGCGCATCTTCATCGGGGCCGAGACGCGACTCTTTTCGCTTTCGGGTTCCTCCGTGATCGCGGCGCCCTATATGACGGGGCGACAGAAGGTGTTGGGCGCGATCGGCGTGATCGGCCCCACGCGTTTGAACTATGCCCGGGTGATCCCGCTGGTGGACTATACCGCCCGCGTGCTCGGCCGGATGATCGATGGATGAGGACTGTTTGGAAATGACCGACGAGCAGACGCCGGCCGAAGACGTCGCTTTCGAAGCCGAGGACGCCGCCCAGGAAATCGAGGCCCTGAAGGCCGAGATCGCGGCGATGAAGGACCAGGCGCTGCGCTATGCGGCCGAGGCCGAGAACGTCAAGCGCCGCGCCGAGCGCGAGATGAACGACGCCCGCGCCTACGCGATCCAGAAGTTCGCCCGTGACCTGCTGGGCGCGGCCGACAACCTGTCGCGCGCCACGGCGGCCAGCCCGCGTGATTCGCAGGACGCGGCGGTGAAGAACTTCATCGTCGGCGTCGAGATGACCGAGAAGGAGCTGCAGGCGGCCTTCGAGCGTAACGGCCTCAAGAGGGTCGACCCGACCAAGGGCGAGAAGTTCGATCCCCACCTGCACCAGGCGGTGATGGAGCAGCCCTCGGACGAAGTCGCCGCCGGCGGCGTCGTCGCGGTGCTGCAGGTCGGCTACGAACTGCTGGGCCGCCTCGTGCGCCCGGCCATGGTGGCCGTCGCCGCCAAGGGCTCCACCGGCCCGGCCCCGGCCGAACCGGCCGCCGCCGCCAATCCGTACGCGGCTTCCGGCGAAGAGTCGGGCGGGTCGTTCGACACCAAGGCTTGATGAAGAGGCCCTCTCCGAAAGGAGGGGGCCTTTTCTTCATCTGATAAATTGTCATCCCGGCCGTAGCGTAGCGAAGCGCCGGGATCTCCCACGCCGACCATGACAACCAGCCTCTCATGGGTGAGTATCAACCCATGATTGAGGTGGTCTATTTCGTCTACATAATGTCGAACCGCAAACACGGCGTGATCTATGTGGGCGTGACCTCGGACCTTCCGACCCGTGTCCTGCAGCACCGCACCGGCGACAAGGACGGCTTCACCAAGCGCTACAACTGTCGTCGCCTCGTCTGGTTCGAGGGTTTCGACGACGTGCGCGACGCTATCGATCGCGAGAAGCGACTCAAGCGTTGGCTGCGCGCGTGGAAGATCGACCTGATCGAGGCGCGCAATCCTGACTGGAAGGACCTGTGGCCGGGGTTGATGGGCGAGGAGCGCTTTCCCTGGGAGACCGAAGCGGACTTCCTGGCGCCGGGTGATCCTGGGACGCTGACGTGGATGCGGAGGGACTGACCCTTCTTTTCATCGTCACCCCGGCCGGAGGCGTGAGGCGCCGCAGAGCCGGGATCTCCCACGTCGGCAGTTTCGGCAACCGTGGGAGGTCCCGGCGCTCCGCTGCGCTACGGCCGGGATGACAAAGATGGTTGGAGGCGGTCCCTCACGCTGCCGCCTTCTCTTTCCCCACCTTGCTCCACACCCGCTCATGCAGGTTGAAGGCCACGGTCTGGACCATCGGTTCGACGATCCCCACCGCGAGCGCGATGCGCCAGTCGCGGGTCAGGGCGTAGGCGACGGCGATGGCCACGGTCAGGTGCATGGTGGCGTAGGTGGCGGTCTTCAGGGCGAGACGCATGGCTTTCGGCCTTAGTTGCGATTGATTATCAATATAAGCTATCGGCGAAACCGATCAAGAGGACAGGTTTTCAACATCCACCCCCGTGATCCACAGCCATGGCTTGCGCCAAAGGCCTTGCAGGCTCTTCCCAGAGGCAGGGATTGCGCTAATGTCCGTGGTCCATTGACGACGGGGCGGGCGCTCGGGGGGATTCTCTTGACGACGACGGTTCCGCGTCCAGCCTGGACCGAGAAATGAAGCTTACCATCGAGCGGGCGGCGCTGCTGAAGGCGCTGGGTCACGTGCAGAGCGTCGTCGAGCGGCGCAACACGATCCCGATCCTGTCCAACATCCTGCTGTCGGCGGATGGCGACACGCTTTCGTTCTCGGCCACCGATCTGGACATGGAGATCATCGACGAGGGCCTGGCCCAGATCGACGTGCCCGGCCAGATCACCGCCCCGGCCCACACCCTGTACGAGATCGTCCGCAAGCTGCCCGACGGCTCGGACGTGTCGCTCAGCTTCTCGGGCGACGACCCGCGTCTGGTCATCCAGACCGGCCGCTCGCGCTTCAACCTGCCGGTGCTGCCGGCCGGCGACTTCCCGGTGATGAGCAACGAGGGCCTGTCGGGCCGCATCGCCGTCGACGTCAACGAGCTGATGCGCCTGATCGACAAGACCCGCTTCGCGATCTCGACCGAAGAGACCCGCTACTATCTGAACGGCCTCTACCTGCACACGGTCAACGAGGGCGGCGAGACCAAGCTGCGCGCCGTGGCCACCGACGGCCACCGCCTGGCCCTGGCCGAGATGCCGGCCCCCGAGGGCTCGGCCGGCCTGCCGGGCGTGATCGTGCCGCGCAAGACCATCGCCGAGGCCCGTCGCCTGCTGGAAGACGCCGGCGAGTCGATCGACCTGCAGGTCTCGCCCCAGAAGGTCCGCTTCGAGTTCGGCCGCGCCGCCCTGACCTCCAAGGTCATCGACGGCTCGTTCCCCGACTACATGCGCGTGATCCCCAAGGACAACGCCAAGATCCTGACGCTCGACAACGACCTCTTCGCCAAGGCCGTCGACCGGGTGGCCACCATCTCGGCCGAGAAGAGCCGCTCGGTGAAGCTGGCCATCGAGCCGGGCCGCATCACCCTGACCGTCCGCAACATGGAAGCTGGCCAGGCCGTGGAAGAGGTCGAGGTCGACTACGACGGCGAGCCCTTCGAAATCGGCTTCAACGCCCGCTACCTGCTCGACGTCTGCGGCCAGATCGCCGGCCCGCAGGCCGAGTTCCGCTTCGCCGACCCGGCCTCGCCCACCCTGGTGGTGGACCCGGTCGATCCGGGCGTGAAGTACGTGCTGATGCCGCTGCGGGTCTGATCGCGAACTCTAAAGTTCGGTTCTCTCTTCCGTAAAATCCCCGCGAAAGCGGGGACCCAGGCTTTTTCTGAAACGCGTGGTGCTCGACGATAAAACACCTGGGTCCCCGCTTTCGCGGGGATTTTACGGAGTGGGGGATGGCGCGTAAGCGCGCACAGGCGGGGGCAGGTCGTGGCGTTCTACGTCTACATCGTCGCCAGCCGCCGCAACGGCACGCTCTACATCGGCCACACCGACGATCTCGCCCGCCGCATCTGGGAGCACCAGGAGAAAGTCCGGCCGGGTTTCACCCGCAAATACCATGTCGGCATTCTCGTCTGGTACGAGGTCCATGACACCCGCGAGTCCGTCCTGATCCGCGAACGCCAGATGAAGAAATGGCGGCGGCTCTGGAAGCTGGAACTCATCGAACGCACCAACCCGGGCTGGCGCGATCTGGCCCAGGATCTGAACTGCTAGATCGACCGGAGACGCCCGTGAAGCCTCGCCTGCTCGCCCTGACCGCCGCCCTGGCGCTGTCGGTCTCCACCCTCGCCCTGGCCCAGACCACCCCCGTCGAGCGCCGCGAGATCGGCAATCAGATCCTCGAGAACGTGCCGGTCGCCGATCCTTCGATCCGCGAGGGCCTGGCGCGCTACCAGAACGCCCGTAGCGCGGCCTTCCAGGACTGGGCGGCCGACGGCGGCATGCTGATCGTCACGTGCTTTGGCAACACCAACCAGATCCACAAGGTCGCCGGCCCCGGCGCCGACCGCAGCCAGCTGACCTTCCACGACGAGCCGGTCAGCGGCGTCCACACCCTGCCGCCCAATGGGACAACGGGGGGCGAGATCCTGTTCTCCAAGGACACCGGCGGCGACGAGTGGTTCCAGCTGTTCGTCCGCGACGCCTCGGGCAAGGAGACCCAGCTGACGGAAGCCGGGACCCGCAACCAGTCGCCGGCCTGGTCGGGCGACGGCAAGGTGCTGGTCTGGAGCCGGGCGGCCAAGGGCTCGGCCAATTACGACGTCGTGCTGCGCGACCCGGCCGCGCCAGGCGGCCGCCGGGTGATCTTCCAGGGCGAGGGCCAGGTCTCGCCGATCGACGTCTCGCCCGACGGCAGGACCGTGCTGCTGGGCCGCTACTTCTCGATCGGCCAGTCCAAGCGCTGGCTGCTGGACGTCGCCACCGGCAAGACCACCGAGCTGAACCCCACGAAGGGCAAGGTCGCCTATGACGGCGGCGTGTTCACGCCCGGCGGCAAGTCGGTGCTGATGCTGTCGGACGAGGGCTCGGACTTCATGCGGCTGGTCGAGTTCGACCTGGCGACCGGCAAGAAGGCCCTGGTCTCGGGCGAGCGCCCCTGGGACGTCGAGGACTTCAAGCTGTCGGGCGACGGCCGGGTGCTGGCCTATGTGGTCAACGAAGACGGCTATTCGAAGCTGGTGGTGCAGGACTTCCGCACCCGCCGCGCCCTGCCGCAGCCGGAGCTGCCGGGCGGCGTGGTGTCGAACCTGGCCTTCTCGGCCGACGGTTCGAAGATCGGCTTCTCCCTGGCCACGCCCACCACCTCCAGCGACGCCTGGAGCCTCGACGTGGCGAGCGGCCAGGTGACCCGCTGGACGGCCTCGGAACTGGGCGGCCTGGACCCCGCGGCCCTGGTCGCGCCGGAGCTGGTGCGCTTCGCCTCGTTCGACAAGCGCTCGATCCCGGCCTTCGTCTACAAGCCCAAGCTGGCGGCGGGTAAGAGGGCCCCGGTGATTATCGACATCCACGGCGGTCCGGAAGGCCAGTCGCGGCCGGTGTTCAACGCCTTCCACCAGCACACGGTGGCCGAGCTCGGCGCAGCGGTGATCGTCACCAATGTTCGCGGCTCGTCGGGCTACGGCAAGACCTATCTCGACCTCGACAACGCCGAGAAGCGCGAGGACTCGGTCAAGGACATCGGCGCGCTGCTGGACTGGATCAAGACCCAGCCCGACCTCGATCCCAGCCGCGTGGTGGTCTACGGCCAGTCCTACGGCGGCTACATGTCGCTGGCGGTGATGACCCACTATTCCGACCGCCTGGCCGGCGGGGTCGAGCGCTACGGCATCAGCAATTTCGTCTCGTTCCTGAAGAACACCGAGGCCTATCGCCGGGATCTTCGCCGCGTCGAATACGGCGACGAGCGCGATCCCAAGATGCTGAAGGCCTTCGAGACCATCTCGCCGCTGAACAACGTGGGCAAGATCACCAAGCCGATGCTGGTCATGCAGGGCTGGAACGACCCGCGCGTGCCCAAGTCGGAGTCCGACCAGGTGGTCGAGAAGCTGCGCGAGAAGGGCGTTCCGACCTGGTACGTGCAGTTCAAGGACGAGGGCCACGGCTTCCTCAAGAAGGTCAACAACGACCGCCGTCGCGAGGTCGAGACCCAGTTCCTGGAGAAGGTGCTGGGGACCGGCGCGGGTCAGTGAGCCGGGGAGGTCCGGCGGGCCTGCTGCGTGAGGAGCGCTTCGACGACCTCTTCGACCGCATGCTGACCCTGTGGGAGGCGATCGACTTTTCCGGCTGCGCGACCTGGTTCGAGCGGTCGGAGGCGGTCGCTGCCGCTTTCTCCTCGCTGGAGGCGGCCGTGGACCTGGCGGTCATGAACTCGGCCGTGCATCGGGCGATCGCGCCGGATGCGCCGTTCGAGGCTGCTGTGCGCGACCTGGTCGATCGCGACGTCGCGCGGACGATCTTCGAGGTCGAGATGCGCCGCGTGCTGCTGGGGGCTGCGGGGGTGTGGCGGCTGGCCGAGGTGGAGGTCGCGCGGGGGTATTTCGGGTGAGGGCGCTGGTGAAATCCGGTGGCGGAGTAGGGATTACCACGCCCCTTGACGCCCGCCGCCGCCCCGCGCCACCGTCCGTTTCATAAGAAAACGGGAGAAGGCCGCCATGGCGAAGATCAGCTACATGACCGTCGGTTCGAACGACCTGGAGAAGGCCAAGGCCTTCTACGACGCCCTGCTGGGCTCGATCGGCATGCGGCCCCTGTTCGAGCACCCGTCCGGCGGGCGGCTCTATCGCGGCAAGGGCGTGGGCATGTTCGGGGTGCTGGGGCCGTACGACGGCAATCCCGCCTGCATCGGCAACGGCATGATGGGCGGCTTCGACTTCGACACCCGCGAGGAGGTCGACGCCTTCCACGCCAAGGCCATCGAACTGGGCGGCAAGTGCGAGGGCCAGCCCGGCGAGCGCATGCCGAAGGCGTACTTCGCCTATTTCCGGGATCTCGACGGCAACAAGCTGTGTGCTTACCGGCTGGGGGAATAGCCCGCTCTCACCACCAAACTCCCGTCATTCCCGCCCTTGTGGCGGGAACCCCTCTGTCAGCCGCAAGAACGGATGGGGCGACGTGCTCAGCACGTCGCTGGCGCTTCACCTGCGAGCGGAACCAGGGCTTCCCGCCACAAGGGCGGGAATGACGGGAGGAGAAGAGGGGCGAGGGCATAAACCCTTACCCTCCCACGTCTACGCCAAGCCCCCATTCCGCCGCGATCGGAGCGTAGCGCGGCGGTGTCGCTTCCATCGGAGACACCCCCATGCGCCTGGCCTGGGACCGCATCGTCGTCGTGCTGCTGAGCGCCGGGGCCTGGGCCCTGGTGCTGGTCGCCGGACCTCACCTGCTGCACGGCCTGCGCAGCGCGCCGCGGCTGCTGGCCCATGCCGGCGGACGCCGCTGGCAGGGATAGGCGTCCAAGGTCAGGTGGGCGTTTGGCGTCCCGCGCGACCTGCCTTAAGAGACGCCCATGGCGTCCGCCACCATCGCCCGCCTGCGGCTCACCGACTTCCGATCCTACGAGCGCGCCGATCTCTCGACCGGCGGGCGCAGCGTCTACCTGTTCGGGCCCAACGGCGCGGGCAAGACCAACCTGCTGGAGGCCGTCAGCCTGCTGTCGCCCGGCAAGGGCCTGCGCGGGTCGAGCCTGGCCGAGGTCGG
Organism: Caulobacter sp. GW821-FHT10C03; assembly: GCF_059415485.1. NCBI lineage: Bacteria > Pseudomonadati > Pseudomonadota > Alphaproteobacteria > Caulobacterales > Caulobacteraceae > Caulobacter > Caulobacter sp. GW821-FHT10C03. The sequence goes on along the minus strand of NZ_JBWKNI010000004.1, from coordinate 65,568 downwards.
GCGCCGGCAGCCGGGCGAGGCCGTGGGCCGGGCCTGGGCCGTGGCGGCCGAGATCGAAGAGGCCGACGGCGAGATCCTGAAGGTCGGCACGGGGACGGAAGCTGCCGGCGCCGCGCGCCGCATCGTCCGCATCGAGGGCGAGACCGTGCCGCCGGGCCGCCTGGCCGACCACGTGCGCCCCATGTGGCTGACGCCCGCTCAGGACCGCCTCTTCCTCGAAGCCGCCTCCGACCGCCGCAAGTTCTTCGACCGGCTGGTGTTCGCCGCCGAACCCGCCCACGCCAGCCACGCCAACGCCTATGACAAGGCCCAGCGCGAGCGCATGCGCCTGCTGACCGACGCCGCCGACGGCGGGGCGAGCGCCGATCCGGCCTGGCTGACGGTGCTGGAGGCGAGGCTGGCCGGGGCCGGGGCGCTGATGGTCCAGGCGCGGGCGCGGACCCTCGCCGCCCTGCAGGCCGAGATCGACAGCCGCGGCGACCGGCCCTTCCCGCAGGCCCGCCTGGCCCTGACCGGGGCCTGGGAGCAGATGGCCCTGGACGGCGCCGACGCGGCCGAGATCGAGCTTCAGCTGGCCCAGGCTTTGGCCGCCGCGCGACCCCGTGACGGGGCCGCGGGCAGGGCGCTGACCGGTCCACATCGGGGCGATCTGGCGGTGTTCCACGTCGACAAGGACCGTCCGGCCTCGGAATGCTCGACCGGAGAGCAAAAAGCGCTGATTTTGAACCTGGTTTTGGCCCAGGCGGCGAGACTTTCGCGTGCGGAATCCGCGCCGAATCCTATAGTGTTGCTCGACGAAGTCGCCGCGCATCTCGACCTCACCCGGCGAGCCGCTCTGGCCGACGAACTCACGGCGCTCAAGCTCCAGGCCTTCCTCACCGGCACGGACGAGTCGCTGTTCGACCATCTCAAGGGTCGGGCTCTGGGCGTTCGCGTCAGCGAGGCCGGTCTGACCCCCATTGAGTCTACGGCTCTGGAAGACGAATGACCGAGAATACCGAAGGCCAAGTCCCCGAAGTTCCCGAAGAAGCCGTCGCCGGCGAATACGGCGCGGACTCGATCAAGGTCCTCAAGGGCCTGGACGCGGTGCGCAAGCGCCCTGGCATGTACATCGGCGACACCGACGACGGTTCGGGCCTGCACCACATGGTCTACGAGGTGGTCGACAACGCCATCGACGAAGCCCTGGCCGGCCACGCCACCAAGGTCCAGGTGATCCTCAACGCCGACGGTTCGGTGACGGTCACCGACGACGGCCGCGGCATCCCCGTCGACATCCACGAGGGCGAAGGCGTCTCGGCGGCCGAGGTCATCATGACCCAGCTGCACGCCGGCGGTAAGTTCGACCAGAACAGCTACAAGGTCTCGGGCGGCCTGCACGGCGTGGGCGTCTCGGTCGTTAACGCCCTGTCGGACTGGCTGGAACTGCTGGTCCACCGCAACGGCAAGATCCACCAGATGCGCTTCGAGCGCGGCGACGCGGTGACCTCGCTGAAGGAAACCGGCGTGTCGCCGGTGCGCGACGAAGGCCCCAAGGCCGGCGAGGTGCTGACCGGCACCGAAGTGACCTTCTTCCCCTCGAAGGACACCTTCGCCTTCATCGATTTCGACCGGAAGACCCTGGAGCACCGCCTGCGCGAGCTGGCGTTCCTGAACTCGGGCGTCACCATCTGGTTCAAGGACAACCGCGACGCCGAGCCGTGGGTCGAGAAGCTGTTCTACGAGGGCGGCATCGAGGCCTTCGTGCGCCACCTCGACAAGGCCAAGACCCCGCTGCTCAAGGCCCCGATCATCGTCAAGGGCCGCAAGGACAAGGTCGAGGTCGACCTCGCCATGTGGTGGAACGACAGCTACCACGAGCACATGCTGTGCTTCACCAACAACATCCCCCAGCGGGATGGCGGCACGCACCTTTCGGCCTTCCGCGGCGCCCTGACCCGGGTGATTTCGAACTACGCCGAAAGCTCCGGCATCCTGAAGAAGGAGAAGGTCAACCTGGGCGGCGAAGACAGCCGCGAAGGCCTGACCTGCGTGCTGTCGGTCAAGGTTCCCGACCCGAAGTTCAGCTCGCAGACCAAGGACAAGCTGGTCTCGTCGGAAGTGCGCCCGGCCGTCGAAAACCTGGTGCAGGAAGGCCTCTCGACCTGGTTCGAGGAGCATCCGAACGAAGCCAAGGCCATCGTCAGCAAGATCGCCGAGGCGGCCGCGGCCCGTGAAGCCGCCCGCAAGGCGCGCGAACTGACCCGCCGCAAGAGCGCGCTCGACATCACCTCGCTGCCCGGCAAGCTGGCCGACTGCTCCGAGCGCGACCCGGCCAAGTCCGAAATCTTCATCGTCGAGGGCGACTCGGCCGGCGGCTCGGCCAAGCAGGCCCGCAACCGCGACAACCAGGCCGTCCTGCCGCTGCGCGGCAAGATCCTGAACGTCGAGCGCGCCCGCTTCGACAAGATGCTGTCGTCCGACCAGATCGGCACGCTGATCACGGCGCTGGGCGCCGGCATCGGCCGCGACGACTTCAACCCGGACAAGGTGCGCTACCACAAGATCGTGCTGATGACCGACGCCGACGTCGACGGCGCCCACATCCGCACCCTGCTGCTGACCTTCTTCTACCGGCAGATGCCGCAGCTGATCGAGCGCGGCTACATCTACATCGCCCAGCCGCCGCTCTACAAAGCCGCCAAGGGCAAGTCCTCGCGCTACCTCAAGGACGACGCCGAAATGGACGCCTTCCTGGTGGACGAGGGCGTTGACGGGGCCGAACTCGACCTCGTCTCGGGCGAGCGCCTGATCGGCCAGGACCTGCTGGCCCTGGTGCAGCTGGCCCGCTCGGCCAAGGGCAATATCGACCGCCTGGCGACCCGCGCCCCGGCCTCGGCCATCGAGCAGGCGGCCCTGGCTGGCCTGCTGGGCGAGACCCCGGACGCGGCCAAGGCCGCCGCCCGCCTGAACCTCTACAACGAGGAGGGCGATGGTCCCTGGTCGGGCGAGCGCGGCGACACCGGCTTCGTCTTCAGCCGCGTGCGCCGCGGCGTGTCGGAGCGCGTCGTGCTCGACGACGTGCTGCTGCACGCCGCCGACGCCCGCCGCCTGGCCGAACGCGCGGTCAAGCTGGCCGAGGTGTTCTCGGGCGTCGCCACCTTCCGCCGCAAGGACAAGTCGACCACGATCCGTGGCCCGCTCGACCTGGTGCAGGCGGTGCTCGACGCCGGCCGCAAGGGCCTGACCATCCAGCGCTACAAGGGTCTGGGCGAGATGAACCCCGACCAGCTGTGGGAGACGACCCTCGACGTCGACGCCCGCACCCTGCTGCAGGTCAAGGTCAACCACGCCGACGACGCCGACGACATGTTCAGCCGCCTGATGGGCGACCTGGTCGAACCGCGCCGCGAGTTCATCCAGGAAAACGCCCTGGACGCCGAAGTCGACGTCTAAGGCCTTCGCTACGGCGACCTTGAAAACCCTCCCGAGCCAGCCGGTTCGGGAGGGTTTTTGTTTGGGGCGACTTTGAATTTACCTCTCCCATGGGGAGAGGGAGGGGCCCGCGCCGAAGGCGTGGGAGGGTGAGGGGGTAAGACGTCGAACGTCCTATCCCCTTCGTCCTCGCCCTGTCCGGAAAGGTCCCTAACCCCTCACCCTCCCATGCTGCGCATGGGCCCCTCCCTCTCCCTCTGGGAGAGGTGGTTTAGAGTCACGCCTTGGTCGGGCGGATCATCTCGAACAGCGCCGAGGGCTCGACGGCGACGTAGTCGCCGCGGCCGCCCCAGCGCAGGATCGGCTCGCCGGCGGGCGCGTCATAGACGCCATCCGCGCGGATCAGGCGGCGGTCGATGTGGACGGCGACGACCTCGCCGAAGGTCATCCAGGTCTCGACCTCGTCGCCGTTCGCATTGGTCAGCTTGAACGACTGGGTCAGGCGGCACTCGAAGTTCACCGGGCTTTCCAGCACGCGCGGCGCGGCGACCAGGCTGCTTTCAACCGGCGTCAGGCCGGCCAGTTCGAACTCGTCCTGGCCGGGGGCGGCGGGGGCGGAGGTGATGTTCATCGCCGCCGCCAGGTCGCGGGTGGCCAGGTTCCAGCAGAACACGCCGGTGGCCTGGATGTTGGCCACGGTGTCCTTCCAGCCGGTGCTGGCGAAGCCGACGATCGGCGGGGTGTAGTTGAAGGCGTTGAAGAAGCTGTAGGGCGCCAGGTTGCGGCGGCCCTCCGTGTCGACGGTCGAGATCCAGCCGATCGGGCGCGGGCCGACGATGGAATTGAACGGATCATGGGCCAGGCCGTGGCCGTCGCGGGGCTGGTACTGGTGGGCGTCGGCGGCGGCCATGCGAGGGCTCCTGGGTGGAGCTGTGCAGGTAGGGACGGGGGAGGCCTTTTTGAACCCTCTCCCCTTGCGGGAGAGGGTGGCCTCCCGGAGGGAGGTCGGGTGAGGGGTCTCTCAGAACTGTCCGCGCGACCCCTCATCCGTCGGCCTTCGGCCGCCACCTTCTCCCGCAAGGGGAGAAGGATTCAGGACCACCCCCCGCCCAGCGCCTTGTAGATCGCCACCACGTCGGTGTTCACGCCCGTCTCGGCCACGGTCAGAGCATCCTCCGCTCCCAGCAGCGTACGCTCCGCATCGAGCAGCACCAGGAAGTCGATGCCGCCCTCCTTGTACTGGATCCGCGCCAGCTCGGCGGCGCGGCGGGAGGCGGCGGCCTGGTCGGCGAGGCTGGCCAGGCGCGCCTGGCGCTGGCGGTAGGAAACCAGCGCCGTCTCCAGGTCCTCGATGGCCGTCAGCACCGCCTTGTCGTAGGCCGCCAGGGCCGCGTCGTTGCGGGCCTCCGCCGCCTTCAGCCGCGCATGGGCGCCGCCGAGGTCGAGGGCGGGCCAGCTGACCGACGGGGCCACCGACCAGGCCTGGCTGGCGCTGTTGCCGAAGCCGGAGGCGGTGCCGGTGAGGAAGCCGACGAAGCCGGTGACGCGGACGCGCGGGAAGAGGTCGGCCGTGGCCACCCCGACCTTGGCGGTCTGGGCCGCCAGCCGCCGCTCGGCCGCCTGCACGTCGGGCCGGCGGCGCAGGAAGGTCGAGGCGTCGCCGATCGGCAGGGCCGTGACCAGCGGCGCCGGATCCTGGGCGCGGGGCTTCAGCTGGACGTCGAGGGCGCCGGGCCGCTGGCCGGTCAGGACGGCCAGGCGGTAGTTGGCGCGGGTCTCGGCGGTGACCAGTTCAGGGATGGCGCTTTCGGTGGCCTTGAGCCTGGCCTCGGCGCTGGCGACGTCGATGGGCGAGCCGGCCCCGGCCTCGAACCGCACGCGGGTCAGGCGCAGGGTCTCGCGCTGGGTCTCAAGGTTGCGGCGGGCGACCGCCAGCCGGGCCTGGGCGCCGCGCAGTTCCAGATAATTGCGGGCCACTTCGGCGGCGACGGTGACCTGGGCGTCGCGCAGGTCGGCCTGGGCCGCGCCGGCCTCGGCGCTGGCGGCCTGCACGCCCCGGCGCACGCGGCCGAAGAGATCGAGCTCCCAGGCGGCGTCGAAGCCGGCCTGATAGGTGTCGCCATAGACGCGCTGGCCGTTCGAGGTGGGCTGCTGCTGGTCGGCGGCGGCGTAGGTTCCGGTGGCGGTGACGCGCGGGGCGGCGTCGAGGCGGGCGTCCTTGAAGAGGGCGCGGGCTTCGTTCACCCGGGCCACGGCGATCTCGAGGTCGAGATTGGTGGAGAGCGCCTGGGTCACCAGGGCGTCGAGCGTCGGGTCGCCGAACGCCTTCCACCACTGGGCCTCGGGGGCGGCGGTGGAGGCGACCGCGGGCGCGGCGTTCTGCAGGGCGATGGGAGCGACGACGGGGGCCTTGTAGTTGGGGCCGACGGCGCAGGCCGTGGCCAGCAGCGAGGCGCCGGCGATGAGGGCTGTACGGAAGAGGGTCATGGGAGCCTCGGGAGTCTCCCTTCCCCCTTGGGGGAAGGGTCGGGGATGGGGGTGTCTGGGCGGTTGGGGAAGGGGCGCCGGCCGACGCCGCGTTCACCCCCGCCCCTGGCCCCTCCCCCATCGCGGGGGAGGGGAAGGGGGAGGGGAAGGTTGGTCAGTGGGCCTCCGCTTCCACGGCCGGCGCGGGCTGGCTCTTCACCAGCGAGCGCGAGCCGCTGAGACGGCGGATCACGTAGTAGAAGACCGGCGTCAGGATCAGGCCGAAGACGGTGACGCCCAGCATGCCGGAGAACACCGCCACGCCCATGGCCCGGCGCATCTCGGCCCCGGCCCCGTGCGACACCACCAGCGGCCAGACGCCCATGATGAAGGCGATCGAGGTCATCAGGATGGGACGCAGGCGCAGGCGGCAGGCTTCCAGCACCGCTTTCAGCGGCGTGTCGCCCTCGATCTCGCGTTCGCGGGCGAACTCGACGATCAGGATGGCGTTCTTGCACGCCAGCCCCACCAGCACGATCAGGCCGATCTGGGTGAAGATGTTGTTGTCGCCGCCGGTGACCAGCACGCCGGCCAGGGCCGACAGCAGGGTCATGGGGACGATCAGGATCACCACCAGCGGCAGGCTCCAGCTTTCGTACTGCGCGACCAGAACCAGGAAGGCCAGGAGCACGCACAGCGGGAAGATGTAGATCGCCGTGTTGCCGGCCAGGATCTGCTGGTAGGTCAGCTCGGTCCATTCGAAGCCCATGCCGGCCGGCAGTTCCTGCTTGGCCAGTTCCTCAAGGGCCTTCTGGGCCTGGCCGGTCGAGAAGCCCGGCGCGGGGCCGCCGTTGATCTCGGCGGTCAGCATGCCGTTGTAGTGCATCTCGCGGTCGGGACCGGTGGCCTCCTTGAAGCTGATGAACGAGCCCAGCGGGATCATCTGGCCCGCGCCGTTGCGGGTCTGCAGGCGCAGCATCTGCTCGGGTTGCAGGCGGAAGCTCTGGTCGGCCTGGACGTTGACCTCGTAGGTCCGCCCGAAGCGGTTGAAGTCATTGACGTACAGCGAGCCCAGATAGACCTGCAGGGTCTCGAAGAGGTCGGTCAGCGACACGCCCTGGGCGCGGGCCTTCTCCCGGTCGATGTCGGCCTGGATCTTGGGCACGCTCACCTGGTAGCTGGAGAAGACGCCGGCCAGGGCCGGATCCTTCTGCGCCTTGGCGATGATGTTCTGGGTGGCCTTGTAGAGCTCGTCAGAACCCAGACCCGCCTTGTCGACGATCTGCATCCGGAAGCCGCCGATGGTGCCCAGCCCCTGCACGGACGGCGGCGGGAAGACCGCGATCTGGGCGTCGGGGATGGCGGCGAACTTCTGGTTCAGCTGGCCGACGATGGCGTTGGCCGAGAGCTCCTTGCCGCGGCGGTCCTTGAAGTCGCTGAGCGGGAAGAACACCGCGCCGGCGTTGGGGCTGTTGATGAAGCCGTTGGCCGACAGGCCGGGGAAGGCCACCGAGTGCTCGATGCCCGGGGTCTTCATGGCGATGTCGCCCATCTGCTTGATCACGGCCTCGGTGCGGTCCAGCGAGGCGGCGTCGGGCAGCTGCACGACGGCGACCACATAGGCCTTGTCCTGCTGCGGCACGAAGCCGGACGGGGTGCGGGCGAAGGCCAGGCCCGTCAGCAGCAGGAGGCCGCCATAGACGAACAGCGAGGCGGTCGAGCGGCCCAGGGTCGCCTTGACGCCGCGGACGTAGCCGTTCGAGGCGCGGTGGAAGACCTTGTTGAACGGCGTGAACAGCCAGCCCAAAGCGCGGTCGATCAGCTTCTGGAAGCGGTCCTTGGGCGCGTCGTGTGACTTCAGGAGCACGGCGGCCAGGGCCGGCGACAGGGTCAGGGAGTTGATCGCCGAGATGATCGTCGAGATGGCGATGGTCAGGGCGAACTGGCGGTAGAACTGGCCCGACAGGCCGGTGATGAAGGCCGTCGGGATGAAGACGGCGCAGAGCACCAGGGCCACGGCGATGATCGGGCCGGTGACCTCGCTCATCGCCTTGCGGGTGGCCTCGGGCGGGGAGAGGCCGTTGGTGATGTGCCGCTCGACGTTCTCGACCACGACGATGGCGTCGTCGACGACGATGCCGATGGCCAGCACCAGGCCGAACAGGGTCAGCGCGTTCAGCCCAAAGCCCAGCAGCAGCATGATGGCGAAGGTGCCGATCAGCGACACGGGCACGGCCAGCAGCGGGATCACCGAGGCCCGCCAGCCTTGCAGGAAGATCACCACCACGATGACCACCAGGATGATGGCCTCGATCAGGGTGTGGACCACCGAGTCGATGCTTTCCTGCACGAAGGCGGTGGTGTCGTAGATGATCTCGTAGTCGACGCCTTCAGGGAAATCCTTCTTCAGCTCCTGCATGGTCTTCTTGACGTCGGCCGCCATCTGCAGGGCGTTGGAGCCGGGGCGCTGGAAGATCGGCACGGCCACGGCCGACTTGTTGTCGAGCAAGCTGCGCAGGGCGTAGTTGTTGGCGCCCAGCTCCACCCGGGCCACGTCGCCCAGGCGGGTGATCTGGCCGTCGGCGCCGGCGCGGATGATCACGTCGCGGAACTGCTCCTCGTCGGTCAGGCGCCCGGGGGCGTTGATCGACAGCTGGAACTCGGCGCCCGAATTGGGCGAGGGCGGCGCGCCCAGCTGGCCGGCGGCCACCTGGACGTTCTGCTCGCGCAGGGCCCGCACGACGTCGCCGGCGGTCATGCCCAGGGCGGCAACCTTCTCCGGATCCAGCCACACCCGCATGGAGTAGGCGCCGGCGCCGAAGATCTGCACGTCGCCCACGCCGTCGATGCGCTTCAGCCGGTCGCGCACGTTCAGCTGCGCGTAGTTGCTGAGATAGAGCATGTCGTAGCGGTTGTTAGGCGAGATCATGTGCACGACCAGGGTCAGGTCGGGCGAGGCCTTGTTGGTGGTCACGCCGATGCGCTGCACCTCCTGGGGCAGTTTCGGCAGGGCCTGGGCGACGCGGTTCTGCACCTGCACCTGGGCCTTATCCAGGTCGGTGCCGAGCGCGAAGGTCACGGTCAGGATCATGGCCCCGTCCGAGGCCGATTGGGACGACTGGTAGATCATCCCCTCGACGCCGTTGATGGCCTGCTCCAGCGGCGCGGCGACCGTCTCGCCGATCACCGACGGGTTGGCGCCGGGATAGGCCGCGCGCACGACCACGGTCGGCGGCACCACTTCGGGGTACTCGCTGATCGGCAGGTTGGGCAGGGCCACGAGCCCCGCGATGAAGATGACGATGGACAGGACGGCGGCGAACCGCGGCCTGCCGACGAAGAATTTTGCGAAGTTCATGGCGGGCGTCCGGAGAGGGGAGGGACGAGTTTGGAGACCCCTCCCGTCGGCGGATGGGGGAGGGGCAGGGGTGGGGGTGTCTGCTGAGGGCGGTGAGAGGCGCCGGCGTCTGTCGGCCAGCGCTGCTGTCACCCCCCCATCCCCGGCCCTTCCCCCATCGAGGGGGAAGGGAGAGGGCTTTAGTTCTGGCTCGTGGCGGTCGCGACCGCGGCCACCTTGCGGGGGCCGGCTTCCAGCTGGCCCAGATCGGCGGCTTCGGTCTTCACCGCCACCGGGGCGACGGCGTCGCCGGGCTTGACCTTCTGCAGGCCGCCGACGATCACCCGGTCGCCGGGCTTGAGGCCCTGGCGGATGACCCGCAGGTTGCCGGCCAGCGGGCCGACCTCGACCGGGCGGTACTGGGCCTTGTTGTCGGCCCCGACCACGATGACGTAGCGCTTGCCGAGATCCGTCGCGATCGCCCGGTCCGGGGCCAGGGCCACCGTCTGGGCGGCGGCGCTGACCAGGCGGATGCGGGCGAACAGGCCCGGCGTGAACCGGCCGTCGGCGTTGGCGAAGATCGCCCGGCCGCTGATCGTGCCGCTCTTGGCGTCCAGGGCGTTGTCGATGAAGGCCAGCTTGCCGACGTGCGGATAACCGTCCTCGGTCATCAGGCCCATATAGACCGGGCTTTCCTTGCCGCGCTCGGCGGCGGCGTATTTCAGGAAGGTCTGCTCGTCGGCGCTGAAGGCCGCGTAGATCGGGGTGTCGGAGACCACCGTGGTCAGCATGTCGGCCTGGGTGACCAGGTTGCCGCGGGTGATCAGGGCCTTGGAGACCCGGCCGTCGATCGGCGAGGTCACGCGGGTCCATTCCAGGTTCAGGCGCGAGGTCTGCAAGGCGGCCTGGGCGGCGGCGAGATTGGCCTGGGCGGCCTTTTCTTCCGACGACAGCCGGTCGAATTCGCTGCGGGCCAGGGCGTTCTGGTCGATCAGCCGCTGGCCGCGCTCGCGGTTGACGACGGCGAGATCGAGGCCGGCCTTGGCGCGCGCCACCTCGGCCGAGGCGCGGGCGGCGTCGGCCTGGAACGGGCGCGGGTCGATCTCGAACAGCACCTGGCCCTTGCGGACATAGGCGCCTTCGGTGAAGCGGACGGTGTTCACATAGCCGCCGACCCGGGGGCGGATGTCGACGGTGTCGACCGCCTCGAGGCGGCCGGTGAAGTCGTCCCACTGGCGCAGCGACTTGAAGGCCACGTCGGCGACGGTGACCGGGACAGCGGGGGCGGGGCCTTGCTCGGGCTGGGCCTTGGCGCTGCAGGCGGCCAGGACCGCCATGGCGGCGAGGCCGGCGAAGGTGTTGATGGCGTGGCGCATCGGGGAACCTGTCGAAAGAGACGCTCGGGGAGGAGCGGACGGGGAGGGGTTACGCTGGGACGCTATTCCCAGGCCGGACGGCGAGCCCGGCGGCTGGGCTTGGGCTGGGAGGCCGTCCGGCCGATCCAGCGCTTGAGGGTGCGGCCGTGTTCGGCGGCGGTGGTCAGCCAACCCATCACGGGAGCGGCCGGGGCTTCGGGGGCGGCTGTGAGGTCGCTCGCGTTCGGCATGGCTTGCGCTCCGTTCAGGGGCTAAGAGGGAGGAAATGTCGCAGGGTCGGTTGCTTGAGGCTGGTTGCTTGACTTGGCGATGGCGGATAACGATCTAGAATGTGACGATACCGTTCGGTATCACTGACATCCGGAGAGATACTGACCGGTAACTCTCACGTCAAGGCGAGGTGCTGCGAAAATGGCTGCGAGAAAATCTGGGGAGGTCGGCTCGGGGGAGCTGGGAGCCGGGACGGCGTGCGCGCCGGACGGCCCGCCGGCGTCCAAGAGGCCCGCCCGCGACCGGATCTTCGAGACGGCCCGCGAGCTCTTCTACCAGCACGGCATCCGGGCCGTCGGCGTCGAGGCCATCGCGGCCGAGGCCGAGGCCACCAAGATGACGCTGTACCGGAACTTCCCCTCGAAGGACGAGCTGGTCGCCGAGGTCCTGCGCGAGCAGGAGCGCGAATACTGGGCCTGGTGGGACGGCGTCACGGCCATGTGCTGCAGCGATCCGCGCGGCCAGCTCGAGGCGATCTTCGACGCCTTCGAGACCAAGGCCTGCGACACCAACATCCACGGCTGCCCGCTGTCGAACGCCGCCATCGAGCTGCACGAGGAAAATCACCCCGCCCAGCAGGTGTCGGTGAACTACAAGCGCTCGCTGCACGGCCGGCTGATCGACCTGTGCAGCCGCGCCGGCGCGGCCGACCACGAGCTGGCCGACTCGCTGATGCTGCTGATGGAGGGCTCCTACACCGCCCGCGTCACCCTCGGCGCCGACGGCCCCGCCCGCTCGGTCGCCCGCGCCGCGCGGAGTTTGATCCGGGTGCACCTGGGGGATCGGTAGGGGCTGCTGGGCCCCCTCCGGCCCTCCGGGCCACCTCCCCCAAAGGGGGAGGATCTAAGAGCGCCGAGCCAAGAAGATGCTCCCCCTCTGGGGGAGCTGTCGCGAAGCGACTGAGGGGGTCAGCCCGCGATCTTCGCCGCCAGCCCCCGCGCACCGGCGACCGCATCCGCCCAGGTCACCTCGAACCCCGCCTCATCGCCATAGTACGGATCGGCCACGGCCTCGCCGGCCCGCCCCTCGACGTGATCCAGCAGCAGGCTCAGCCGCGCCCGGCTTCCGGCCGGCGCCAGGCGTTTCAGGTTCCGCAGATTGTCCAGGTCCAGCGCCACCACGTGGTCGAAGCGCTCGAAGTCGGCCGCCGTCACCTGCCGCGCCGCATAGTGGCCGATCTCCACCCCATGCCGCCGCGCCGTCGCCTGGGCCCGCCGATCCGGCGGATCGCCCGCATGCCAGCCACCGGTCCCCGCGGAATCCACGACGACGTCCAGCCCCAGACGCTGCGCCTCCAGCCGAAACGCGGCCTCGGCTAGCGGCGAGCGACAGATGTTGCCCAGGCAGACGAACAGCACGGAAATGGTCATGCCGAACCGCTAGGCCAAAACCCGCCGCGCCGACAACTCTGATTTTTCAGGAGATCTTCTAGGAGAAGAAAATGGCGCGCCCGGAACGATTCGAACGTCCGACCCTCAGATTCGTAGAATGTAGTAGGGCCTTCTCCAGCGCCCTCTAGAGCCACATTACTTGCCTCCGCAAGCGTTGTATGTCATTGTAATTATGATGATTTTCGCGATCTAGCGTACATTAGCGTACATGGACCTCGAGAAACTCACACGGAGCACTTCCCCCGACTAAACCCCGACTAAAATTCTGGGTCTGAACATGGCGTCCGAACAGCTTCTTCTCACAGACAAGGCGATCGCCCGACTCCCCTACGCCGAGACAGGGCAGTATCTCGTCCGCGACACGGAGCTGTCCGGCTTCCTGCTCAAGGTCGGCAAGCGCCGAAAAACCTTCATGGCGGAGGGCGAGCACTGGAAGCACGGCGTTCGCGAGTTTCGTGCTCAGGCCAAGCTGGGCGAGTTCGGCGAGCTCTCTAGCCGCGACGCTCGCAACAAGGCCAAAGACTTTCTCGGCCAGATCGCGCGGGGCGAAAAACCTGGCGGGGAAGCGAAGTCCAAGAGCGGACCGGTCACCTTACGGACGGCTTGGCAGAACTATCTTGATCGCCATTTGCTCCGTAAGGGACGCGATCCCGGAACGATCGCCAACTACCGCGACCATATCGAGCGACTGATGGCGGATTGGCTTGACCGACCGCTCGCTCGCCTGGGCGAAACGCCGTCGATGGTCGTCGAGCGCCACGAGCGGATCAGCGAGCTGAACGGACCCTACATCGCCAACGGCGCCATGCGCAGCTTGCGAGCGATCTACAATCACGCCCTCAAGACCAACCCCGCGTTGCCCGGCGTGAACCCTGTCAAAGCGATCGACTGGAACGTCGAGGTCCGTCGCGACACCGGCATGGGGGACCAGGACTTGGTGGGCTGGCTGCGCCAGGCGCACGCCCTGGAGAGCCCCATACGCCGCGAGTATCATCTGCTCGTCCTGCTTTCCGGCTCGCGCCCAACCGCGCTCAAAAAGGTCCGGATTGAGCACATCGATCTCCGCAAGAGGATCCTGCATGTGCCGCGCCCGAAGGGAGGCGCGAAGAAGGCCTTCGATATCCCCTTGTCGCGAGCGATGATGCGGTGCGTGATCCGGGCGATGCGTTGGGGCCGAATGCTGCATCCCGAGCAGGCCGAGTTCTGGCTCTTCCCGGCGGACAGCGCGAGCGGCCACATCGTTGAGCACAAAGAAAAGCGGATCGTTCTGTCCAAGTGGGGCAATGACCTGCGCCAGACCTTCCGGACGGTCGCGCAGATCGCCGAGGTTTCCGAGCTAGACGCCCACCTGCTGATGAACCACTCCCTGCCCGGCGTGAACACGGGCTACATCACTCGCGACCGGCTGCTCTCGGGCCACCTGCGCAAACAGCAGGAGCGAATTTCCCAGGTCGTGTGCCAGAGCGCAGCCAAGTCCGGTCCGGATATCCAGCTCTGGATCGCGGGCTTCGCCAAGCAGTCAGTGGTTTGGGAACGCACAGGTTCGGTCACCGCGGGGATGCGAATAGCGGCCTAGGCCCGGGCAACGGTGGAGAGTCTCAATGGACGGGGGCCGCTCGCTCCGCTGAACGTCCGCGATTAGAGTAGGCGAGGCCTCGCGCCCATATGGGTGTCCAAGGCAAAGGCCGTTGGTATCGGCTCAGACTGTTGAAGATACTTCATCAACATTGCCACGGGCCGCCATAACGGGCCAGTCTACGGCATGCCGCTCAGCCGAACCGATCTTGCAGACTTCAGCTACTTCCTGGCATTGGCTCGGCACCGCAACTTCCGCCGGGCGGGGCTGGAGCTGGGCGTCAGCGCCTCGGCGCTCAGCCACTCGCTAAAGGGTCTCGAAGCCCGGCTCGGGGTTCGCCTGCTCAACCGCACCAACCGTAGCGTCACCTTGACCGCGGCGGGCGAGCACCTGCAGGCGTCGATCCTGGGCCCCTTCGAGGCGATCGAGACGGCGGCGGATACGCTCAACCGGTTTCGCGCCGAACCAGCAGGGCGGATCCGGCTCAACGTTCTCGAACACGCCGGCACGCTGCTGCTGGCCCCGGTGTTGCCGCTTTTTGTCGAGCGCTATCCGGACATCGCCATCGACGTCGTGATCGCCAACCACTTGGTGGATGTGGTCGCGGCCGGCGCCGACGCTGGCATCCGCTACGGCGGCACCGTGCCGGAGGACATGGTCGCCCAGCGCCTGTCGGCCGACATCCGCTGGGTGGTGGTTGGCTCGCCCGGTTACCTGGCTCGGTTCGACGCGCCCCAGCATCCCTCGGACCTAACGCGGCATCGTTGCCTGCGCATCCGGCTGGGCGACGACAGCATCTACCACTGGGAGTTCGAGCGCGGCGATGAGGCGCTGGCGGTGGACGTTCCTGGCCAGGTCACGATCGACGACACCGCCTTCGCCATCGATCTGGTCAAGGGCGGGGCGGCGCTGGCCTATCTGCCCGAGCCGTGCGTCGCCGCGGAGGTCGCTCGGGGAACGTTGCGGACGGTGCTCGGCGACTGGGCTTCGAACGGACCCGGCTTCTACATCTACTACCCAGGCCGCCGGCAGCTGCCGACCGGGCTGCGCCTGCTGATCGACCTTATCCGAGAGGAGCGCCCGCTCGGCCTCTGACTGGCTGGCGATGATGAGCGGGGCTCAACGCCGCGATAAACGGGTGGCGGCTATTGCGCCTCCCCCCAGCCCCTATCTTGCTGGCCATGGAAACCGCCGCCAGCCTGAACCTCGACACCGTCTCAACCCGCTCTGACACCGTGCCGGCCGACCGCAGCCGCTGGAGCGCGGTCCTGGCGCTTACGCTGTGCGTGGCCACCTTGATCGCCTCGGAGTTCATGCCGGTCAGCCTGCTGACCCCAATCGCCGCGGACCTGCGGCTGACTGAGGGCATGGCTGGCCAGGCCATCGCCGTATCTGGCCTGTTCGCCGTGCTCACAAGTCTGTCGATCGGCCGGGTCGCGCGGCTGGACCGACGGCTCGTGCTGCTCGGGCTGACTGGCGTCATGGTGATTTCGGGACTTCTGGTGGCCTTGGCGCCCAACGCGCCGCTCTTCATGGTCGGCCGCGCCCTGGTCGGCGTCGTCATCGGCGGCTTCTGGTCGCTGTCGGCGGCGACCGTCATGCGCCTGGTCCGGCACGACGAGGTCCCTCGCGCCCTGGCCCTGGTCAACGGCGGCAACGCCGTGGCCACCCTGGTCGCCGCGCCGCTGGGCGCATTCCTCGGGCAGTTCATCGGCTGGCGCGGCGCCTTCTTCCTGGTCGTGCCGCTCGCGGCTGTGACCTTTGCCTGGCAATGGCTCGCCCTGCCGAAGATGCCGTCATCATTCGGCGCGACGCCGAGCGTCGTCGGCGTCCTGCGCCGGCCTTATGCCAAGGCGGGGATGGTGGCGATGGGCCTGCTGTTCGCGGGCCAGTTCGCGCTCTTCACCTATCTGCGCCCTTTCCTCGAAGGCGTCACCCGGCTTGGCGCCTCGCCGCTCTCGCTGGCCTTGTTGCTGATGGGCCTGGCCGGGCTGGCCGGCACGGCCGTGATCGGGCGCCTCGTGGCCGCGAGCCTGAGAGCGGTGCTCCTCGTCGCGCCGCTGCTGATGGCCGTGATCTCCCTTGGCCTGATCGTCGTCGGCCCAAGCGCCTTGCCGACGATGGCCATGCTGATCGGGTGGGGCTTCGTGGGCACGGCCCTGCCCGTGGCCTGGTGGACCTGGCTGGCGCGAACCCTTCCCGACGACGCCGACGCGGGCGGCGGCCTCATGGTCGCGGTGATCCAGCTGGCGATCACGGCCGGCGCGGCATGCGGCGGACTGCTGTTCGACGCCGGCGGCCACCGCGCGACCTTCCTCATCAGCGCCCTTCTGCTCTGCGCCTCGGCGGGGTTCGCCGCCCTCAGCGTCCCGCGCCGTCTCGCCAGACTCTGACCCCACGGAGATTTTCATGCAAAGCCCAGACAATCTTCCGGCCCTCGCGCGCCCATCGGCGCTGGACCGTCGACTTCTCCTCCAGGGGGTCGGCGCGAGCGTCGCCGCCCTCGCCGCCGCCTCGCTTATCCCCGCATCCGCAAAGGCTCAGGACATGACCCACGGCGCAGACAACTTCTACAAGAGCGATCGCGTGACCCTCCAACCGGTCACCTTCAAGACTCAGTACCAGACGACAGTCGCAGGCAACCTCATCACGCCCAAGGGCCTCGCCCCGGGCGCCAAGGCCCCGGCGCTGGTCGTCGGCCATCCGATGGGCGCGGTGAAGGAGCAGAGCGCGACGCTCTACGCCACCAAGATGGCCGAGCAGGGCTTCGTGACCCTGGCCATCGACCTGCCGTTCTGGGGCGGGAGCCAGGGGGAGCCGCGCAACGCGGTCGCGCCGGACCTCTATGCCGAGGCGTTCAGCGCCGCGGTGGATTTCCTGGGCACGCGGCCCTTCATCGACCGCGAGCGCATTGGCGGCATCGGCGTGTGCGGCAGTGGCAGCTTCATCCTCAGCGCGGCCAAGATCGACCCACGCCTGAAGGCGGTCGCCACCGTCAGCATGTACGACATGGGCGCGGCCAATCGCGATGGGCTGAACCACACCGTTTCGATCGAGCAGCGCAAGCAGATGATCGCCGCGGCGGCCCAGAAGCGCTGGGCTGAGTTCGAAGGCGGGACGGTCGAGGTCGCCGGCGGCACGACCCTGCAGCTGACGGCCGACACCGATCCCATCCAGCGTGAGTTCTACGACTTCTACCGCACCCCGCGCGGCGAGGTGACGCCGCCCGGCGCGTCGCGCGAGCGCACCACCAAGCCGACGGTGACGAGCAACATCAAGTTCATGAACTTCTATCCGTTCAACGACCTTGAAACGATCTCGCCGCGCCCCTTGCTGTTCATCAGCGGCGACCAGGCCCACTCCAAGGAGTTCAGCGCCGAAGCGTACCGTCGCGCCGCCGAGCCGAAGGAGCTTGTCTGGGTGGCGGGCGCGGGTCACGTCGACCTCTACGACCGCGTGGACATGATCCCGTTCGCCAAGCTGACCCGCTTCTTCCGGCAACACCTGGCCGCCTAGGGCGACCGGTCCTCAATCCAGGGAGACCCGCCATGCGTCGCACCGTCCTGGCCGCCGCCAGCCTCGCCCTCGTCTCAATGGGACACGCCATGGCGCAAGAGCGCATCCAGATCTTGTCGCCGTGGGGCGAGGTCACCGCCACCCTGACCGACAACGCCGCCGCGCGCGCTTTCGCGCGGCGGTTGCCGATGACGATCGAGATGCGCGACCACCTGAGGCAGGAGAAGACGGGGACTTTGCCTGCACCGCTGCCGCAGGCCCCACGTAAGTTGGATTTCGAGCCCGGCACGCTCGGCTTGTGGGGCTCGGACGACTTAGTGATTTACTACCGCCGGGGCCGCGTGCCCCAGCCCGGCATCGTCGTCCTTGGCAAGGTGGCCGGCGATGTTTCGATCTTCGATCGACCAGGACCGCTGAAGATCCAGGTGTACCGTGCCGAGCGCGGTCCCCAAGAGTGAACGGGTCCAGGCTCTGGCTTGCTTGTTTTGCAGCCAGTGGTGGGGAGCTGCCATATCGAACCGCTGACCCCGTAATTGGTCCGGTGCTGTCGGCGCCCATTCCACTAGCTCAGCATCATGCCCAAAGTCCCCGGCTTGTTGGCGTCTTGAAGATCGCGGGCGCTGCTTGATGTTCCGGCGCGGCAAGTACCGCTGATGGGCTCCAACGCGGAGGGTAATATTCAAGGCCGCCCAGCCGGCTTCGCCCACTCTGAGATCGCGCTATGCAAGGATTTGCAAATGTCGATCGAAGTCAACAAGAGCGTCATTTCCCGCTACTACGATCTCGTCAACCAAGGGGCGCTCGACGCTCTGGTCGAGCTGGTCGATACATCTTGTCGATCACCAAACGACGGCCAATTCGACGTCTGCGAACTCCAACGCTATCTGGGCGGCCTTCGCTCGGCCTTTCCGGACATGATCTGGCGCCCGTTGGACATGATGGCTGAAGGTAGTCGGGTTATGGTTCTGGCTCAGATCACGGGAACCCACCTTAATCCTCTGGGCGACTTGCCGCCCACTGGAACCAGGATCGCGTTTGAAGCCCTGCAGGCCTATCGCGTTAGCGCCGGTAAGCTCTGCGAACATTGGCGGATCGAGCCGGTCGCATAGACGATCAGGATGCGGAGCCCCACCCTCTGCCTCACTAAAGCACCGCCGAACCTGTCAAATCGACGCTGAGCGTCCAAGCGCCATCGCCGCTGAAATGAGACTGTGGAGACGTCCTCAAGGACGGGTCCTCCTCCCCCAAAACCCAGGACCCGCCGCCCTCCTCACACCGCCTCAACCCCGAGGAGGGCGGCCATCCTTGTGGTTTCGCACACCGCCGCGATTGAGTTTGGCGAGAACCTCGTGCGCCGCTCGCAGATCGGCCGTGGCGTGCCCTTCGCTGAACCCTTCGACGATCGGGGCCAGAAGCGCCTCGGCCTCATCGGCCAGGCCCTGACTGTTCCAGAGCCGCGCCAGGCTGTTGGCGGCGCGCAACTCCCAACCGGTCGCGCGATGACGACGGCTCAGGTTGAGCGCACGCTTGAAGCTTGTTTCGGCGCCATCATGGTCGCCCTGACCCAGGAGGCGCTCGCCTTCGGCTCGGAAAACCTCCGGCGCGCACCAGCCCACCAGACCCGCCTCAACGCGAGCCAGGACACCCGGCGTAATGAACACCGCGGCGAAGGTCGCCATGGCGTCCGCCTGCTTGGCGTCTTGGGGCGGCGCCACAGCGACGCCGGTCTGGCGCCAACGCAGCACTTCCTCGAAGCGCTGGGCCCAGCTGCGCCAATAGTTGGCCTGACCCGCGCTGGACAAGTCCAGGAGGCGGTCGATGTGGGTCTGGGCTCGGGCCTCGTCCCCCCGCCACAGGGCGACCGGCGCGGCGGCCAAGGCCAGTGCATGGCACATGGCGATGCCCAGGTCGGCGGCGGCATGGCTGATCGCCGCCTCGACCATCTCCTCGGCCTGGTCCGGATGCCCCTGGATCCACAGGATCCGGGCCATGATGATGCGCATCGAGACTTGCCGGCTCACGCCCGGCATCGACATCGACAGGGGAATGGAGCGCTGCGGATAGTTGATGACCCGCTCGGCCAGGATCCGCGCCCGATCGTGACGCCCGAGAAAGTGCTGGGCCTGGGCCGAGGTCCTATCGCCCAGCAGGGTGATGAAGGGTTCGGACGAGACCTTGGCCACCATGCTCAGACGGTTGCTGAACTCGGCGGCGGCCGGGTAGTCGGCCTTGCCGAAGGCGCAGGACCAGACCCCCAGAAGGGTCGACGCCTGCTCGCTGGCGATGCCGACCCGCTCGGCCAATTCGTGAGCCTTGGAGAAGGCGGCCGTCGCTTCGGCTCCGGTGCCCCAGGTCAGCTGGGCGAGGTTTGCATAGGCGGTGTTGAGGCGCATCTGCAGGATCGGGCTACGCCGCCAGCCATCGCTGACGTCTAGCGCCAGCTTCACGCGCCCGCGGAACTCCGCGGTCAGAGACAGCTGCACCGCCAAGGGAACGGCCGCGGCCGTCAACGCCACCCCGAGCGGGCGGTCACCAATGCCCATGCACCAGTCGATGGCTGACCTTAGATCGTGGATGACATAGCCGTAGCGCTCCACCCACTGACGCTGACCAAGCTCATCCCAATCACCTTCGGCGCGTTTGAGGATTTCGTGGCAGACCTCGGCATGGCGACGACGGACAAGCGCGTAGTCATTTTCGCTCTGGAGACCGGAAAGGGCGAAGTCCCGCACAGCGGCGTGAAGTCGATAGAGCAGGACGCCGTCGACGATATCGCGGGTGACCAGGTGCATCCCCGCCAGCCGTCCCATGACGGCGCCCAGGTCCGAGACCCCGCAAATCTGAGCCATGGACTGGGCGGCTGCGAGGCTGATGAAACCGTTGAAGCTGGCGAGTTGGCGCAGAAAGGCGGCTTCGGATTCATCAAGCGCCGACAATGCCCATCCAAGGACGACATCGAGGCCCAGCCCGTCCTTGCCGTAGGCTGGAATGCGGGAAGCCAGCGCATCGACGTGCTCGGGCGATGCGGCGGCGACAAGCTCTATGGCGAGCGGCGCGCCGGCCAAGGCCTCGACCAGACGGCCGTAGGGATAGAAGTCCATGTCCGACAGATCGGGCGCCATCAGGCGTTCGATCCGTCGCTGTTTCATGAGCGCTGCGGCGGGCGATGCGTCGCCCGTCTCGACGGAAAGACCCTGGAGGCGATAGACGCGCTCGTCGGGGGCCCCCAAAGGTCGCGGCGCGCTTGTGAGGCAACGCACGCCAGGACAAGCCTCCAGCAAGCGGTCGGCGAATGACGGCGCCGCCTCGGCGATTCCCGCGCAGTCGTCGAGCACGAGAAGAAACTGCTTGTCGCGCAGATGGGCCAAGATGCTGGGGGACGGGTCCTCCGAGAGACTGCCGACACCCAGGGCCATAGCCACCGCGTTCGCCAGTCCGTCCGGTGATTTGACGACTCCGAGGTCGACGAAGCACGCCCCGTCGACGAAGCGCGCGCTGGTACTTTCTGCGGCCGCGACGGCGACGGCGCTCTTTCCCACGCCGGGCGCCCCGACCACGGTCACGAAGCGCGCCTGATCCAGCAGTTCGGCGATGTTGCGGATGTCTTCGTCGCGCCCCACCAGACGGTCACCGGGTCCTGGCAGGTTGTTCCTGGTCTTCACCACCCGCAGCGACGGGGTCGACGGCACGCTCTGTCGGCTCACTAACGCGCCAAAGCAGTAGCCCGTCGAGCGTCGGGTGATGTAGGCGCGCCCGCTGGGATCGAGACCCAGGCGCCGGCACAGGATCCGGACATAGGCCTCGATCATTTCCGCGCCGCCATCGCCGGCGCGACCAGAGTAGACGATCAACTCATCCGGCGTGACCTGCTCGCCCGCGCGCTCGACCAGCGCCGCAAGGATGGCGAAGATCGCCTCGCCGAGGTGAACCGGATTGTCCCCTTCGCGCAGGGTCTTGGCGGAGCGCCGAAGGCTGAACGGGCCAAAATTGAGCGCATCCTCAACCGCGGCGCCGGGTCTTGTCGTCATCATCGACCTGTCCGCCTCATGCCGCCACACGGAGCGTCTCGAGCAACGACTTGGCGGCCAGGATGTCGGCGGTCGAGAACCCTTCGGTGAACTGATCGCAGATCGGGGCCAGCATCTGCAGTCCCTCCTTGCCACGACCGTCCTGCGCCCAGAGGCGCGCCAGGCTCGTCGCCGCGCGAAGACGCCAAGATAGCGCGCCCTGCCGGGTGGCTAGGTCCAGAGCACGCTCGAAATAGCCTTCGGCGATACGGCGGGCGTCGCTGCCGCCGCTGACTAGGGCGATCTGCCCTTCGGCGCGTAGGATTTCCGGAGCGCACCATCCCACAACACCGCGCTCAACCCGTTCCAACGATTCGGCGCTCGCATATCGCCAGTCCAGAGCGCCCAAGCCGTCGAGCTGCTTTGCGCCCAGCAGGTGGCTGTTGACGTGCAGCCGGCTGTCCTGCGGATCGGCCTTGAGAGTGTGGAGAATGGCTTCGGCCCAGCTAGCCCAATACTCCGTCCCCGAAGCGCGCGCGTGATGGCGAAGGCGTTCGGTCAGTTGCAGGGCCAGCTCCATGTCGCCGCGCCAGATGGCGATCGGGCACGCCGCAAGCGCCAGGGTTTGCGACAGCGCCAGGGAAAGATCGGACGCGGAGAGTTCGATAGCCTCGAGCGCCATCGCCATGGCCTGATCCGCTAACCCCTCGATCCAGAGGATCCGCGACAGGATGATCCGCATGGACACCTTGCGGTTCAACTGCATCGGACTGCCGACCGGAAGGCGGATGCCCTGGGTCGGATGGTTGAGGACGCGCTCGGCGTAGGTCCGACCTCGCGTGTGGTCCCCGAGGAAGTGGCTGGCCTGGGCGATCTGCCGGTCGGAGGTCAGCTGCAGCATGGGATCTGAGCTGGCGCGACCGAGCATGCCCAGATGTTCGGCCGCCTTCAGCGCCGCTGGGTAGTCGCCCAGGCTGAAAGCCCATTGGAAGAGATCGAGCGTGGCCGATTTGTCGTGGTTGGGATCGTTCAGGGTCTCCGAAAGGCTCACGGTCTTGGCGTAGGCCGAGGTGATCATCGAGCCCGAACCAGACTCATGGAAGGACACCGTGCCCAGGAACGTGTTGAGCTGGACCTCGGCAATGGGAAGGGGAAACGGCAGGCGCTCAAGTTCGACGATCGCTCGGTTCACCCGCCCGCGAAACTCGCGCATCAGGGATAGCTGGCAGGCCAGAGGCACGGAGGCGGCGGTGAGTTCGATCCCCGTGACCGCGTCGCCGCCGGCCGAGAAAGCCCAGTCGATGCCGGCGCGGATATCGTCGATCCAGGGCGCGTACTCGGCCATCCAGTCGTCGCGCAGCTGCTCAGGCCAACCGCGTTCGGCGCGGCCGAGGATGTCCAGGCAGAGCGCGGCATGCCGCCGTCGAACATCGTCCCCCTCGCCCTGCGCCTCCAGCTTGGCGGCCGCATACGCACGGGTCATATCGAGCAGACGATACACCGCCCCGCCGCCCGTTTCGGCGGCCACCAGCGACTTGGCCCGCAGGCTCTGCAGGGTCTCCATGACCGCGCCGTCGAATGGATCGGTCCCGCAGACCATGGCGGCGGCGCGGGCGGTGAACCTTCCTGAGAAGACCGAGAGTCTACGCAGCAGGTCCTGTTCGGCCGCGTCCAGTCGTTCGTAGCTCCAATCGAGCATCGCCGTCAGGGTGCGGTGTCGCGGTTGGGCCGAGCGCCTGATCTGAGTGAGAGTCAAAAGCCGCTGGTCCAGTTCCGCGGCCAAGCCGGTCACCCCCAGCTGGCCGATCCGCGCGGCGGCCAACTCGATCGCCAGGGGAATGCCGTCCAGCCGGCGACACAGTACGCTGACGACGGGCGCTTCGGCGGCCGACAGCACGAAGGCGTCGTCGCCGGCCTGGGCCCGTTCGACAAAGAGCTCGACCGCAGCAAATTGCAGCGCATCGTCTGGACCGATGAAATCGCTCGATGGCGGTGTCTGAAGGGGCGGCAGGTGATGGACGGTTTCGCCGTCGGCGCCGAGCGCTTCGCGCCCCGTCGCCAGAACATCGACGTGCGGTGTGCCACGCAGAATTTCCTCCACGATCGCCGCGACCGTCTCCACCACGTGTTCGCAGTTATCGACCAGGAGCAGCATCTGCTTGCCCGCCAAGGCCCGGGCCAGCCCCTCGCTGGACTCTCCGGTCGCGGTGTTGAGGCCAAGGGTGGCGGCGAACGCGCTGACCACCGCTTCGGGGTGGGCGACCGGCGCCAGGTCGATGAGATGGACGCCATCGGCGTAGCGCGGCACGATCTGGTGCGCCACGGCGACGGCGACGGTCGTCTTGCCTATGCCGCCAGGACCGCAGATCGTCACCAAACGACGATCGCGCAACTGACTGGCCAGGGCGTCGACGGCCGCGCTCCGGCCGATCATTCGCGGCAGAGCCGGTGGAATTCTGGCGCCTCCCGCCGAAATCGGGGCCGGCGTCGGGTCCGAAACCGGGGCGGCGCGTTCGGCGACGGGGGCGACGAAGCAATAGCCCCGACCTGGGATATTGGCGATGTAGCGGGCGCCGTCTTGGCCATCGCCGATGGCCTTGCGCAACGTGGCGATATGGGCCCGCAGGGTGGCTTCCTCGACATAATGGCCAGGCCACGCGGCGGCCATCAGCTCTTCCTTGCTGACGACGTCGCCGGCGCGGCTCACCAGGTGCGTGAGGATGTCCAGGGCCCGGCCGCCGAGCCGCACCGCGCCGCCGCCCTCGAACAGCGCCTTCTGGGCGACGGAAAGTCGATAAGGGCCAAAGCAGTGCTCCTGGCCGCCTTCCGAAAGCATGGCCAGCTCCGTTTGACAGTCGGCCAACTATGCCTGTGTCGCACCCTGGCGCAACGGTGGCGGAGGCTATGAGGGCCTGTTGCGCAGCGCCCGCAACAACTCTTTGCAGGTCTTGACTGGCCTGCGCTCGAGCCGCGCCGCACCGTGGCATTTGACCGACAAGGGCGCCGGTCGAACGCGAAGGAGGGGACGATGTCGTCCATGGCTTTGGAGCTTGAGCCGAGGATGAGGCGCGATGAGGCGCCCCCATCCCGCCTGACCGTCGTCATCGATTTGCTGGTCGATGCGACCCGACACCTGGGCGACGAACACAAGCCCGTCCGCGACCACATCAGCCAGGCGCGTGACCTTCTGCGCGGGGCCCTCCTGGCGCCGCCGGCTTCCGGTGGCCTGGCGCCCTGGCAGGCCAAGCGCGTGGCGGAGTTTGTCGAAACCCACCTTCACGAGAAGATCCGAACGCTTGATCTGGCCCGCATCGCCCATCTGAGCGACCGCTATTTTTCCGAAGCCTTCAAGGTCAATTTCGGAGAACGGCCGCAAGCCTATGTCACGCGCCGCCGGCTGGAACGCGCCCAGGCCTTGATGGTCGAAAGCGACGATCCGCTTTGCCAGATCGCCTTGGCCTGCGGCATGGCGGACCAGTCGCACCTGTCACGTCTCTTCCGTATCCATCTGGGCCGTTCGCCCAATCACTGGCGGCGAGAACAGATCTGGCTGCGGACAGTCGACGAAGAAGCTAGCGCGCGCCCCGTCTCTCGTCTTGACCAGTAGAACTAGAGCGCAAGGTATGGCCGCGTTGGACGCTGGTTTGCGAGTAAGCATGTCGATCGCCGAGACCTACCTGAAAGCCGAGGACCAAACGCCCTCGGCTCCGCTGTCGCGGCTGCACGTGGCGATCATCACGATCTGCGCTCTGGGGTTCAGTTTCGACCTCTGGGAAGTGGCGTTGACGAGCGTGCTGTCCGCGGTCTTCGGCGCGCATCCCGATCCGGCTACGGCCAGCCAGCTGCCGTGGCTCTTGTCGTCGATCTACATCGGGGCCCTGCTCGGCGCGCCCGTGTTTGGCAAGGCCGGCGACCGTCTGGGTCGGCGCAGCGTGCTGATCGCGCTGATGGCGCTCCTGGGGGCCTCATCACTGGCCGCGTCGATGGCCCCAAGTCTTCTGGGGGTCACCATCCTGCGCGTGATCGGCGGCATGGCCATGGGGGCCTATCCGCCTGTCATGTTCGCCTACCTCACCGACATCCTGCCAGCCGCGCGCAGGGGACCAATCCTGATCCTGGTGAGTGCGGTCGGCGCCCTTGGCGCGCCGCTGGCCATCTTCCTGGTCCGGGAGCTGACGCCGCTGGCGCCGCTTGGCCTGGAAGGCTGGCGCTGGGCGTTCGTGATTGGCGGCGGCGGCGCGTCCCTATTGGCCCTGGCGTTCGCCACCCTGCCGGAATCGCCGCGATGGCTCCTGGCGACCGGCCGGCAGGACAAGGCCGACGCCGTCATGGGACGGTTCTTGGAGTCTCCGCCGCTGGTGCGGTTCAGAAAGGGCGACCGGCCGGCTACGCCGCAAGCCGCGCCGCCGTTTTCCGAGCCTTCGCGCCTGGTGTGGGGCGTGATGTTCGGGCTCTACTTCCTAAGCGGTTGGGCCTTGATCAGTTTTCCGATCATCAGTGCGCCCATCCTGCTGGAGAAGGGCTTCAAGCTGTCCGATACCCTGCTCTATGTCGGGGTGGCGGCTTTCGGGCCGCCCATCGGTTCGTTGGCGGCCACGCCCTTCATCGACAAGATCGATCGCCGCCTCGGCCTTAGCCTCTGCGCCGGCCTGATCGCGGTGGCGATCATCGTCTTTGCTTGGGGGGCCAGCCCCATCGTCCTGATGGTGTCGGGCTTCGCGTTCAACCTCGTGGCTCTGATGTACGTGCCGATGCTCTACATCCTGGCCGGCGAGGTCTTCCCAACCCGCATCCGCAGTTTCGCCGTGGCTCTCTCCTGGGCTTTCAATCGTCTGGGCGCGGCCCTGGCGCCGTTGGCCCTGCTGCCTCTGCTCAAGGCGCAAGGTCCTTTCGCTATCGCTGGGGTCATGGTCGCCGCCTTGGCGCTGAGCGTGCTGATCATCGTGACCATCGCGCCGCGCGGCGCTCGGGGACAAGCCGTCCAATGAAGGCGATGAACCTGATGCTGCTGGCCGGGGCCCTAGCCGCGCCTCACCTGGCGACACCTGCGCAGGCCGAGGAGCAAGGCGACCGCGTCAATGAAGTCGTCGTCACCGCCAGCCGGCGCGAAACCCTGCTCCGCGAAACGCCCGCCGCCGTTTCGGCCCTGACGGCGAACGATCTTGAAAGCCGTGGCGTGGTCGATATCGCCAGTCTCAATGGTCTGGCGCCCGGCCTGACAGTGCTCAATGGCGGCCCATCCAATCTGCGCTTGGCCGTGCGCGGCGTTCAGGGGATCGGCGAAGGAACGGTCGGGCTCTACTACGACGAGGTTGCGGTTTCCGGATCGGTCGGCGCCAGCAACGACGCGGGCGGTTCCGCGCCGGGCCTGGCCCTCTTCGATGTCGAGCGGATCGAGGTGCTGCGGGGCCCGCAAGGCACGCTCTATGGCTCCAACGCGATGGCCGGCGCGGTGAAGATTCTGTTCGCCAAGCCCACATTCTCGACCGACGCGGCCGGCCAGGTCGATGTCTACCACCGCGCCGGCGGCGAGCTTGGCGAACGCGCCTTCGCCATGCTCAACCTCCCCCTGATCGATGCGCGCCTGGCCCTGCGTCTGGTCGGCTTCCAAGAAGGCGGCGGCGGCTATATCGACAGCCGCGCGCGCCGCGAAGAAGATGTCAATGAGGCGCGCCGGTGGGGC
This sequence comes from Caulobacter sp. GW821-FHT10C03, assembly GCF_059415485.1. Taxonomy (NCBI): domain Bacteria; kingdom Pseudomonadati; phylum Pseudomonadota; class Alphaproteobacteria; order Caulobacterales; family Caulobacteraceae; genus Caulobacter; species Caulobacter sp. GW821-FHT10C03. The sequence goes on along the minus strand of NZ_JBWKNI010000004.1, from coordinate 38,532 downwards.
GGGCGGGTCCTCCTGCGCTGGACGCCGCGGCAAGACCTGACGATCGACGCGGCCGCCTACTATCAGGACGCTCGCGGCGATCTTCCAACCTGGGTCCTGGAGGCCGGCGACTATCAGGACGACGCCCAGGCTCGCCGGACCAATCTCGACAAACAGGAAATCTACAGCCTCACGGCCAAGTGGGATCTCGGCGACGTGGTGGTGACGGGGCTGGCCTCGCACAGCCATCGCCGGCTCGACCAGTTCAACACCGACGCCAGCGCGTTCTTCGCGACCTATCTGAACAACGCGGCGATGTGCGCGCGTCTGCGCGGCGGCGGCGCGCCTTGCCCGACGGCCACGATGGCGGCCTTCAACACCTATGTCGCCAGCTTCATTCCCAACGTCATCCAGCCGCGCCAAGCCACCGACAGCGACAGCTTCGAACTGCGGGCCAGCTCCAAGGCGGCCGCTCCGCTCGCCTGGACCGTCGGCGTCTTTCACGCCGAGCGCGAGGGCGACGTCCGCAACGTCCAGATGGATGTCGATCCGGCCAACGGCCTGGTCATCGAGGGCCGCGTGCCCCGCTTCATCCGGCAGATCTCCGAGCAGCTGCGTCAGACCGCCGTCTTCGCCGACCTTGGCTGGCAGGTAGGTGAGCGCCTGCGCCTGGAAGCCGGCGCGCGGCGGTTTCGCTATGACCGCCAGAGCGCGGGCCAGACGCCGCTGGGCCTGGACCTGATCAACGCCCCGGCCACGCCCTATGCGCGCTACGACGCCAGCGAGACGGGGTGGGTTTCGCGGTTCAACGCCAGCTATCGGATCACGCCGGGCGCCCTGGTCTATGGCCAGGCCAGCAAGGGGTATCGGCCTGGCGGCGTGAACCAGGTTCTGGGCTTGCCCGACGCTCTGGTGGCCTATCGGTCGGACCATGTCTGGACCTACGAGGCAGGCGCCCGGCTGGAGGGCCTGACCGGCCGCGCCGACCTCCAGGCCTCGGCCTTCCGAAGCGATTGGAGCAATCTGCAGGCGCTGGGCTCGCGCCCCGACGGCCTCTTCCGCTTCACCGCCAACGCGGGCGCTGCCGAGATCTCGGGCGTTGAACTGGAGGCTCGGATCCGTCCCGCGAGGGGCCTTAGCCTGACGGGCGCGCTGACCGCCCTGGACGCGGCGCTCTCCGAAGATCAGATCAACGCCGCCGTGGTCGCCGCCGGCCGCAAGAATGATCGCATCCCCTACATTCCCAAGACCACCGCGACCGCCTCGGCCCGCTACGAGCGCCCCATCGCCGGGCTCACCGGATCAATCCAGTTGGACCTGAGCTATTCAGGCGCGTCCTACTCGGAGTTTCGGCCTACCAACGCCTTCTACCGACGGCTTCCCAGTTCCGTCCTGACCAACCTGCGTGTCGGCGTCGAGAGCCAGGATGGTCGGTGGTCGATGCTTGCCTATGTCGACAACCTGTTCGACGAGGTCGCGCTGTCGACCGCCAACGCCAACGCCGTGACCCTTGGCCGAACCCAGGTGACGAGCGCGCCCCCGCGCACGCTGGGCCTGGTCGTCCGGCGCAGGCTCTAGCCCGCAGAAACCGTCATTACCGCGCTCTCGTCCCAGTTCGCGTGGGCGTCTTCAACACATCCGATCCGGCGGCTGGCACGAAGGAGGGACACCGCCGCTCGCGCCAAATCCTGGCGGAGGGCGGCCCGTCCTCGATCCTCGCCGGGAGCCCGCTATGTCGTCCGCATCTTCCACAGATCATCTTCGGGACGAGCCCCTCGTCTCTCGCCGGAGCCTGGTGGCTTCAGGCCTGGCCCTGGTCGCGCTTGCGGGCCTGGCTCCCGCGCCGCAAAGCCTGGCTGCGGCGCCCGCCGGCGAGGCCGTCGTTCCCTTCAAGGTCACGCTGGCGCAAGCCGATCTGGACGATCTAAAGCGCCGACTGGCCGCGATCCGCTGGCCGGACCCGGAAATCGTTCCCGATCGCAGCCAGGGCATTCGCACCGAGCCCATGAAGGCGCTGATGGCCCATTGGCGCGACAAGTATGACCTGCGCCGGATCGAGCGAGAGCTGAACGCCTATCCGCAGTTCAAGACCAAGATCGACGGGCTCGACATCTGGTTCCTGCACATCCGCTCCAAGCACCCGCAGGCCAAGCCGATGATCATGACCCATGGCTGGCCCGGATCAGTGCTGGAGTTCATGAAGGTCATCGGCCCGCTGACCGATCCCACCGCGCACGGGGGAACCGCGGACCAGGCCTTCCACCTAGTGATCCCGGCGCTCCCGGGCTTCGGCTTCTCGGGCAAGCCCAGCAAGCCCGGCTGGACGCACCAGACGACGGCCCACGCCTGGTCGACGCTGATGCGCCGGCTCGGATACGGGCGCTTTGTGGCCCAGGGCGGCGACTGGGGCGCGATCGTCACCACGCTCATGGCGCGCGACCACGTCGCGGGCCTGGACGCCATCCACCTCAACTTCCCGATCGTCCTGCCCGCCAAGCTCCCGGCGTCACCAACACCCCAGGAGGCCGCCGCGATCGCCGCGCTGAAACTCTACAGCGACACCCGGTCGGGCTACTTCCACGAGATGGCCAACAAGCCGCAGACGACGGGCTTCCTGCTCTCGGACTCGCCGCTTGGGCAGGCGGCCTGGATGTACGACCACTATGTCGACGCCACCGAAAGCGGCGGCGTACCTGAAACGGTGCTCTCGCGCGACGAGATCCTCGACGAGATCATGCTCTACTGGATCACCAACACGGGGGCGTCCTCGGCCAGGACCTATTGGGAGAACCGCAGCTTCTCGTTCACCGCCATTCCGCTCGACATCCCGGTCGGCATCAGCGTCTTCCCCGGCGAGGTCTACCTGCCGCCGCGCAGCTGGGGTGAAGCCGCCTACAGCAAGCTGATCTGGTGGAACTACCCGCCCAAGGGCGGCCACTTCGCCGCCCTCGAGCAGCCGGCCCTATTCGTCGACGAGCTGCGCAACTGCTTCGCCAAGCTCCGCGCGGCTTAAGTCCCGCTCTCCCGCTCCCCAACCGAAGAGACCTGACATGATCTATCCGACTTCGACGCGCCGCGCCGGCGCGAGCCTTCGTCGCGCCTTGATGGCCGGCGCCCTGGCCCTATCGTTCGCCGCGCCGCTGACGACCGCGACGCCCGTTTTCGCCGCGCCCGCCGACCGAGTGATCCCGGCGGTCTCCGACGCCGACCTGGCCAGGCGCCTGGGCGACTTCAAGAGCGCCTACGCCGACGTCAACGGCACGCGCATCCACTACGTGATCGGCGGCAAGGGGCCGCCGCTCGTGCTGATGCCGGGCTGGCTGCAGACCTGGTGGGAGTTCAACAAGGTCATGCCCGAGCTCTCCAAGCACTACACGGTCATCGCCGTGGACATCCGCGGCATGGGCGGGTCGGCCAAGCCGGCCGGCGGCTACGACAAGAAGACCATGGCCGGCGATATCTACGGCCTGATCCGGTCGCTGGGCTATGAGAAGGCCAACATCGCCGGTCACGACATCGGCGCGATGGTCGCCTACGCCTATGCGGCCAACTATCCGCAGGGCACGATCAAGCTGGCCCTGCTCGACACGCCCCACCCGTCCGAAGGCTGGAAGGGGCTGCCGATGATCCCGCCGAAGGGGTCGTTCGGCGCCAAGGTCGACGACGCCCATCCGGTGTGGCCGTGGTGGTTCGCGCTCAACCAAGTCCCCGAGCTGCCCGAGGCGCTGCTGCTGGGGCGCTACCATCTGATCCAGGACTGGTCGTTCAACTACATGCTGCGCGACAACGCCTCGATCTCGAAGGCGGACCGGGAAATCTACTTCGCCGCCTATAACAACGCCGACGCCATCCGAGGCGGCAACGGCTGGTATCGCAGCTTCGCCCAGGACATCGACGACGAGGCCACATACGGCCCGCTGAAGATGCCGGTCCTGGCCCTGGGCGGCATCGGCTATCCCTGGCTGCAGGCGGCCCTTCCGCCGAAGGCCCCGGACCTCAAGCTGGTCAAGGTCGACAACAGCGGTCACTTCGTTCCCGAAGAGCAGCCCCAGGTCATGATCAACGAGTTCGTCGCCTTCTTCCGCTGACCGGGCGTCGGGCGGCGGTCTTGTCGGCTTGGCCGATCGGATCGCCGCCTTCATCCCTGCGAGGACCTCGTCAATGCGACGTGTGATGGGCCTCATCGCCCTGACGGCCTACGGGATCGGTCTTTGCGCGGGGCTGGCGATTTTCCTGCGCCCGTCGCCTCCGGCCTCCATCACAGTAACGCTTAACCAACCCGGCATCCGGTAAGGCTCGCGCGACTTTGGTCCAGGGGGAACGATGGACACGATCTGCATCCATGAGGCCGGCCATGCCGTCGTTCTCAAACGAGAGATGGGCAAGGTCCCCGTCCGCCTGCACTACGACCCCAAGACGGCGAAGGCGTTGACGAGTTCAGGGCTCGCCCTCCCGCAGGATGGACACGACGCGACCCGGTTCGCCGCCTATTTCTTCGGCGGCGCGGCCGCCGTCAGCCACGCAAAGTCCGTCGGCGCACTGCCGCAATCGACGGACCCCATGATCGGCTACGCCGGCGTACCCGGCAGTGGCGCCGACCTGGATCTCATTCGCCAACTGGGCGATCGCGGCGCGGATCTGCCAAGCGCCCGCCAATGTGCGGAGGCGGCCGTCCGTGACTTCTGGGACGTCCTGTTGCGGATCGCCGGCAGACTTGAAGACAGTCGGGAGCTTCTTCAGGGCGAACTGGATGGGTTGTTGGCGGACGTAACCCAGCGCACCTAGAAGCGCCGAGGATCCCTACCCCTCGTGGTGAGCCTAAGGGCCGCAACATCTTGCAGGCGTCACCGAGGGCAGGATCACCTGCTCGACGCCGCGCCGGGCGACATCGGTGTCGTTCGTGGTCGGCTTCATGCAAGGCGGCCCGCCGGCGAAACGCCGGGCGGGCCGCTGGAGCATAAGAGCGCCTCGGTTCAGTGGGTAGCCAGCGCGCCCGACAGCGGTCGCGCCGCGGCGGCGACGGGTGACGGGGTCGGGTTCTGCGCCCAGCCCAGGGCATAGTCGGCGACTTCCTCCCAGCCTGGCGCGGCGATCAGGAAGTGCGAGCGCCCCGGAAAGCTCTTGAAGGCGGTCAGCGCGGGCGACGCGGCATAGCGCTTGAGGTTCTGGCGGACCATCGAGGGCTCGATCGTCCTATCGCCGCTGGCGCTGATCAACAGCAACGGCGCGCGCTCGGGGTTCTTCCAGGCGATGGCCGAGCCAAGGCCCAGGACGGATTGATAGTAGATCCGGCCAGGCGCCGGCACGATCTCGCGGGCGAAGAGCTCATCCTGCTGGGCCTTGGGCAAGTCGTTGGCGAAGTACTTTCCGAAAGCGGCGCGCTTCATCCGCAGCACCCGACGCCAGCCGGCCCAGGCCGCGAAGACCGGGAAGGCGGCGGCGAAGGCGGTGAGGCCGGGCTTGATGCCGGCGGCCGGGGCCGGTTCGATCGACACGCCGGCCGCGCCGAGGCCGCGATCCAGAAGCATCTGGACGACGAGCCCGCCATAGGAATGGCCGATCAGGATCGGGGCTTCGGGGAGGCTGGCGATGACACCGGTATAGTGGTCGACGATGCGGCCCAGGGTGAGATCGCCGAGGCGCGGATCGGGCCGGTCGCGCAGGGCCACGATCGGCGCGTCCATCAGCGGCCAGGCCGGCGCCAGGACGGTGAAGCCGCGGGACTCGTAGCGCTTACGGAACAGCTCGAGCGAGCTGGGGGTGAGCCATGCGCCATGGATCAGGATGATTGTCTTGGACATCGGTTCGTTTCCAGCCGCCGACGAGTGGGGCGTGCCGACGGCGGGGCGGGGGACAGGAGTCGCCGCCGGCACGATTTGGCCCGTCGAATCTGGACGACGCGCCCGGCGTTCGGGGGAGACACGCCGATTTTGCGAGGACCTCCCGCCGGGAGGGGAGATGCGGCGGCGTCCGATCGCTGAGTCAGATTGCCAAACACCGGCGTCCGGCGAACTTGTCTTGCCGTATCGTTTGAATCGCGCCCGGGTTTGCCCATGCCATACCCGGGTATGGGCCGGCCGGCCTTCGCACAACGCTGGTTTGCGACTTGCCAAAACTCGCGCTACGCGAGACGCTCACGGTCAGGCTGGGGGGCTGAGACATGCGCAAGGGATTGGCTTGGATCATCGCGGGCGCGCTCGGCGTCGGCGCGGGACCGGCGGTCGCTGACGAGATCTTCTTCGGCAATCTTCACGCCCACACCAGCTACAGTGATGGCAGCGGTGTCCCGCGCGAGGCCTTCACCATGGCCAAGGGCGCCGGTCTCGATTTCTTCGCCGTCACCGAACACAATCACAAAGACGCCGAGATGGGCGCGACGCCCGATCGACGGGACAACAAGCTCATCGCCACCCGACCGGCTCTTTATCAAGGGAGCGACACCGGATCGCTGAAGTCCGCGGCGGCCAGGGCCAGCAAGGACGGCCAGTTCATCGCGCTCTACGGTCAAGAGTTTTCGACCATCAGCTCCGGCAACCACGTCAACGTGCTGGATGCGGCCAGCGTCATCGACGCCAAGAGCGGGGACTTCGCCGACCTGCTAAGGTGGCTCACGGAAAACCCCGACAGCGCGGGGGCCATGCCCGTCGTGCAGTTCAATCATCCGCGCGGCGGTCAGCGCTTTGAATCGGACTATGGTCGCGCAAAGCTTGGCCCTGACGAGAGCTGGGTGGCCAGGCTGGGGCCTGCGGTCTCGCTGATCGAAGTTCTGAACGCACCGGCGATGGAGGAAGGCGGCCTGCACCGCGCCGAGAGCAAAGAGCGCCAGTACTTCGCCTATCTCAATGTCGGTTTTCGTTTGGGCCCCAGCGTCGGCCACGACAACCACTACAAGACATGGGGTACGATCAGCGACGCGCGGGTCGGCGTCTATGCCGCCAGCCTTACCAAGCCGGCGATCCTCTCGGCCTTAAGGGCGAGGCGGACCTTTGCGTCGGAAGACAAGAACCTCAAGGTGATCTTCCGCTCCGGCCAGGCCGTCATGGGTGATGTGGTCGCCGCGCCGCAAGCCGATGCCGAGTATGGCCTCTCGCTTGAGCTGCGCGATCCTGACGAGCCCAATGCGGCCTATCGGATCGATGTCTTCCAGGACATGCCAGGCGGCGACCCGGCCTTCCGGCCGGTGCAATCCTATCGGGTTCAGGGCGACGGCGTTTGGACGCTCGATGGTGTCTATGCGCGCCAGGCTGGGGAGTACGTGCTCGTCCGGGTGACGCAATCGTCTGGTCCCGACGCCGAACATGAAGATGAGGACCGCGCCTGGACCGCGCCGATCTGGTTCGACGGTCGCGCCGCGCCCTTGGCTCCGCCGTCGATCATGACCCCGCCCTTGCGGCTGGTGTCCCTGCTTCCCGATCCCGAGGGGCCGGACCTGCAGAACGAGCAGATCACCGTGCGCAATGTCAGCGGGGCACCCTTGAGCCTGGCCGGCTGGCAGCTTCGGGATCTCAGCGGAGCCTATTGGACCTTCGACACCAGCATCATCCTGGCCGACGGCGCGGAACGGAGTCTGACCCGAGCCGGCCAGCCTCTATCGCTCAACAATGGCGGCGACACCGTCGAGTTACTCGACGACAAGGGCATGGTCGTTCAGACCTTCACCTATCCGAAGGTCGAGATGAACCAAGTGGTGACGACGGGCGAAACGACCTGAGTTTGTGACGACAATCCCACCGAGATCGACAAACCACCGCTCGGATCGTCGATAAGTCCGGCCCTGGCTCGCCAAGATGACCTCACCCCCAAGGAGGAGATCATCCCCATGCCCAAGACCGGTCTCGACGCTCTGCTGTCGCCTGAAGACAGCGTCCTGCTGCTCATCGACCACCAACCCTTCCAGTTCGCCAATCTGCACAGCCACGAGCCGACAGTGATCATCAACAACGTCGTCGGCCTGGCCAAGACGGCCAAGGCCTTCGGCGTGCCGACGATCCTCAGCACGGTGGTCGAGGAACGCGGCGGCCTCCTGATCAAGGGCATCCAGGATGTCTTCCCCGGTCAGAAGCCGATCAATCGCACCTTCATCAACACCTGGCAGGACCAGCGCGTCGTGGACGCCGTCAGGGCGACTGGCCGCAAGAAGCTGGTGATCGCCGCCCTCTGGACGGAGATCTGCCTGGCCATGCCGGTGATCCAGGCCCTGGGCGAGGGCTACGAGGTCTATTTCGTCACCGACGCCTCGGGCGGCGTGACGCTCGAGGCCCATGAGATGGCGGTTCGCCGCATGGCGAGCGCCGGCGGCCAGCCCATCACCTGGCTGGCGGTGATGGGTGAATGGCAGCGCGACTGGGCGCGCGAGGACACGGTCCCGGCCGTGGCCGCCGTTCTCGCCGAGCACGGCGGCGGCGGCGGCGTGGCCTTCGCCTGGGAGCTGCAGCTCTTGGCCACCCAGCCGCCCGCCGCCGCGGCGACCATCGCCGCCTGATCGGGGACCGGTGCTCGGCCGGTCCAGCTCTCCTCGGAGGACACCCATGGAAAAACTCGCCCCCCTCTCGCCAACGCTTGGTCGACTGCTGATCGCCGTGATCTTCCTCTTCAGCGGAGCGACGAAGCTCGCGGCTCCGGCGCTGACGATCGGCTACATCGCCTCGGTCGGCCTGCCAGCGCCTCAGGTCGGCTACGCGGCCGCCGTGATCGTCGAGGTCGGTATCGGCCTTCTCTTCCTCATCGGCTTCCAGACGCGCCTGATGGCGCTGATCCTGGCGGCCTTCTGCCTAGCGACGGCGCTCGTTTTCCACCGAGCGCTCGGTGACCAGAACCAGGCGATCCACTTTCTAAAGAACCTGGCCATGACCGGCGGCCTTCTTCAAATCGCCGCGTTCGGCGGTGGCGCGATCAGCGTCGACGCCCTGCGAAAGCGGCGCTCGTCGCCGTTGTTCGGGGGCCGTCCCCTGGCTCAGCCCTAGACGACGCCCGTACCCGCCAATGATCGCCCGACCGCCCAAGGCGGCCGGGCGATTGTACTTGTCTAGCCCAAGCTCCCGGCGAACCGTTCAGCGTAACGCTCCTTGCGAAACACCTCGACGACGTGGTCGATGAAGGCCCTGGTCTTGGCCGGGAGCAGAACGCGATTGGCGTAGTAGAGCGAGATCGGACCGGCGTCGGCGTACCAGCGCGGCGCCAGGCGAACGAGCTCTCCCGACTCCAGGAACGGCAGGACATCGGGCACTGCCAGCAACGAGACGCCCAGGCCCAGCAGAGCGGCCTTGCGCATGGCGGACGGGTCGTTGAGCACGATGGTGTCGCGAAGGGGCGCGACCATTTCCCGACCGTGGGCGTCGCGCATCATGTGCTCGCGGACCCGACCGGTTCGAGCCGATTTCATGACGATGCCGTCCAGTGCGATCAGGCCGGACGGATCGACGATCGGATCCTTTCCCCTGATGTAGTCCGGTGAGGCCACGGCGATGATGTGAGCCGGCGCCAGCGTCCGAGCGACCAGGCCCGCCCCCAGCTCGAAGCCGCCGCCGATGGCCGCGTCGAAGCCTTCGGCGATCAGGTCGACCTGCCGGTTCTCCATCTGCCAATCGATGCGCACGGCCGGATAGCGCGCCATGAACTCCGGCAGCATCGGCAACATGTACCGCTCGCCAAAAGTCGGGCTGAGGCTGACCTTGAGAACACCGGCCGGTGCGTCCCGGTCGGCGGACATGGCGGCGATGGCGCCCTGCAGAGCGTCGAGGTTGCCGCCGATATCGCCGAGGAACCGCTCACCGGCTTCGGTCAAGGTCAGCTTGCGGGTGCTCCGTTGGAAGAGCCTTACGCCCAGGTTTTTCTCAAGCGTAGCGACATTGCGGCTCACCGCCGCTGGCGTAAGGCCCAGACGCCGGGCCGCGGCCGAAAACCCGCCCATCTCCGCGCTTCGCACGAAGGATTCCAGATTCGCCAGGCTTTCCATGCCGCGACCTTCAAGTTTGACTTGAGACTAATCCAAGCCACTTAGGCCTAATCCAGAGGAATGGGGATCGCAATATTCGCTCCATCAAACCACGGAGCTTTCCCATGACCACCCAAGCCCAAACCCTCGCCGGCAAGACCGCCCTCGTCACCGGCGGCTCGCGCTCGATCGGCGCGGCCATCGCCAAGCGCCTGGCCGCCGACGGCGCCCAGGTCGTCCTGACCTACAGCGCTTCGCCCGCCAAGGCCGACGAAGTCGTCGCCGCCATCACCGCCGCCGGCGGCAAGGCCGTCGCCGTCCAAGCCGACGCCGGCAACCCTGACGCCGTTCGCGCCGCGGTCGCCAAGACCGTCGAAACGTTCGGCGGTCTGGACATTCTGGTGAACAACGCCGGCGTCGCGGTGAACGCGCCGATCGAAGACTTCGCCTTCGCCGACTACGAACGCATGATCGCGGTCAATGTCACGGGCGTCTTCGTGGCCACCCAGGAAGCGGTGCGCCACATGAAGAACGGCGGCCGCATCATTCACATCGGCAGCTCGATGACCCGCTACGCGGCGTTCCCGACCGCCTCGGTCTACACGCTGACCAAGGGCGCCGTCGCCGGCTTCAACCGCAGCCTGGTGCGCGACCTGGGGCCCAAGGGCATCACGGTCAACACCGTCCATCCCGGCCCGACCGACACCGACATGAACCCCGCCGATGGCCCCATCTCGGCGATCGTCGGCCCGGGCATCGCGGTGGGTCGCTACGGCCAATCCGAGGAGATCGCCGGCCTGGTCGCCTATCTGGCCAGCCCCGAAGCGGCCTTCGTCACTGGCGCCGACATCCTCGCCGACGGCGGCTTCACCGCCTGAACCCGTCGCCCTCTAGCTGAAGGATTACGATCATGACTATCGGCATCATCGGCGCGGGCGCCATCGGTTCGGCCTTTGCGCGGGCTTTGGCCCGCGCGGGGATCGAGGCGACGATCGCCAACAGCCGCGGTCCTGAAAGCCTGGCCGGGCTCGTCCAGGACCTCGGTCCCACGATAAAGGCCGGCACGCGTGAGGACGCCGCCAGCGCGGACATCGTCCTGGTGGCGGTGAACTGGTCCAAGCTGCCCAAGGCCCTCGAAGGCCTGGGCGACTGGAAGGGCCGCATCGTCATCGACGCCAACAACCCGATCGAAGCGCCGCTCTTCCGGCCCGTCGATCTGGGCGGTCGGGCCTCAAGCGAAGTCTTCGCCGACCTCGTTCCGGGCGCCCGCGTCGTCAAGGCCTTCAACCACCTGCAGCCTGGCCTGATCGCGGGCGATCCGCGCAGCGAAGGCGGTCGTCGGATCCTGTTCGTCTCCGGTGACGACGCTCGGGCCAAGGCTCAGGTCGGCGCGCTGATCGAACGCCTGGGCTTCTATCCTCTCGACCTCGGCTCGGCCGAAGTCGGCGGTCGTCTCGCCCAGTTCCCGGGCGGTCCGCTGCCCACCCACAACCTCGTCAAGTTCGGCTGAGCCGACGCCCCCGCCTTCTTGGCGGGGGCGCTCATTCGGAGTCCCGCCATGGGTCCCTCAACTTCCGAGGCCGTCCCGGACCATCAGGGTCCGGCCGCCTCTTGGCTGGCCGTCGCCACGATCGGCATCGGCGCCTTCGCTCTGGTCACTACTGAGTTTCTGCCCGTGGGCCTGCTGCCCAAGATCGCCCAGGACATGGGGATCTCCGAAGGCGTTGCCGGCCTGTCGGTGATGACGCCCGGCTTCGTCGCCGCCGTCGCCGCCCCGGCGACCATCGGCCTGGCGGCCGGGTTCGATCGTCGTAAGGTCCTGCTGTTCCTTCTGGGTCTTCTGGCAGTGTCCAACCTCGTCGTCGCCCTGGCGCCCAACTTCGTCACGATGCTCATCGGCCGCGTTCTGCTCGGTCTGGCCGTCGGCGGCTTCTGGACGATCGGCGGCTCGCTGGGTCCGCGCTTGCGTCCGGGCGCCGAGGGCCCCAAGGCCTCGGCCCTGATCCTCTCGGGCGTGTCGGTGGGCACGGTGGCTGGGGTGCCGGCGGCCGCTCTGCTGGGTGAAGCCTTCGGGTGGCGGTCGGCCTTCGTGGTCGCCGCGGTCATGGCCGGCGTGGTGGCGTTCGCCCTGTCCATCGTCCTGCCGAGCATCAAGCCGCAATCGAGCCGGGGTCTTCGCGGCCTGCCCGATGTTATGCGCCTGCCGATGGTGCAGCTGGGGTCGGCTGCGGCGATCCTGATCTTCATCGGGCAGTTCGCCGGCTACACCTACATCACCCCGTTCCTCAATCAGGTCAGCGGCGTCACCGCCGCCGCGCTCAGCGCGGTCCTGCTGGGTTACGGTGTGACCGGCTTCCTGGGCAATATCGTCGGGGGCTGGATCGCCAGCCGCAACGTCCGGGTCTCGGTCGTGGCCATGGCGGCCTTGACCGCCGGTTCGGTCTCGCTCCTGGCCCTGACCGGCGCCAACCCGATCGCGGCGGTGATCGCCGTGCTCGCCTGGGGCCTGGCGTTCGGCATGCTGCCGATCACCATGCAGACCTGGATGTTCAACGCCGCGCCCGACCGCCTGGAGAATGTCGGCGCGCTCTTCGTCTCGGTGGCTCAGCTTTCGATCGGCGCGGGCGCGCTGGTGGGGGGCCTGATCGTCGATCGCGCCGGCGTGACGAGCGCCATGTGGGCGGCCGCGGCCTCGGCGGTCGCCACCGGCCTCCTGATCGGCCTGGCCGGTGGGCGGGTTAGCGCCGGCGCCGGCGCCCACGCTGAGCCAGAAGCCGTGGCGGCCGAATAAACGGCGGCGAGGGATCTCCGGGGCGGCGCGGGTCAGACACCCTGCGTCGCCCATCCGCCGCCGGATGATCCAAGAACGGGCGCGGCGATCCGGGTTAGCCCTGGATCATCAGCCGCCCAGTGTTCGAAGGATGCACCCTATGACCGGCACGTTCGCGTTCGATCCCGCCCGCCGCGCGATGGTCGGATCCCTTGGCGGCCTGGCCGCCCTCGTCGCCGCATCAGGCGCGTCGGCGTCTTCAAAGACCGATACGCCCCAGGACGCCCAAGCGCGCGCCATCGTGGGTCGCCTGATCCGGGAGGTACAGAGCGGCGGAGATTTCGCGCTCTTCGAAGAACTGTTCCACCAGGACTTCGTCGACCATACACCCTTTCCGGGCTATTCGCCCGACAAGGCCGGGGCGCGGCGGATCTACCACACCTTCCGCGACGCCTTCCCCGACTTCCGAGCCGAGGTCCACCTGCAGGTCGTCGCCGACGGCCGCGTCACGTCGTTCAAGACCTATCGTGGCACCCACAAGGCCACGTTCATGGGCCTGGCCCCGACGGGGCGACAGATCGCATTTCCGATCATGGACATCGTCGAGGTCCAGGACCGTAGGATCACCGCCCATTGGGGCGTGCCCCATGGCCTGATGCTCTTCCAGCAACTGGGCGTGTCGTCGTTCGACCAGATCAAACCCAGCTGATCCGTCGCTCGCTGACGATTAGCTATGGGAGAACCGCCGGACGCCGGACAAACCGTTGGACCGATGCTCGTATTTCCCCCGTCTCATCCGGCGCGAGGCGAAGAAGTACGTGGCGAAGCTCGCCATGAGGAGCAGAGAGCCAGTCTCCGAAGAGCGTTGCGCGCCAGTCCGGATTCTCGCCATGGGATATCGGAACTGTCCAAGCCTTGCCGCCCATGAAGAGTGGTAGGATATCGCTCAATTGGGCGCAGGCGCCGGCGGCGATATCAGGGATGGCGGCGAGGTCCTCCACCCAATCAGGCATGTTGAGCGCCTCGGTCGTCACGAAGTTCTGATCCGCGGGCTTGCGCCATCCGGTGAGACCAAACGTCAGGTAGCTGGCTAGGCGGCTGAAGCGTTCGCGTCGATCATAGCTGTCGAGTGTTTCGTCGTGGTCGCTGATCCAGAGGGACGGCTGGTCTTCGTTACGCAGACCCGCCTGGAGCACCGCGACCAGGAGCGCCAACCGGTAGATCTTCTCGATCCCCGCGTCGGTTTGGTCGGGCAAGAAGCAATCATCCAGGACTTCCGCAAGCGCCCTTGGGCCGCCCTCGATGAAGCTGCCAACCCGATTATCAATCATGACCGTGATTAGGTTGGCGGGCAGTTTTCCAACCAGCTCGAGGAAGCGCGGATAGGCTCGCCGTCGCATTCCCTCCCGCAATTGCTTGAAGGACAGCCGCCGGCCATCGGGCAACCACTGCGCACGAAACGAGGCGCGTAGCGGCAGCCATGCTTGCAGCTTGTCCCAGGTCGTGATCAGGAACGAATAGACCTCGTGGGTCGCTTGCCGATGCTGGCCCGAGTAGTCACTGACAAGCACTTGCGTGCCTTGATCGACCGGCCACAGAAGTTCGGCATCGCGTTCGTCCACGCTCTGCAAAACGTCACTAAGAAGCCGCTCATAGCCAGAGGCGCGATGAGAGAATGATCGCCAGACCCTCATCGCCCCACGCCCCGAGGCCGCGACAGTTTCTCGAACGATCTTGAGCGGCTTGGGGTTGGGATTGTCATTTGCCTAGCTCAACGCCCAATCGGACGATTGTCTAGATCGCCCGCAGTCAGGCCGCCAACAGGTGTTGACGGCGCCAAGCCTTCGGCGACGCGCCGGTGGCGCGGCGGAACAGACGGCAGAGGTGCGATTGGTCGGCGAAGCCGCACTGATAGGCGATCTGGCTCAGCGCTTCGCGACCGGCCAGCATCATGGTCTTGGCGGCCTCGAGGCGACGACGGGTGATGTAGGCATGGGGCGTGTCGCCGAAGCTGACCTTGAAGGCCTTGCCAAAGTGGCTTGAGCTCAGGGAGACCAGTGCGCTGAGTTCGGTGTTGGTCAGCGGCGCATCGAGGTTGGCCTCAATGTGCTTGCGCAACTTTTTGGCCTGCCATGGCGATAGACCGCCGCTTGCCAGTCCGTCTTCGCTCGGCCCTGTGGCCACGGAGACGATCGCAGAGGCCTTGGCCACCAGAGCGCGCGCCATCGCGGCTTCGGGCTCGAGCGTCCGGTCGAGCGCTTCGAGCACTTCGCGCAGGTCGGCGAAGCTGCGACGCTCTTCGTCCAGGATCTGCATGGCGAGCATTCCCGAAACCGGCGCGGCGTTGGCGGTGTCGATGGAAAGGAAGGACATGGCGGTGATCCCTTACTGACGCGCCCGTTTGGGCTCCGAAGTCTGGGGTCACTGTTCTCCAGGCCAAGGCCGGGTCGCCATTGCACCCGCGCTTGCTCCGAGGCCTCCCGGTGTTTGGCCGCTTCATACCCGGGTATGGAAAAGGCGGCGCAGGTTTAACCGCCGCCGCGCCTACGCGTCCGCCGCCGTCTCAGCCTGTTGCTCGAAGCGCATGATCAGGAACCGCGCCGCGGGCCCCGGCGGAGAGTCGCTGCGATAGATGGCCTGGAGGCGATAGGGCCCGCCTTGCGCGTCGGGCATATCGAGCGCGACGAGCCGCCCATTGGCCAGGTCTTCGCGGACCATCGGTTCGGGCATGTTGCCCCAGCCGATGCCCTCGCGCAGAAGCATATGCTTTGATCCAAGGTCGGCCAGGCGCCAGGTGCGATTGCCGACCACCGCGAAATCCTGGCCTTCTGTCAGGTTTGAACGGTCGGTCAGAACGAGCTGAACGTGGTCTCGGCCCGCGCCCGGTGGATTGCGTCCCGCCCGTGCAAGCGGGTGATCTGGAGCGGCGACTGGGACGAGCTGGACCGATCCAATACCGATGCGCTCGATCCCGCCCGTGCTCACCTCCAACGGCCCGCTGACCCCAAGGCTGGCCCGTCCGGAGGCCACCATCTGCGTGACCGCGCCTAGCGCCTCGGTGTAGAGGCGAAGGGTCACGGCGGGATAGGCTTCCGTGAAGGCTCGCAGGGCGTCGACGACACGCTCGGCCGGTAGCATGACGTCGAGCGCGAGCAGGACTTCCGGCTCGACGCCTAGCGCAAGCCCCTTAACCTTGGCCTTCAGTCCGGCGACGCCGCCGATGATGGAACGCGCCTCGGCGACCACGGCGCGCCCGGCGTCGGTCAGAATCGGGCGCTTGCTGTTGTCCCGATCGAAGAGCACGACGCCCAATTGAGCTTCGAGGTTAGCGACGCCGTAACTGACGACGGAGGGCGCGCGCCGGAGATGGCGGGCGGCGGCGCCGAAGCTGCCGCCGTCGACGACGGCCAGCAGGATCGCCAGTTGGTCGAGGGTTGGGTTACCCGGATCGCTCATCGAAAATCTCGAAGGGTTATGCGGTGTTTGTTCGACGCATTCGTCGATCCGAGACTTGGCCAGGGATTTGCCGCTCGGCAAGGCGCGCCCGTCCCCTGATCGGATTTGGAAGCCAGTTCCCGCCGAGGGCGTCAAATATCGACGAGGCGTCCAAGGCGACGCCCCTGCGCATCCGCACATTCGCCGCGCTTGTGAAAGGAACCTCCGTCATGACCATCGCCATCATCGGGTCCGGTGCGATCGGCTCGGCGCTCGCACGTCGCTTCGCCGCCAGGAGCCTGAGCGTCCAGATCGCCAACAGCCGGGGCGCCGGCTCGATGCAGCCGCTCGTCCAGGAGCTGGGCGACGTCATCTCGCCGGTGGAGCTTGATCAGGCGCTGGAAGCGCAGATTGTTTTGTTCGCCGCGCCCTTCGGCACCGCGCCGTCAATCCTTGGCCAGGTTCCCGACTGGAAAGGGCGTATCGTCGTCGACGCGACCAACGCCATCAACTTCACGAACTTCACGCCGATGGATCTTGGCGGGCGGCTCTCGTCGCAGGTCGTCTCAGAGGCGGCTGTCGGCGCGCGCCTGGTCAAGGGGTTCAACACCCTGCCGGCCGCCGTGCTCGCCGCGTCGCCGGAGTTCGCCGGCGGCCATCGGGTCCTCTTCCTGGCGGGCGACGACGACAACGCCAACCGCGAGATCGCCAGGCTGGCCACATCGCTCGGCTTCTTCCCGGCCATTCTTGGCAAGATCGCCGAGGGTGGCCGGCTGCAACAGTTCGGCGGCGCCCTGATCACCCACAACCTGATCAAGATCGGCTAGGCCGCCATTCGATTTCATCGAATGATTTCCGGGACTTTATTCGGCTGTTTTGCGGCGTCCCGTGAATGGCAGATGGCGGCCCTCGCGGCGCCCCGCCGCTGGCTGCTGCTCGAAAGGACCGCATCATGCGCCGTACAAACGTCTTTGCGGAAATCTGGAAATTCCTCGTCTTCGTCACCGTGGTCAGGCTGCTCGCCAAGCGTTTCAGGCGCCGCCGCACGCTGTCATGGCGCTGATCCCAGGAGCGGAAATCTCGAACAAGATCTTCGATTTTTTCCCCGGTGAAAGCCCCGCTGGCCAACGCCACTTGAGGCTCCTCAAGGAGCCCGCCATGTCACCCGTTCGAGAGATCCAAAGCCGCCACCGCGCCTTCCACACCATCGAAGGCGACGGGGTAGACGTCCTGCGCGCCGTCCCCGGTCAGGGCTATGAAAGCGTCGGGCCGTTCATCTTCCTGGATCACTTCGGCCCCATTGCCTTCGACCCAGCCAAGGCCAAGGGTGCCTCGGCCCATCCGCACGCGGGCATCGAAACCCTTACGCTGCTGATCGAGGGGCGGATGAGGCACAAGGACAGCCTGGGCAACGCCAGCACCATGTCGCCCGGCGACGTCCAGTGGATGCGAGCCGGACGCGGGATCGTTCATGACGAGCAACCCGATATCGCGGCCATGAAGCCCGGCGAGCGCACCCACGGCGTACAGCTGTGGATCAATTTGCCTGCCGGCTCGAAACACATTGACCCCGCCTACCGTCACATCGGCGCTGGCGAGATCCCGCTCCTGCCGTCCGAAGGCGGCGCGACGCGGGCGCGGCTGGTGGCCGGCCAGGTCGGCGCGGTGACTGGGCCGGTCGAGACGTTTGGCGCGCCGTTGGCCCTGCACGTATCCTTCGACGCCGACGACTCCCTGGTAACGCCGACGGCAAGCCAGGAACTGGGCGTCTATGTCATGCAGGGCTCGGCCCTGGTCGGCGGCGACACCCGGCCGGTCGAGAAGGGCGAACTGGCGCGCCTCACGGCGGGCCAGCCCGTCGTCCTGTCGGCGACGGCGGGGACGGAACTCCTTGTGCTGGGCGGTGATCGCCTCGATACGCCGATCCTTCGCTACGGCCCGTTCGTCATGAACTCGGCCGAGGAGCTGCAGCGCGCGGTCGGCGACTATCGGTCTGGCCGGATGGGTGTGATCTCCAACCCATAGGTCCCACGCCATCTGTCCCGGTGGTCGCGCGATCCTTCAAGAACCTTGAGCCAGACCTTGGGACCATGGCTCCGGCCTCGCGCCAATGTTCGGAAAAGCCGAACAACTTGGACGATTTTATTCGACTTCATCAGAGACCCATAAGCGCGCATTTCACCCCGGCGGCGGTCGAAGACCGCTTACCCCAAGGACAAGATCATGGACGGGTTCACCCATACGGTTTCGAGCTTCATCGCCGAACATCGCGCCTGGGCGGGACCCATCGTCGGCTTGATCACGTTCGGCGAATCCATGGTGCTGATCGGCGCCTTTCTGCCCGCGACGGTGCTGCTGGTCGTCGCCGGAGGGTTGGTGGCGACCGGCGTGCTGGATGCGACCCAGGTGGTGGTCTTCGCCCTGGCCGGCGCGATCCTGGGCGACGCGGCCTCCTATGCCCTTGGACGCCGCATGGGTGTTCGCGCGCTGGCCCACCCTTGGCTTTCGCGCCATCAGACCTTGCTGACCAGAACCCGCACCGCCACCCAAAAGTACGGCGTCGCCACCCTGTTCCTCGGCCGCTTCGGCGGCCCGCTGCGCGCCTTTGTTCCGATCATGGCCGGCATGATGGCCATGCCGGTCTTGCGCTTCCATATCGCCAACGCGCTTTCGGGCGTGGTGTGGGTCGGCGTCTTCCTGATCCCGGGCTACCTGGCCGGGCGCGGCGTCGCCCTCGTCGCCGACGTTCCTTGGCAGACCCTGGGTCTGGCTGCCTTGGCCGCCGCTCTGGTCATCCTCGTCAGCGTCGCGATTCTGCGTCACCTGCGCGCTGGGACCGCACCTCGCCCTTGCGCCTGCTGAGCGCGGCGGGCAGCCATCCTATTCGACGCGCTTGGATCCAAGATCGCCGCCGCCGCGTCTGCGATGGTCTCCCAGCCGGTCCGACAGGGGCGGTTGACGTGGAGCCGGACACGCATGTTCCCCAGCACTCAGACCAGAAACGAACCGGCCGCCGCCTGGCTGTTTGTGGACGAACTGGCCCATCGCGTGGCCAATGATTACGCCCTCGCCGTGGCCAGCCTGGCGCGGGAGGCGGCGCGAAACGCCAATGTCGAAGTGCGGGAAGCTCTGACGGCCGCGGCGGCCCGCCTGCGTCGCCACGCCGAAAGCCACCGCGCGCTGCAGCCACCGGTCACCCCCGACATCATAGACTTGTCGATCTATCTCCAGGATCTCTGCGCGAGTCTGGTTCGGACCATGCTGGAGGAGCGTGAGATCCGTCTCACGTTCGTCGACGCGCCCGTGGCGATCGAGGCGCAACGCTGCTGGCAGGTGGGCCTTGTGGTCTCCGAGCTGATCACCAACGCGGTGCGGCACGGCGATTTGGCCTGCCAGGGATCCATTCGCGTGAGTGTCGATCTCACCGAGAATGAGGAGGTTCGCTGTCGGGTCGCCGACAACGGCGGCTGCTTGGGCGAGCCCCGGCCAGGCCGCGGCTGGCGGATCGTCGACGCGCTCGCCGATGAGCTCGGAGGCTCGATAAGGCGACGGTTCACGCCCGTCGGCGCCCTGATCACCCTGACGTTTCCCCGAACGCTAAGGTGACAGAAGCGGACGCGGCCTGAGCGACCGGCAAGCGCAGTCGGAAGGTCGCTCCCCGGGCGGCCTCTCCGTCGAGCGTGATCTCGCCGCCATGGGCCTCGATGATCGTTTTGCAGATCGACAGGCCCATGCCCATGCCGTTGGACTTGGTGGTGTAGAAGGCGTTGAAGAGCTGGTCCCGGCGCTCGGGCGCAACGCCAGGGCCGGTGTCGCTGACCGACACCGTGACACGGTCGCCGTCCAGCGTGGTACGGATGGTGAGGTTTCTCTCGGGGCCGCCAGCCTCGCCCATCGCCTGGACGCCATTGATCATCAGATTGACCAGAACCTGCTGAAGCTGGACGCGGTCGGCATCCAACTCCGGCAGGTCGGCCGCGAACTGCAGTTGCAAGGCCACATCGTGAGCCGCCAGTTCGCGGCGAACGAGGAGGGTGGCGTCCTCAACGAGACCGTTGATCGCGACCCTGGCCTTCTCGGGTTCTCCTTTGACGGCCATGGTTCGGATCCGCCCGATGATGCCCGACGCCCGCGTGGCCTCTCCGATCATGCGGTCGATCGCCTTGCGCACCTCTTCCAGGTCCGGGGTTTCGCGCCGCAGCCAACGCATGCCCGCCTCGCCGTTGGTGACAATGGCGGTGAGTGGCTGATTGACCTCATGGGCGATCGAGGCGGTCAGTTCGCCCAGGGTCGAGATTCGAGCGGCATGAGCGAGTTCGGACTGCACGCGCTGAAGATCTTCCTGGGCGCGAATTCGGTCGGAGATGTCGATGATGCCCACCAGCGTCGTGCCCCGCTGCAAATGCTCGCGCGGGAAACAGCAGGTGAAGAGGCCGTCGAAGTCGCGGCCGTCGTGCGTGCGGAACTTGGTCTCGGCCTCGAAGTGGGACTTGCGTTCCAGGGAGGCCATGACGCTGGCGGCGAAGATATGTTCGCTCGACGGCGGCCAAAAGCGGGCGACGGGACCGACCAGCTGGTCGCGAGTGGCGTTGAACAGCTGCAGCGACTTGTCGTTGACGTCCACGACCTGGCTACATTCCATCATCTTGCGCACGAAGCCCGGGTGGTCGGCGATGTAGGCGCGCAGATCCGTCACGCCATCGCTCCTGAGCCGGCCGAGGATCCCGCCCAGAGCAGAGAAGTCGAGCTCCCAGAACGATACGCTCATGGCGTGGAACACGTTGCGGAAGCGATATTCGCTACGGCGCAGGGCCGCCTCGGCCCGGCGGCCTTCGGTGATGTCGCGGCCGGTTTCGAGGATCTCGACCGGTGTCCCGGTCTCGTCGCGACGCAGCGACCAGCGCGTGGAGATCACCACTTCGCGGCCGTCGGCCAGGCGCCGCGTCAGTTCGCCCTGCCACTGGTCGGTGGCCAGGAGCTGGCTGTTGATTTCGTCGAGGGGTGCGGGAAAGCGGGTTTGAAGGAGATCATGGGCGTTGGAGAGCCGAGCAATCTCCCGGCTGTGGCCGTACAGCTCCTGAGA
This sequence comes from Caulobacter sp. GW821-FHT10C03, assembly GCF_059415485.1. NCBI lineage: Bacteria > Pseudomonadati > Pseudomonadota > Alphaproteobacteria > Caulobacterales > Caulobacteraceae > Caulobacter > Caulobacter sp. GW821-FHT10C03. The sequence continues at coordinate 17,331 of NZ_JBWKNI010000004.1, read as the reverse complement.
CCCCTGGTTCCAGAAGGTGATGTTGTCCTGCAGGTCGCGCACGAAGATGGCGTCGTGGGCGAGGTCGAGCATGCCCGCCAGCTCCTGCTTTCGCCGAGCGACATCAAATACCAAAATGTAGAATCCCTCGAAGCCCGAAGGGCCCATCTTGGGCATGTAGCGGATGGCCGCGTCGCGCATGCCGCCGTCGCGGTGGGGTACCTGGGCGTCGAAGGCGACCTGATCGCCGGCCGCGACGCGATCAAGGAAGGGTCGGCGGGCGGCGTACAGCTCTGGGCCGATGAAATCGAGCATCGCCTTGCCGACCAGATCCTCCGGCGGGCGCCCATACCATTCACGGTGAAAATCGTTGGCGAAACGACAGACGTGGTCGGCGTCGAAAAACGAGATCAGCGCCGGCACCGCATTGGTGATCGCACGCATGTCCTCCTGCGAAACGCCCGTCTGTTCGGCGGCGTCGAAGGCCTTCAACATCATCCTCACCAAAGGTTGCGGGCCTTTATTGACGGCGCTCGGCGGTTGGTCCAGCTATCAGGCCAAATGTCAGAGCCCACTGTCCACATCGTTGATGACGACGCAGCTGTCCGCGACGCGCTCGACAGCTTGTTTCGCTCCGTTGGCCTAGCAACCCGCGTGTTCGCCACCGCGCAGGACTTCTTCAAGTCCGGACATGCGCATGACAAAGGGTGCCTCGTCTTGGATATCCGGTTGCCGGGCGTGAGCGGCCTCGACTTCCAGGCTCAGCTCAATACGGCCGACATCCGCATGCCCGTGGTGCTGATGACCGGCCACGGCGACATCCCCATGACCGTTCGCGGCATGAAGGCCGGCGCCATCGACTTTCTGGCCAAGCCGTTCCGCGACCAGGACATGCTCGATGCGGTGATGGCCGCCATCGCCAAGGACGAGACCCAGCGCCAGCAGCGCACCGGGATCGAGGAAGCGCGCCAGCGCTACGAGACGCTGACCGCCCGCGAGCGCCAAGTCATGGGCCTGGTCGCCGGCGGCCTCATGAACAAGCAGATCGCCTTCGAGATCGGGCTTTCGGAGATCACCGTGAAAATCCATCGGAGCACGGCGATGCGGAAGATGGGCGCCAAATCGATGCTTGAGTTCGCGCGTCTGGCCGAGCTTCTGGGGTTGAAGGCGACGGCTGCGTCATAACGCCATAGACCCGAGTATAATTTCACGGCCAGCAGGTTTGCGGCACTTATGCCCGCGTCGACGTCGCCTGCGCCTGGAGCGGCCCGACGTCCGTAGAGGATGTAGTGGTGTCGCAAGCTCCCCTGATTTCGGTGGTCGACGACGATGAGGCGGTCCGCACCTCGCTCGAGGCGCTGATCCGTTCGCTCGGCCACAGGGTTGCGACCTTCGACTCCGCGGCGGCCTTCCTCGCCTCCGACCATGCCGGAGACAGCGCTTGCGTCATCAGCGACGTCCAAATGCCAGGTCTCAGCGGCTTCGACCTGAAGATCGCCCTCACCGAGCGCGGCGTCGCCACGCCCGTCATCCTGATTACGGCCTTCGTCGACGAGCGCGCTCGACAGCGCGGCCTCGAGCTCGGCGCGGCCTGCTTCCTGAAGAAGCCCTTCACGGGCGAAGCCCTCATCACCTGCCTTGAGGACGCTCTGACGCGCCAACCTGAGCCTTAACGTAGGGGCGCATGAGACTGGCAAGGTTCAGGTGCTTCGTGCCCTCGGAGTTGCAGACCCGTCCGCTACCTGCGCGAGTTCGACCGTCCTAGGCTCGCCTTTCCAGCGGCGCTGTCCTTTATACTGCGAATCGACGCTCTGGCGCGCGATGTGAAGCCTGGGGCGCGGGGGGAGAACGGCGTGCATCTGGCTGAACTTCGGGTCCGCAACTTCCGGAAGCTGAAGGACGTCACGCTGGAGTTCCAGCCTGGCCTCAACATCCTTGTCGGACCCAACAATGCCGGCAAGACCGCCGTCGTCGACGCGCTGCGCGCGCTCCTAGGCGGCCTCGACGAGCCCTATCCACGCATGACCACCGAGGACATCCACCGGCCCAAAGGCGGAAAGGCCGAGGGCGACATTCTGTTCGAGTATGTGTTCGCGGGCCTGGATCTGGACGACGAGTCCGAGTTCATGCCTGCGGTCCGCCCCGCCGGCGGGGATCAAATGCGGGCTCATTTTTCCGTTAGCTACGGCTCGCCCGACAAGACCGGCCGTCTGCAGGCAAGACGCTGGTGCGGCGAACACAAAGAAAACAGCCTGACCACGGACATGGCCGACCACCTGCGCGGGGTCTATCTCCCAGCCTTGCGCGATGCGTCTCACGGGCTCAAACCCAGTCGCGGCAGCCAACTGGCGCGCTTGATCCAAATCCTGGCTGACGACGAAGGCCGCGAAGGCATCAACGCCGCCCTAGTTGAGCTGGACAAAACGCTGAAGAAGCATCCGCCCATCATCAAGACTCAGGAAGCGATCGCCGGCCGCCACGCCACCATGCTGGGCGACCAGTTGGCCCAGGTGCTCGACGTAGGGCTCAGCGTTAGCGATTTCCAGCGTCTAGCCGCCCGCCTGTCGATCAGCGTCGACGCCTTGGACATCGAGCAGAACGGCCTGGGCTTCAATAACCTGATCTTTATGGCCGTGGTCCTCAGCGAGATGGCCAAGAACACCCGCGCCGCCTTCCGGGGCCTAGTAATCGAAGAGCCGGAGGCCCACCTGCATCCGCAGCTGCAGGCCGTCCTTCTGCGCTACCTGACCGGCATCCAGGCCGCAGTCGAGGGCGAAAAGCCCGTGCAGATCTTCGTCACCAGTCATTCGCCCAATTTCGCCAGCATCGCCGAACTCAAGACGCTGATCTGCCTGGTCGACCAGGGCGACCATGTCGAGGCCTTCCTGCCGCGCACAGTCGCGTTCGAGAAGGGCAAGCGGGAGAAGCTTGAGCGCTATCTCGACGTGACCCGAGCGGAGATCTTTTTCGCGCGGCGGATCATCTTCGTTGAGGGGGCCGCGGAGCTGATGCTGGTCAACGTTCTAGCCGAGAAGGCGGGCTTCAAGTTGCGCGACCACGGGGTCAGCGTCATCAGCGTTGAGGGCCTCAACTTCGATTGCTTCCTGCCGTTGTTCGGCGAGAAGGCCCTGCGAGTGCCTGTCGCCGCTATCACCGACGCCGACCCTATCGACGCCGAGGGCAGAGCCCTCTATCCGGCCGCCGGCGACGCGGTTGTCGTGTCGGCTAACACCGCAAGTATGTGCAAGCGCCAGGACGCGCTGGTGAAGGTCTGTCATGGCCTCAAGACCCTGGAATACGACCTGGCCCTCGAACCGGATAATGTCGCCACCATGATGGCGGCGCTAACAGACATCCACCCGGGCATCGGCGCGGACCTGGCCAAAGCAATCGTTGACCTGCCCGAGGGTCAAGCCCGCGCGCGGGCGGTGTTCTGCGGCATGTTCGAGCGGCCGCAGAACAATGTGCAGAAGGGCCGCTACGGCCAGGCCCTCGCCCAGGCCTTCCTGGCCAAGGACGCGGCCTGCGTAGTGCCGGGCTACATCAAAGACGCCATCGCCCACGCCTGTCAGATGCAGGCCCGATGATCGACCTCTCTGATCAGCAGAAGGAGGTCGTCGCTGCAGACCTTGATCCGCTGGCTGTGCTGGCCTGCGCGGGCAGCGGCAAGACCCGAACCGCCGTGCATCGGCTGTTGGCCGTGCGTGAGCGGCTGGGCCGGCCCAATGGCCGCGTAGCCCTACTGTCGTTCTCCAACGTCGCCGTCGAGACCTTTCGCCGAGACTATTCGGCGTTGTGCCAAGCCAAGGCGGTCTCGGCGTTGGGCCCCGTCGAGATCGACACCATCGACGCCTTCATCACAGCCAACGTCCTGCGGCCGCACGCCTATCGAGCGATGGGCGCGCAGCGGGCCGCCTTCCTGGTCAACGGCTCTGAGCCCTTCCTCAAGGGCTTTACCCTGCCTCCGCCCGCCAAGGGCTGGCCACCGGTCAGCGTCGAGAACATCCGGGTCAAAGTAGTGCGCGGGCGGTTCGTCTTCTATCTGGAGGTGTTCAACAAGCAGATCGACCTGGACGTCGACGCGGCCAAGGATCTGGTCGAGCGGCTGGGTAAGACCGGCGCCTACACCCACGACTTAGGCCGCTATTGGTGCTGCCGCGCTTTTCGGGCCGAACCGCGGCTGCTCAAGGCTTTCGCCAACCGGTATCCGCAGATCCTGATCGACGAAGCCCAGGACGTCGGCTCCGTCCAACAGGCGATCCTCTCGGCTATTGCCCGGCACGGCGCAACCGTGACCCTGATCGGCGACCCCAACCAAGCCATTTACGAATATGCCGGCGCTGACGGCGCCTATCTGCAGGCTCACAGTCCTGCGCCGCGCCCGCTCTCCAAGAACTACCGCTCGATTCCGGAGATTACCGCAGTGGCCTACGCCCTGTGCGGAGTGCAGGGCGAAACCGACCGGGCGTCGCACGCGCCACCGTTCGGCGCCTTTGCCGTGCCTTGCGACCCTGAACGCTACGACGTGGTGATCGACCGGTTCCGTCACGCCATCGCCGCCTGCGGCCTGGATCCCGCCAAGAGCGCGGTTCTGTGCCGAGCCGCCAAGCTCGTCGACACCCTGACCGGCGAAGGTGATGAGGTCGGCGCCGGCGCGGTGCGACTGCTGGCGGCCGCCTCGGCGGCACGGGACGGCGGCGGCGATGTCCATCGCGCCTTTGCTCTAGTCGCAGAGGCCCTGGAACAGTCCTTACTCGACGATCCGCCGCGCGGCTTTGCGGCTCACTTGGCCGACCCGCGACGGCATGGCGAACTGCTTGCGGTCCGCCGCCTCGTCTGGAAGTTTGCCCGTTCGTCGGGCGAGGGTCTGCCGTCGGCGACCTTGCAGGCCGACACCGATTGGATCCAGCGTCTGCGAGTAACGACCGCGGCGTTGCTCGTGGCCATCGAAGCCCAGTCCGGATTGAAACCGGCCGACAATCTCAATCGCCGATTGGCGGTCAAGGCGTTGCCGGCCGCCCCGGTCTGCGCCCTCGATCCAGCCCTGGTCAGGAAGCTGCGGATCGATACGGTCCATGGCGCCAAGGGCGAGAGCCTGGACGCGGTGCTCTACATCGTCACCAAGCCGCACCTGGAGCACTTGCTTGCGGGGGTCCGGACCGAGCTCGGACGGATCGGCTATGTCGCCGTCACCCGTCCCCGGGACTTGCTCTGGGTGGCGGTGCCCCAGGCGATCTGGCCCGAGCATCAGGCTGGCCTGGCGGCGGTGGGGCTAAGGCCCCTGTTCGTTGATGAGAAGCACGCGCTATAGCGCGGTCGTCCTGGGTGCTTTTGCGACCCGGTCGAATGCGGCCATGGTCTTTGGTCCGCAGCGCAGGTAAGCCTGGGTCGCCCCTTCGACGCCGTCCCGAGCCCGCCATGGCCAGACCCCTGCTGCCGCTGAGTGAGTACAACCGCGTCTACCAGGTCGCACATGGGGTTATCCGCGATATCGGGTCTGCCGAACGGGCCTGCATCTTCTTCGCCGCCTTCGGCGCGCTCGTTCTCAACAAGCATTACAAGATCAGGGCGCAGGTCGTGGCCGGCGCATTTGGACTGTGTGTCAACGGGGGAGACCGGCCCGACGTCGCCTTCTTCGGGCGCCAGAACGAGGGACGGCTGAGCTCGGATGGTGGGGGTTTTCACATGTGGGTTCAGACGGAAACCCACCTAGTGGACTTCATGGCACCGATCTTCCCGGAAGCCTTCGCCGAGCATGGGGCGACCTTCGGAACGCCGCGAAAGATGCTGCAGCGGCCGCTTGCTGAAGAGGCACTGGCGCTGGATGCACTGGACACGCCGGGCGACTTCTACGGTATGCCGAATCCCGAGCTGACCGAGGAGCTGATCGACCGGTTCTTTGATCGCGAAGCCAATGGCGACCTTCTAAGGGTCGCGGATCATTGGTTTGGAAAGCGAACCGGCAAGCAGAAGGCGTCGATCATGATGGGCGACAGCCATGGAGCCCCGCTGCGGTTGACCTTGCCCACCACGGTCGCGACTGGGATTTGGTAACCTTGCAGGTGGCGCTCAGGCCCGTTCGGAGAACCGTTCGAAGGCGGTGATGCGCCTGGGGCTGAGGTTGGGCTCGTAGCCGTAGATTTCTTGGGCGAGATAGAGGAGTTCGGCCTCGCGGTCGGCCTCGGTGACATCGGTGTACCAAGCCTTCGGGCCGGCGGCCTCGTCGCCGTTCCAGCGGTAGCCGCGGGTCTTGAGCCTGTCCTTCATCTCGAACGGCGAGCGCTCTGCGACGATGCGCCAGCTGGGTGTGCGGGCGGCCTCAAGCAGGTGAGAGAGCGCCGTGCGGCCGGTGGGCAGAGGGCGGCCGAGGATTTCCAGACCCGCCAAGCAATCGTTCTCGGCTCGGTGGCTATCGAAGAAGAAGCCGCATTGGCCAGCGAGGTAAGAGAGCTTGGTTCCCTCGAACCCGTGGCCCTTCCAATCGATCTGACTCATTGAGCAGGCCCAGCCCTTGAACTTGAACGCGTCGGTCAGGCGCTCGGCGAACGGGCGGTCGAAGGCGGCGTTGTGGGCGACGATTAACACCGCCTCGGCGATGAAGGCGGCGACCGTGACCGGGTCTATGGCCTGGCCCTCAACCATTGCGTCGGTGATGCCCGTGATCTTGCTGATCTCGGCCGGGATCGGCTTGGACGGCTGGTTGAGGGCCACGAACGGCTGGCCGACCGCGCAGAGGCGTCCGGTCGGGTCGTAGTCGAACGGGATCATCGCCAGTTCGATGACCTCGTCGCGCCGGCCGTCTGTGCCGGTGGTCTCGGTGTCGAGATAAATGCCGCGCTTGAGGGTCTGGGGATCAAAGGCGGTGTGCAGGCTGCAGAACTCGAACCGGCGCAGCAGACGGTAGCGCCCGCTGGCCTCTAGCTGGGCGGCCATGGCCTCCAGGGCGGCGAGGTCCGGTTCGATCGAGACTTGGTGGGGCTGGTCGTCGTCAGGCATGGGAATCGGCGATGTGTCAGGCCAGAGCGTCCTGATCTCTATCGATGCTCCGGACGTTTCCAGGGACTTGCGATTTGACCGTCCTCGTAGAGGACTTCGTCGACCATCTCGGACACAACCACTTCGATGGTGTCTTTGCACCGCTCGCCATCGGTCAGCACGTCGGCGGCGCTAAACGAGAGGACGCGCACCCCTCGCGTCACCAGCGCCGTCTCGATGCGGAGCTTCTCCGGGAGTCTCTCACCGGGTCGATGCTGATCCACGAAGATCGCCAACTCCCTGACCTTATCGTCATGTCGACACTCGACGCCTACGGTCGGAGTGACGCCATGCATCGTCGGCCAGAATACGTAGCTCGTCCGCCACCCCCTTTGTGGCCAACTGTTCCAGGTCTCGCAGAGGTCGGCGACGTTGTAGCCGTCTTCAAAGCCGATCAGGTGACCGCAAAGTACTCGCTCGGCCGGTGTCGCTTCGGCCCTGACGCAGTCCTTGTAGCGATCAACAAACCGCGAGGCCCTCTCGTCGCCGAGCCGGGCCAGGATCGCCGTGACGGCCAGCTCGGCCTCTTCGACACTGGCTTCAGGGGTCAAGGCGGGCGCGGGGTTCCAGGGCGGAACCTCCCGGGCCAACGCCGCGAGCGCCAAGCGGAGCATGACCGGCGCGGTGCGCCGCCCGGCCTCCCAGTCCTCGATGGTGCGCACGCCAGCCCCCAAACGGCTCGCAAGCTCGGCACGGCTCATGTCGAGCTGGGCGCGAAAAAGTCGGATATCCTGCGACGACGGGGCTTCCAAGCTTGCCATGACCTTCTCCACGCAATCAAGCCTACACCCACGCAATGCGTGGTGTCTATCTGAATTGCGTGGCCAATCAGCACCGCTGTGCCTGGGCTATCCGACCCGGCCTGTGCCCGCGACGACTCAAGTTTAGTGTTCGAGTGCCGTTTCCTTTGGAGATCAAACGTGGCTGACCGATACGATGAAATCGTCGAGCAACTTCTCAAATTGACCGAGCCCGGCTTTGGCGGTCGGCCCCGGCCGGATTTGGTTGGTCAGATCGATAGGCTGACCCGCGAATTGGAGAAGCTTGCAGGTCACGACGGGTACGTGAGTGAGAAAGCGGCCAACTTGCGTGAATGGGTGGGCCGGGCATGCTCGCAGCGGCGCTACGCCCAGTGGGGCCTACAGAGGGTTGAGAGCTTCGCCTACGAAGACGCCTACCGACTTAAGAACGCATGGAAGCCGCCGGAAGCCCGCGACGCCTCGGGCGCGATCTGAGAACCGATCATGCCTCCGGCCGTCTCAAATTCAAAGATTGCCCATCCTAGTCGGGGAGTTGGAAAAGTCGTGCGAGGACTCCCAGGGTTTTGGCGCGAGCGCTTGGACATGCCGCTAGGCTCCCCGACCAAGGTCTCCATCGGTTAGCGCTACACCGGCGCGCGGTCAAAGGACGGGCTTTCGCCATCGCCTGTCTTTGCACGCCAGGGCGCGATGGGCGCTTTTTGGCCCTGGCGTCCCTGCCGCCTGACGCAATTGGTCTGTCTCCGCTTGTGTGGAGACGGCCATGTCGCCTGCCAGAATTCTCTGGGTTCCGATCGTTGTCGTGGGCGCGATCGTCCTGGCGACGACCTGGGCGGCGACCCAACTGACCGCCGATGCACTCGGCCATCAGCCACAGCTTGGTCCGCCCTGGTTCAGACTGGGCGACTACGGCGTCTATTCGCCGCCGGCGTTCTTCTGGTGGTGGTTCGCCTTCGACGCCTATGCGCCCTCCGTCTTCCTGCGGGGCGCTCTCGTGGCGGCGAGTGGCGGGCTGCTGTCGGCGGTCGTCGCCATCGCGTTGTCCGTTTGGCGTGCGAGAGAACAGGGCCGGGCCGGCACCTTCGGGACCGCGCGCTGGGCCACAACCGCCGAAATCCGAAAAGCGGGGCTGCTTGTCGACCAAGGCGTGATGCTTGGCCGACATAAAGACGGCTACCTTCGTCATGGAGGCCCAGAACACGTTCTTTGTTTCGCCCCGACCCGGTCAGGCAAAGGCGTCGGCTTGGTGGTGCCCAGTCTGCTGACCTGGCCGGGATCGGCCATCGTTCACGACATCAAGGGCGAGAACTGGACGCTGACGGCGGGGTTTCGCGCGAGACTGGGCCGTGTCCTTCTGTTCGATCCGACCGATGCGCGGTCGTCGGCCTATAATCCGCTGCTGGAAGTGCGCCGCGGCGAGAACGAAGTGCGCGACGTGCAGAACGTGGCCGACATTCTGGTTGATCCGGAAGGCTCGCTCGACAAGCGCAGCCATTGGGAGAAAACCAGCCACGCTCTCCTGGTCGGCGCCATTCTGCACGTGCTTTACGCCGAAGCGGACAAGACTTTGGCCGGCGTGGCCACCTTCCTCTCCGATCCCAGGCGCACCATCGAGCAGACCTTGGCGGTGATGATGCGCACCCCGCATCTTGGCGAGGCCGGGCCGCACCCCGTCGTCGCCAGCGCCGCCCGCGAGCTTTTGAATAAGAGCGACAACGAACGCTCGGGCGTGCTCTCCACCGCGATGACCTTCCTAGGCCTCTACCGCGATCCGGTCGTCGCCCAGGTCACAGCGCGGTGCGACTGGCGCATCGCCGATTTGGTCGATGGCGGTCCCTGTTCCCTGTACCTGGTCGTACCGCCCTCGGATGTCAGCCGCACCAAGCCTCTGATCCGACTGATCCTCAACCAGATCGTCCGTCGACTGACCGAAAGCCTGCAGGGCGTCTCAACCCGGCAGCGCCTCCTGCTCATGCTGGACGAACTTCCCGTCCTCGGCCGCCTCGATTTCTTGGAGAGCACCCTAGCGTTCATGGCCGGCTACGGCGTGAAGGCGTTCTTGATCACCCAGTCCCTCAACCAGGTCGAACGAGCCTACGGGCCCAACAACGCCATTCTCGACAACTGTCATGTGCGCGTGTGCTTCGCCACCAATGACGAGCGCACCGCCAAGCGCATCTCCGACGCCTTGGGTACGGCCACGGAGGAGCGAGCCATGCGCAACTATGCTGGCCACAGACTTTCTCCTTGGCTTGGTCACCTGATGGTCTCGAAGGCGGAGTCACCGCGGCCGCTGCTGACGCCTGGCGAGATCATGCAGCTGCCAGCCGACGAGGAGGTGGTTATGCTCGCGGGCTCGCCGCCAATTCGCGCCCACAAGGCCCGCTACTTCGAGGATCCGCGCCTGGCTGGACGAATCCTCCAGCCGCCATCGCCCTGGCGCGCGGCGGAATCGCGGCGTGACGATTGGGCAAGGCTTGCGATCCCGGTAGACGGCTTGGCCGAAGCCGGACCGTCAACCCCGGTTGAAGGCGCTGGCGAGGGACCTGCGCCCCGCACGCTCGAACTGGCGCCGACCCTGAATGAGCTCCCCACCTTCACCGACGAGTTCGCGTTCGAGGATGTCGGTCCCAATGCGGATCTCGACGCCGCGAGTGTTCGCGTCGACAAACGCATGTCCGGGACCGCCCGCTTGGCCGCGCTCGATCCCGACGATGGTGTGGAGCTCTAGGGTGCGCAGCAAGCACACGTTCCGCCTTCCCCCCAGCTTGGCGCGCCGCTTGGCGGACTACGCGCTCCGCAAGCGCATTTCCCAAGCGCTGGTCGTCGAGGCCGCGCTTGAATCGTTCCTGTCGCCCGATGGCGCCGAGCAACTCGAGGCCGCGCTCAGCCGGCGGCTAGATCGCCTGTCGCGGCAGGCCGACCGTCTCGAACAGCAAGGTCTCATCGCCAACGAAGCCATCGGGCTCTTCGTCAGGTTCTGGCTGGCTAACACCTTGGCGCTCCCCGAGGCGGCGCTGGCGGCGCAGCAGGCCAAGGGGCGTGAGCGCTATGACAACTTCCTGGCCGCGCTCGGACGGCGGATCGCCAAGGGCAGGACCCTGTCGCAGGACATCGCTGGAACCCAGGTTGATGATCTGATGGATCCCTAGGCCGGAGGCTCGTCGTCCCATCGGTCGGCGCCGAGCGCCTTGAGCATCTCAAGTTTGAGAACGGCTTCGCGATGGATCTGGCCTTCGAGCGCGGAGCATCTTTGATCGAGCGCCCTTCGATCATCCCTATGGGCCACAACAAGCGCCGCGCCGAGCAGTTCGGTCAGTCGGGCGATAACCAGCTCGATCCGCTCCGGATCGCGATTGGCCAGGGCCAGCTCGGTGATGACCAGCGCCCTTATCTTGTCGGTGAAATCCATTCGCTCAACCACGCCGTTACCATCACGGCCAACGCCCTGCCTCGCAAGCTGAGCCATAGGCGTTTTTCAGGCTCTCCGTAGTTCTGCCTCCTCGCAAACCCGGCCCGCCTACGCCATCGCCTGTCTTTGCCCGCCAGCCCACGCCGAACCCAAGGGGCTTGTTGCGTCGCCGGAAGGTCAGCCTTCTCTAGAAAGCCTCCGCCCCATGCCGAGGCTCCCCAGTGTCGCTCCAACTCCTCAACAGCGAACCCGCGCAGCGCAGCCAGCGCATGCTGCGCACGGCGCTCGGGCCGGCTATAGCCGCCTGGCTCGGCGAGCCCGACATTATCGAGGTGATGCTCAATCCCGACGGTCGGCTCTGGGTCGACCGACTTGGCGAGGGGCTCATCGCGACCGAGGCGGTGCTCAGCGCCGCCGAAGCCGAACGGATCGTTCGTTTGGTCGCTCATCACGTTGGCGCCGAGGTTCACGCGCGCTCACCGAGAATCTCGGCCGAGTTGCCGGAAGGCGGCGAACGCTTCGAAGGCCTGCTGCCGCCCGTCGTCGTCGCCCCGACGTTCGCCATCCGTAAGCCGGCTGTCCGGGCCATGCGCCTGGCCGACTATGTCGCCGCCGGGGTGATGAGCAGTCGGCAGGCCGCCGTGCTCCAGGCCGCGATCGCTGGCCGGCGAAACGTCCTGATCGCCGGCGCCACCTCCAGCGGCAAGACCACCCTGGCCAACGCGCTGCTCGCCGAACTGGCCGACCGCCGCGAACGGATCGTGTTGATCGAGGACACCATCGAACTGCGCTGCCTCGCGGCCAACACCGTGGCGCTGCGCAGCAAGGAGGGCGTGGCCTCCCTGACCGAGCTGCTGCGCTCCACCCTACGCCTGCGCCCAGACCGGATCATCATCGGCGAAGTGCGCGGTCCCGAGGCGCTCGACCTGATCAAGGCCTGGGGGACAGGTCATCCAGGCGGGGTGGCCACCATTCACGCCGGCTCGGCGCTCGGCGCACTACGCCGGCTCGAACAGCTGATCCAGGAAGCGGCCACCGTCGTCCCCCGCGCCCTGATCGCCGAGACGGTCGATATCGTCGCGGTCCTGTCGGGACGGGACGGACCGCGCCGCCTGATCGATCTGGCCGCCGTCGAGGCGCTCGCCGACGGCGACTACGTGCTCTCACCCCCAGGAGACCTGCAATGACCTCGCCTCATGCGGCCGCACGCCGCAAACGCCGGCTGCTGGCCGGCACGATGCTCGACCGGCTCGGCTGCGCGGCCCTCACAGCTGGCAGTGTGCTTTACGCGCTGCCAGCGCGCGCGGCCGGCTCCTCCATGCCCTGGGAGGCGCCGCTGCAGTCGATCCTGGAATCGATCGAGGGGCCGGTCGCCAAGATCGTGGCGGTGATCGTGATCATCGTGACGGGTCTGTCGCTGGCGTTCGGCGAAACCTCAGGCGGCTTTCGGCGGCTGATCCAGATCGTGTTCGGTCTGTCGATCGCCTTCGCGGCGTCGAGCTTCTTCCTGTCGTTCTTCTCGTTCGGCGGCGGAGCGATGATCGCATGACGTCCGCCGAGGTCCCCGCCGGCTACTATGCCACGGTGCATCGCGCGTTGCTGGAGCCGATCCTGCTGGGCGGCGCGCCGCGAACCGTGGCGATCGCCAACGGCACGTTGGCCGCGGCGATCGGTCTTGGCCTGCGGCTGTGGATCGTCGGTCTGATCGTCTGGCTGGTCGGGCACGCGCTCGCCGTCTGGGCCGCGCGCTACGATGTGCAGTTCGTCGAGGTGGGACGACGCCACCTGCGCTACCCGCCCTATCTGCGGGTGTAGGCCGATGATGGCGCTGAAGGTCTATGGCGACCGGACGCCGGCCTTGGCCGACTTCCTACCTTGGGCGGCCTTGGTCGCTGAAGGCGTGGTGCTCAACAAGGATGGCAGCCTTCAGCGAACCGCACGGTTTCGCGGCCCCGACCTCGACAGCGCCACTCCGGCCGAGCTGACGGCGACCACCGCGCGCCTGAACAACGCGCTCCGCCGGCTCGGCTCGGGCTGGGCGCTATTCATCGAGGCCAGACGTGATCCGGCCCCCGGCTATGCCAGGAGCAGTTTTCCCGACCGCGCGTCGGCCCTGGTCGACCTGGAACGGCGTGAGCAATTCGCCGAGCACGGGTCTCACTTCGAGTCCCGCTACTATCTGACCTTCGTCTGGCGGCCGCCGGCCGAGGATGTCTCCCGTCTCGGCGCGCTGATGATCGAAGGGCGCGCCTCGCGGGGGCCGGACGCCTGGGAGGACGCTCAAGGCTTCATCGCTCGCACGGACCGGGTCTTGCAGCTGATCGAAGGCTTCATGCCGCTGGCGACCTGGCTCGACGACGCCGAGACCCTGACGTTCCTGCATGGTGCGGTCACCACCCAACGGCAGGCCGTTCGGGTCCCTGAGACACCGATGCACCTGGACGTGCTTCTGGCGACCGAGCCTCTGATCGGCGGCCTTGAGCCGCGCCTGGGCGAGAGACACCTGCGGGTGCTGAGCGTGATCGGCTTTCCGAGCGTGACCTTTCCGGGGATCCTGGATGAGCTCAATCGTCTGGCCATTCCCTATCGGTGGTCGACGCGCGCGCTGATGCTCGACAAGACCGACGCGGTCAAACTGCTTTCGCGGATCCGGCGGCAGTGGTTTTCCAAGCGCAAGTCAATCGCCGCCATTCTCAAGGAGGTGATGACCAACGAGGCTTCGGCGCTGGTCGACACCGACGCGGCCAACAAGGCCGCCGACGCCGACGCTGCCCTGCAGGACCTCGGCGCGGACGATGTGGCTCAGGCCTTCGTTACGGCCACCGTCGCGGTCTGGGACGCCGATCCCAAGGTCGCCAACGATAAGCTCCGCCTGGTCGAGAAGGTGATCCAGGGTCGGGATTTCACCGTCATCCCCGAGACCCTCAATGCGGTGGAGGCTTGGCTCGGGAGCCTGCCGGGCCAAGTCTATGCCAATGTCCGTCAGCCGCCGATCTCGACGGTCAACCTCGCGCACATGATGCCGCTGTCGGCGGTGTGGGCCGGGCCAAACCTCGATGCTCATCTCGGCGGCCCGCCCCTTTTTCAGGCCCGCACCGACGGGTCGACCCCGTTCCGTTTTTCGTTGCACGTCGGCGACGTTGGTCACGCCCTGGTCTTGGGACCGACTGGCGCGGGCAAGTCCGTGCTGCTGGCCATCCTCGCCCTGTCGTTCCGTCGTTACCCCGGCGCTCAAATCTTCACGTTCGATTTTGGCGGCTCCATCCGCGCCTCGGTTCTGGGCATGGGCGGACGCTTCCACGACCTGGGGACCGACGGCGCCCCGGCGCTGCAGCCTTTGGCGAAGGTCGACGATCCCGCCGAACGGGCTTGGGCGCTCGACTGGCTGACGGCGCTATTGGCCAAGGAGGGGATGGCGCCCGATCCGGAGGGTCGCCAGCACCTTTGGTCGGCCCTAGGGGCCCTGGCGAGCACGCCCGTCGACCAGCGAAGCCTGAGTGGGCTGGCCGCGCTCCTGCAGAATGCGCCTTTGAAGTTGGCGCTGGCGCCCTACTGCCTGGGTGGGCCGGCCGGCCGCCTGCTCGACGCGGACCATGAAAGTCTCGGGTTTGCCGACCTTGAAGCCTACGAGATCGAAGGCCTCGTGGGCGCGCCCGGCGCCGCTGCGGTCCTGGCCTATCTTTTCCACCGCATCGAGGGCCGGCTCGACGGGCGGCCAACCCTGGTGATCATCGACGAGGGTTGGCTGGCGCTGGATGACCCGCTGTTCGCCGGCCAGGTGCGCGAATGGCTCAAGACCCTGCGCAAGAAGAACGCCAGCGTCGTCTTCGCGACCCAATCCTTGGCCGACATCCAAGGCAGCACGATCGCGCCGGCGATCATCGAAAGCTGTCCTACACGGCTGTTCCTCCCTAACGCCCGGGCGCTGGAACCTCAGATCGCCGAGGTCTATCGGGGCTTTGGCCTCAACGACCGGCAGATTGAGATCCTCGCCCAGGCCACGCCCAAGCGCGACTACTACTGCCAGTCGCCGGTGGGAGACCGCCTGTTCGAGCTTGGTCTGGGCGAAGTGGCCCTGGCCTTCGCCGCGGCCTCCTCCAAGAGCGATCACGCCGCCATGGACCGGGTCTTGGCGAAAGCCGGCCAGGATGGCTTCGCCCGAGCCTGGCTGATCGAGCGGGGGCTCGATTGGGCCGCCGACCTTCTCTCGACCCTGCCACAGGAGATGCTGTCATGACCCAGCGCCTTGCTCGGCGCCGGCTGCTGCTCGCGGCCGGCGTTCTGGCCGCCGTCCCGGCCGTCGCGTTCGCGCAGTTCACGGTCTTTGATCCGACCAACTACGCCCAGAACCTGCTGACCGCGACCCGTTCGCTGCAACAGATCAACAACCAGATCACCAGCCTCCAGAACCAAGCCCAGTCGCTCGTCAACCAGGCGCGAAACCTGACGTCGCTGCCATACTCGGCCCTGGGGACGCTGCAGAGCCAGCTGCAACGCACCCGCGCCTTGGTCGACGAGGCCAAGGGCCTGGCGCTGCGGGTCAGCGATATCGAGGCGGCGTTCAAGGCCGCCTATCGCCCGGCGGACCTCAGCGCCGGCGACCTCGATCTTGTGACCGACGCGCGCACGCGCTGGGCCAACAGCGTGGCGGCCTTCCAGGACGCCCTGAAGGTGCAGGCCGGCGTCGTGGGCAATCTCGACGACGCCCGTTCGGAGATGAGCGTTCTGGTGGGCGCCAGCCAGTCGGCGAGCGGGGCCTTGCAGGCGGCTCAGGCCGGCAACCAACTCCTGGCGCTCCAATCGCAGCAACTGTCGGATCTGATCACCCTGCTGGCCGCCTCGAGCAGGGCCCAGACGCTGGAAGCAGCCCAGCGCGCCGCGGCGCAGGACCAGGCACGCGAGCAGCTTCGTCGCTTTTTGACGCCCGGCGCAGGCTACCAGCCTGGCGCGGCCAAGATGTTCAATCAGCCATGAACACGCGCCTGGCGTTTCGCCTGGGCGCGATCGGCCTGGCCGCCCTGGCCGTTCTCGTCACCGCGCTCGAGGCCGGCCGCAAGACGCCGGTCGTGCCGCCGGCGCCAGTAGTCGCCGCGCCCACCCATCCCCAGGCCCAGCAGGCCGAGTTGGCGCGCTGCCAGGCGCTCGGCGCGGCCGGCGCGCAAGAGCCGACCTGCCTGAAGGCCTGGGCCGATGCGCGCACGCGCTTCCTGAGCGGCTCGGAGGCCAAGCGCTGATGGAAGGGCCCGGCGTCATCGATCGCTTCCTGGGCGTTTTCACGTCCTACATCGACTCCGGCTTCGGACTGCTCGGCGGCGAGGTGGCGTTCATCGCCACGACCCTGATCGTCATCGACGTCACCCTGGCGGCGCTGTTCTGGAGCCTGGGCGAGGGCGAGGACGTCATCGCGCGCCTGATCCGCAAGACCCTCTTCATCGGCGCCTTCGCCTATCTGATCGGCAACTGGAACGCTCTGGCCCGGATCATCTTCGAGAGCTTCGCTGGCCTTGGCCTGAAGGCTTCCGGAACGGGCTTCTCGGCCGCCGACCTGCTCCGGCCCGGAAGGGTCGCCCAGGCCGGCATCGACGCTGGACGCCCGCTGCTCGAGAGCATTTCGGGCCTGATGGGCTATGTCGCCTTCTTCGAGAATTTCATCCAGATCGCCGTCCTGTTGCTGGCCTGGCTGATCGTCGTTCTGAGCTTCTTCGTCCTGGCGGTGCAGCTCTTCGTGACGTTGATCGAATTCAAGCTGACCACCTTGTGCGGCTTTGTGCTGATGCCCTGGGGCCTATTCGGCAAGACCGCGTTCCTCGCCGAGCGCGTGCTGGGCGCGGTCGTGGCTTCGGGCGTGAAGGTCATGGTCTTGGCGGTTGTGGTTGGCATCGGCTCGACGCTGTTTTCCCAGTTCACCGCCGGGTTCGCCTCCACCCAGCCGACGATCGAGGAAGCCCTGGCCGTTGTCCTGGCCTCGCTGTGCCTGCTGGGGCTTGGCCTCTTCGCGCCGGGCATCGCCAGCGGCCTGATCGCGGGCGGGCCTCAGCTGTCGGCCGGGGCGGCCGTGGGCGCGGGGGCCGCGGCCGGCGGCGCCCTGCTGGCCGGCGGCGCTCTGGCGGGAATGGCGGCCGGAGGCGCGGCGGGCCTGGCGATGGG